>SVIK01000050.1 GCA_015069525.1 Clostridiales bacterium | reverse complement strand
ATAAAAAGAAAAGTGGTTATGTAAAAGCCAAAACACCCGAAGCAAGAAAACGGCAAAAGGACGCAATTGCATCCTATTACGCGAAGAAGAAAGCAACGACAAAAAAGAAAAAATAAAAATATCCGTAGTGTAAGACGCACTACGGATATTTTTCATTGACAAGCGTATTGGAAAATGCTATAATACGGACAAAGGAAGGTTTTCGGTAGAACACTTCCTAATAAAAAAACCGAGGTACAATTTTATGAGTAAAAATACGAGCTTTACAAAGCGTCTTTGTCGCATTGGCATTATTACCGCTTTGTACGTAGCGCTTACGTATGCGTTTATGCCCTTTGCGTTTGGACCTTTTCAAATCCGTCCCGCAGAGGCGCTTTGCATTTTACCCCTTTTCTTCCCCGAAGCGGTGCCTGCGCTCTTTATCGGTTGCGCTCTTTCTAATATCGCTTCGCCGTACGCCTTTTACGACGTGACGTTTGGCTCGCTTGCGACGCTCGTGGCGGGCGTTGCCACCTATTTTATGGGCAGGCTGTTTAAAAGGGATTGGGTACGCATTTCGCTGGGTGGATTGTTTCCCGTGCTCGTTAATGCGTTCGTGATTCCGCTGGTAATCGTGTTCTTATGCGGGGGCGGGGACGCTTTTACGGGGGTTGCCGTGGCGTATTTTTCTTACGTGGGCTCTATTTTCTTAACCGAGAGCGTTTGGGTGTACGCTTTGGGAACGCCACTCTATTTTGGTATAAAGCGTTTGAAAAAGCGGTAAATTATAGGGACAGCGGGGGAACGAGCTCCTCGCATACGCCCGCGTTTTGCCGTTGCCAAAGGAGGGTGCTGATTGCGTCGGAGATGAGCTCTGCCATGCCGTAAACAAGGTTGAGCCGAGTGCTATTTAACAGCCCGTAATTGCCGATAGATTTCTCCGCGACGATGCCGAGGATGGAAATATCGCCAAGCGCGCCTAAACGTTTATTTGCGCCTGCGCCTGGGTATAAAGGGGAGGAAAGGAGCTTGATAAGCCCGATATCTCCCTCTGCGCCGACGGCGGCGTCAATGGCGATAATTTGGCTTCCCGCGTGCGTATCTTTTAAGTGTGCGCGCAGGTATTTAATTTCCTTTGCGGTGACGGGGGAGGCAAGCGTGCCGTAGATAAAGGCGGAAACGCCTTGCGTTTTGTATTTGAGCATAGAGCCCGTTATCGGGCCAAGACTGTCCCCGATAGCCAAATCACTCCCTACGCACACAATCACGGGCGGGGCGTTTGGCGGAGTGGGGCAAGAGTGTGCGCTTTGCATAGATTTTTGGAGGGGAAAGCGTTTTTCCCGTGCGTTGGACTCTAATAATTTTTCCGTTGCCATGACCATGCCGTTTACGGCGATTTTATTATATAAATGAAAAGCGTATTCCATAGTAGCCCCTTTCGTTCTTTTTTATATGCGAAAAACTCGCTTTCCAAAGTATTGCCAAAAGGGAAGGGGGATAAACGGTGAAAGGGGAAGAAAAATTCTTTTTCCCCGTTAGATAGTTGAAAAAAAACGGCGGGTGTGTTATAATTTAAAAGACGCTGGTGAAAAATAATAAGCGTACGTGAAAAAGGAGGAAAAACGTGACGTATAATTTATCCGTATCGTGGGCGTCGTTGATAATAGAGCTCCTCGCGATTATCGTCATTATCGGGTTTTCGGCGCTCGCGGCGAAGCGTGGGTTTGTCGATTGTTTTTTCAGCCTAATTACGACGGTGGTTGCGCTTATCGTTGCGCTCCTTTTAATGCGTGGCGTGATGCGTTGGACGAACGGTTTGTTCGGTTTACAGGGCTTGCTTGAAAACGGTTGCGCAAGTGCGCTTGGCAAAATAAAAGGCTTGAACGTCGACGTGTCGAACGCAGGGCTACAAGCGATGCTGGAAGAACAAGAAATTCCCGCCTTTTTGGCAAAGTTCGTCGTGGAGAGCGTGGGGAATAACGAAATCCCTGCGGGAACGACGCTTGCTATGGTGGTGGGCGGACCGCTTGGCAGATTTATCACTTCGCTAATCGTATTCTTCGTGCTGTTTTTGACGGCAAAGCTCATTTTGTCGCTCATTAAAAGATGGATTTCGAATTTTGTGAATTCGTTGCCCATTATCAGCGGAGTCAACCGTTTGTTGGGCTTTTTGATAGGCTTTTTGCAAGGCGTGCTTGTTATCAGCCTTGTGGTGGCAATCCTCAGCGTTATCCCCGTGGACGGCATTGGCGAATTCTTCAATAAAGGCTGGATTTTCAAATTGCTGTACAACCATAACCCGATAAACTATATCATCGGTTGGATAATCGTATAAACCTTATCAAAATAAAGAAAAGAAGAGCGTTTCGGCTCTTCTTTTTTCGTGTTGTGGATAACTTAAAGGGGTGTGGATAACTTTTGATTTGGTGGATAAATACGCTTTTTCGTGGAGAAAAAACGTTGTCGAAGAAAGGCGAAAAAATGCGTTTATAAAAATATACAACGCCAAATATCCCCCTTATCCACCGCAAAAGTGGATAAATGGGGGTTGTCCACGTAGAAAAAGCTCAAATAGTGGATAAATGTTGTAGGAATAAACAATAACGGCTTTCTGTTTTCAGCGATTGCGGGTGAAAAACCGCAAAAAACCGCTTTTTTCGGTGGATAAATAGGGCAAACGAACAAACTTTCGAAACAAATTTTCGGGGGAAATATTGTGGATAAAATGGAAAAAGGTGGTAAGTTTTCGTAAAAAAATGGAAAAAGAAGTATAAAAAAGATAATTTTATCCACAAACATTCGTTCTTTTTCTAAAAACGGCAAAAGTTATCCACAAGAAAATTGTTTATGCACGCCTTGATAAATGAATATTTGCCCGATTACGGTGTATAAAGTGGGAAGCGCGTGGGGGGTGTTAAGCGTATGGGCGTAGCATACCGCTGGAACGCCTATCGGCGTTGATAACGCAAAACTGCGTTTTGCTTGTTCTTGGCAAATTTCGCCGTTCGGCGACTCTTGACAGAGCGTCGTGGGGCGTTGCCCCACCCCCATAAGAGGCATTGCCCCTTAACCCCATTGTCGGCGTTATTTCATACAAGCGATAACGAAAGATAGAAGAATTTGCCAGCAGGGGTACCCTGCACTCCGTCAACGAATATTGCTGAAATGCACGGTAAGCTCCAACACCGCGTTTTTCAGCGCCGTGTTTTTCACTTCCAAAAACCGTGCGTGCTCCCGCTTTTGCAAGCTTTCCAGCACCCCGAATAAATCGCACCCGACGTTTTTGCTCTTTTCAAACGCCGACGAGATTTGCGCAGACAACAATTTTTCCGCTCTCGAAAAAACCGCTTTGGGCGTATCGCCTCCGTCAATGCCCTCGTCCACACCGAACGCCTTTGACGAATCGAGCAAGCCCGCCGTTAAACGTAGGTCGATTTTATACACCGTCCGTGCGTCTTCGCCCAATATACACGCCGTTTTTACCGTGTTCCGTTTCACGTTCAACGTAAACGTTTCTTCGTTTTCGTCCGTCACCGAATAGGACGCAAGACGTAGCTTGTTCTTCACCGCGTTAAAGGCAAACGTTTCCTCCTCCGTCAATACGCCCACCCGCTTTCCTGCGTAAAAAAGCGCCGTTTCACTTCCCCCGAAAACAAGCTTTTGCGTTTCCTTGCTCTGCCCGCCTTGATTGCTTTGTCCGCTTTGCGCTCCGCTTTGGCTATCTTGTCCGTTTTGTCCGCTCCCGTTGGAAGCGCCCGCGCTGTTTTGTTCGTTATTATCCGCGCCGTTATTACCGCCTACTTGCTCTTGCTGGGGCACGGTTTTTAGTAGGGGCAAAAATCCGCTTTTGCTTTCGCTGTAATACCCGATAGCGAATTCCCGCAAGGTAGAGGGGAGCACCGTTCCTCCGCGTTGTGCGTGTGCGGAAAGAATTTTTTGGATAGCGACGCTCCCCGACGCGTCGACGAGTGCTTGCACGTTTAGCATATCCTTGGCAAAGCCGTTGCAGGTAGCGACGAGGCAGTTATCGGATAGATATTCGTCCAGCAGGAAGAAATCAAGTGCGTCAAACGCATTTTCTTGCGTCGTTTTTTCACCGAGCAAAATCAAGCGACAAAAGACGAGCTTTGGATACCAACCCGTTTTTGCGTTAATTTCCTCAAACGCGTCCGCCACCGTCTTGCCACGGCTGACGATTTGCACCGTTTGCGTGGCTTTGCCTTGGTCGGAGGCTTGTGGCACGGCGATTTGCGAAGTGACGATAAACGTATCCTCCTCACGGTCTATCCCCACCGCCATAACGATAGCGGTTTTCTGCACGTCAACGAGCCCGAAATCCCCCGAAAGGAAAAGGAAAAACAGTACGCCGAGGAGCAAGAGAAAATACCGAACGGTATTCTTTTGGTGGATTTTACGCATATTCGTTCTCCTTACCGTTGCGCCTACGTCGGGCGTCTTTGCTCTGTTTCTCCGTGCTATCTCCGCGCAAGAACAATAGCGCTAAGGGGAGCAAAACGGAGAAAACCCAAAAGACGGGATAGGCGTAGTTGCCGTAAAAGGCGTAGATAGAATCGTAATATTTATTGCAAAAGAGCACGAATAAAAACGCGGAAAGATTGATAAGGAAAGAGAGCAACGTTCTACCTTGCAAATTGCACGTTTTTGCGATACAGCCAACGGCGTTGCGCAAGGGGATTGCGGTGTAGAAGAATAAGACGAGGCAAAGCAGGTACACGAAAACGAGGTCAATCCTGCCCACGACGGCAAGGACGGGGAAGTATTGCGCGATTTTGGCAAAGGCGTAATGCTCCCGTAAGGCTATCGTGGAATACACTCCGTAAAACACGGCGAGGAAAAGCAGGGTAAACAGCGCGCCTACGATATACCCTATGCCAATTTTCACTCCGTCTCCCTTTTCATAACGGACGTTGCCAAGCAAGGGCAACAAAAGAAGGATATCCGCAAAATGCGTAGTGGAATAGGTATATCCTTTTAGCGTTTCTTGAAAGGAGCGTTCAAAAAAGGGCAAAAGATTGCTCACGTCCGCTTCCACGAGGGACATAACGATAAGGGCGAGAAAGGAAAGGGGAAATAAAAACAAGCTCAAATCCCCAATTCTGCCCACCGCCTTTACCCCTTTCATGCAAAGATACGCGGAGAGGATGAAAAAGGCGCTAAACGAAAAGAGGGTGGGTGAGGTGTCGTAGAATACCGCGTATACGAATTTTTCTAAATCGAGCAAGGGCAGTACGGCGAAAAAGAGAAAGACGAGCGCGTACACGCCGTAGACGAGTTTCGTCCATTTCCCTATCGCTTCTTCCAAGCGTTGAAAAAGCGTTTTTTTCGAACGGGAAAGGAGAAAAAGGAGGGCGATTAGCACGCCGAATTGCGTTAAAAACTGCAAAATTGCGGGCAAGAGCAAATCTCCCTTGGCAAATCGAGCGAGAAGGGAGGGGAGCTCTAAAAGTTTATAAACGGGCAAGACGAAAGAGGCGAAAAAAGCCACTTGTCTTGCGTTTACGCTGTCGTTATGCAAAAGCTTATTCATCAGTTTCTCCTTTTTTGCGCAGTCGGGTTTGGTTGGGGGAACGGAAAATGCGCGGGCGTTTGTGCAAGGCGAACAGCCCGTATTTCACGACGGTATCGCGCAAATCGTGCCTAGATAAGGGGGAAAAGGGAGCAAGCAAGGGCATGCCGAACGCGTCGCTCGTCAAAAGATAGACGAACAAAAACGCGGATAAAAGCACGATACCGAACGGCCCTAAACAGCCCGAAACGATTAAAAACAGCCAACGTAAAATACTGCCCGTTTCCACGAAATCGGGCACGGTGTATAGGCTTATCCCCGAAAATGCAACGATAATAATGGCGGGCGTGGATAAAAACCCTGCGCTCACCGCCGTTTCCCCTAGCACGAGCGCTCCCACGACGGATAACGACATACCCACGTATTTGGGCATACGGATACTCGCTTCTTTTAGCGCTTCCAATAAAAACAGCACGACGAACATTTCCAAGGCGGGGGAGAGAGGGAGTTCTTGTACGCTACTTGCAATCGTCAGCATCAAGCCAAGGGGGACGAGTTGCATTTTGAACGTCTGCACCGACACGTAAAAGGCAGGCAGTAAGATAGCGATAAACAGCGCCAAAAAACGGAGCGTTCGAAAAATCGTGGCAAGAAAGGGGGAGATGAAATAATCCTCGCTCGATTGAAAGTCCTCCGTTAAAACGTACGGAACGGTGAGGGCTATGGGAGAGCCGTCTACCAAAATTCCCACCCGACCTTCCGCTATTTTAGCCGTAAAAACGTCGGGTTTTTCCGTCGTACCGATACAGCGGAAAACGGAGTTTGGACGGGGAGCGAGAAAGGCGGAAACGTACGAGGAATCGGGCAGAATATCAATATTGATTTCTCCAATTTTCCGTCTAACTTGCACAAGTACGTCGTTCTGCACCGTGCCGTGTAAATAGCAAAGGGTAATCGCCGTGTCCGAACGTTTTCCCGCTTTCAGCGTTTCAAAGCGTAAATCGGGGCTTTTTAAGCGTTTTCTAACGAGGGACATATTCGTCTTTACGTCCTCGATAAAGCCCTCTCTCGGTCCTTTTACGGTGACGTCGGTGGGTGGTTCGATAACGGCGCGCGTGGGCAAAAGCTTCGCTCCTAAAATAAACCCTACGGCAAGCCCGTCGACAAGGAGCAAAGTATTCCCGTCCAAAATTTCCTTTACGGCGTCCTCTATCTTTTCTTTGCGTTTCAGTTCGGGAAAGCGCACCGTCTTTTCCACCGCCGATATCCGCTCGGTTTCCGTTTTTAACGGGTGTAAAGACAGGGCGGAAAGGGGGCGCGCGATAAGTGCGCCCAACAGCTCCTTATTGACGATACCGTCCGCATACACGAGGGCGCAATCGACGTTGTCCGCCGTTTGGAAAACGTACGTCAAAACGTCCTCGGAGGGGAGCAGTTCTTTTATCCTTTTTAGGTTGGTATTTAACGCGTTTTTCAGCGTTTGCGTTTTTGTATTCACAATGGGAGTATGCGTTTTTCAAGGAAGAAATATCCCTATTCTATTGACTTTTTCCGTGCAAGTTGTTATACTGAAAGAGATAAGGAGCGTGCTATGGAGCGGATAGAGCTGAAAGAGAGCGAAGTATTGGAAGACATGCAGTTGGACGGGCTGAAAATCGTGCAAGACAAGAACTTGTACCGTTTCACGTCCGATTCCGTACTCTTATCCAAGTTCGCCAAAGCGAAAAACGGGGATAACGTAGCCGATTTTTGTGCGGGAAGCGGGATTGTCGCTTTCCATTTTTACGCGCTCAACCGTCATGAAAAAGCACGGCTACAATTCACGCTTTTCGAACTGCAAGAAAGCCTTTTATCGCTCGCGAAAAAGACGGCGGTATATAACGGGTTTGACAATTTCTCTTTTGCGTGCGGTAGATTGCAAGAGATAGAGGAAAAATACCGTGAAAAATTCTCGCTCGTTTTATGCAATCCCCCCTACGAAAAGGGCGGGTTTGACAACGAAACGTACGAGAAAGCCATTTGCCGTAAAGAAATTACGCTCACGTTGGAGGAAATTGCGCAATCGGCGTCGTTTGCCTTGAAATACGGCGGACGGATAGCGATGCTCCACCGCGCGGATAGACTTGCGGAGGTGTGCTATACGCTGAAAAGCGTCCATATTGAGATAAAGAAAATCCAATTTGTAGCGGGCAGGGACGGGGCGAAACCGTATCTTGTCATGGTGGAAGGGGTAAAGGGCGGAAAACCCGCTTGCGATATCTTGCCCACGATAGTCAATAAAAGGTGAAGTTTTTACGCTGTGCGTAAAAGTGAAGTTTATCTAACGATAAGTGAAGTTTTCCGCGGGGCGGAAAATGAAGTTTTTTGTCCGTGAACGGACAAAAAGAAAATGCAAATATTTATAACTACCACAACGTTTTGGGCAACGCCGAAAAAACTGCACGGCAACCTTTGGTTGCAACGGCACTTTGACGACAGCTAAAAATGCACTTAAATAAATATATTTTGGAGAAACACAATGGTCAGTTTTGTAGCGACGCCAATAGGGAATTTAAAGGACATCACCTTGCGGGCGTTGGAAACGTTAAAAAACGCCGATTGTATCTTTTGTGAGGATACTCGGCATACCATAAAGCTTTTGAACGCGTACGAGATAAAAAAACCGTTATACGCGTGTCATAAATTTAACGAAAGGGAAGCGGGAGAAAAAATCCTCGAAGCCTCCCGCCGTGGAGAAAACGTCGTGGTCGTGTCCGACGCTGGCACGCCCGTCGTGTCCGACCCTGGCAATACCGTGTGCAAAATCCTGCGCGAGGCGGGCGAACCGTATACCCTTATCCCTGGCGCGTGCGCGTTCGTTGCGGGGCTCGTTTTATCGGCGCTCCCTGCCGATAGGTTCGCGTTTATCGGCTTTTTGCCTGAAAAAAGGAGCGAGAAAATCGCGCTCCTTGAAAAGTATAAGCAATGCGAGTGTACGCTCATTTTCCACAGCGCGCCCCAAGACGTGGATAAGGACTTGGCGGTGATGTACGAGGTGTTTGGGGAGAGAAATGCGTGCGCCGTGAGGGAGATTACGAAAATCCACGAAGAGGCGAAAAATTTTACCTTGCAAGAGGGCTTACAAGGGGAGAAGCGTGGGGAATACGTGCTCCTTGTAGAAGGCGCAAAGGCGGGGGAGAGCCCGTTAAACGCGCTCTCGGAAACGGAGCATATTCGCCATTACATGTTGGCGGGCTTGGATAAGAAAGAAGCGCTCAAACGCGTGGCGAAGGATAGGGGAGTGTCCAAATCGGCGTTGTATCCCTTTTCTATCGATTTATGATTGGAATAACTTACGCGTGGGTACAAATACTATAATAGAAGTATAACCATAGGAGAAAAATATGTTTGGATATTATTGGTATTTTTTCGGGCTATTGATATTGTGCGCAATCTTTTCAGGTTGGGCGAGCGTTCGGGTGCATAGCACCTATAATTCGTATAGAAAAATGGGGACGCGTTCGCACATGACGGGCTACGATACGGCGGTGCGGTTGCTTAAAAGCAACGGCGTTAAAGATATCTCCGTCGGCAGAGTGCGTGGGGAGCTTTCCGACCATTACCACCCTAAAAAGAAAATCGTGAACTTATCCGAGAGCGTGTATGGGAACGATTCGGTGGCGGCGGTTGCCGTGGCTGCGCACGAGATAGGACACGTTATGCAAAAGAAAAAGGGGTACGTGCCGTATAAATTGCGTACGGTGCTCGTTCCCGTTGTCAATATCGGGAGCTATTTGGCGTTGCCACTCGTGTTGGTGGGGCTTATTTTGGACGTATTCGTGTCGGGTACGCAAAATTCCGATTTGGGATTTTGGCTCGCTATGGCGGGCGTGATTTTGTACGGGGGCTCGACGGTGTTTATGCTCGTCACCCTGCCCGTGGAACTGAACGCGAGCCGTCGGGCAAAGCAAATGCTCGTGGCGGAGGGGATTTTAACGGAAGAGGAATTGCCTCACGCGGAAAAAATGCTTTCGGCGGCGGCAATGACGTACGTGGCGTCTTTGCTTACCTCGCTCGTATATTTCTTACGGTTTGCGTTGTGGGTGTTTTTGCTTTTTGGCGGACGGGACAGAGATTAGCAGGGTGCCCTGTGGGCGCGTTTTTCTAGCAGGGTGCCCCTGCGGGCAAGTCTTTCTATTTTTCGTTGTCGCTTGTATGTAGCGGTATCGTCGATAGGGTTGTGCGCCTCCCAACCTTTTTAGGCGGTGGCGTGTCGCCAGAGCTGAATTTTTCTATCTTTCGTTGACGCTTGTATGTAATGTTGTCGGGGATAGGGGTGGACAGATTCCAACTTTTCGGGAAGGTTATCGTAAATTTTTTGGAGGGGTTATGAATACGATTAAATTTGAAAACAAAGGGAATATCAAAATGATAGCCCACCGCGGGGTGTCGGGGCTGGAAACGGAAAACACCTGTCCTGCGTTTTTGGTGGCGGGCGTGAAAAGCTATTACGGCATTGAAACGGACGTGCATTTAACAAAGGACGGAAAATTCCTTATCGGGCACGACGAATCGTTTGCAAGGGTAGCGGGCGAGGACGTGATTATCGAAGAAACGGATATGGAAGACCTGAGAAAAATCCGTATTAAGGACACGGACGGGAGCAAGGTGCGCGCCGATTTATTTCCGCCGACGCTTGAAGAATATATCCGTATTTGTAAGAAGTACGACAAGCAATCGATATTGGAGGTAAAGGGAGATTTCCCGAAGGAAAAAGTTTGGGAAATGGTGGAGCTTATCAAAGCGCTCGGTTGGTATGAAAAGACGACGTTTATTTCCTTTTATTTGGGCAATCTTTTGGCGATTCGCGAAAGGTATCCCGACAGCGATATTCAATGCTTATTTGCAGAGTGCGAGGAAAAGGAAATTCAATTTATGATTGAAAATAAAATGGACGCCGACCTTTGCGGATATTGCATTACCCCCGAAAAAGTGCAGAAATTGCACGCGCATGGGTTAAAGGTAAACGTGTGGACGCTTGACACGCTCGAACACGCGAATATGGCGAAAATAGCAGGCGTGGATTTTATTACGAGCAACATTTTAGAGTAGCGGAGGCGGAGTAGCTCCGCCCCCAAGTCTTTCTATTTTTCGTTGTCGCTTGTATGTAGCGGTATCGTCGATAGGGTTGTGCGCCTCCCAACCTTTTTAGGCGGTGGCGTGTCGCCAGAGCTGA
>SVIK01000049.1 GCA_015069525.1 Clostridiales bacterium | reverse complement strand
GAAGTGCCGATAGAAATTTCTTATCCCCCAAGCTTTTACGGAGCGTATCAAACATGACGACAGACTTGTCGTAGGCAAGACACTTATACTCGTAATCGCTAACAAAATCTTTTAAATGCCGTTTCATCGCCGTATCCGTCCGCCCCAAAACGGAACCGTACACGTCGTAGTAGGAACGGTATTCTTTGAGAGCCTCTGCCACGAGCGCATCCCTCGTCAACGAGTATTTTTCATACTCCTCAAAAAAGAGTAGCGCGGAGTATTCGGCAAGACCCTCGTCTTGCCAAGCGTTTTCGAGTTGGTCGCTCCCCACTACGCTTTGCCACCATTGATGCGCCGTTTCGTGCACGATTGCCCGTACGACGTCTTGTTCTTGCAGGGTATCCGACAGCATGGAAAGGGCAGAATATTCCATACCGCCCATACAAAAGCCCGTTTGCACGAGCGAGTACGTTTCGTACGGATATTCCCCAAACGTCTTTTCAAAATACGCAAACGCTTCTTTCGCCACGTCTATATTTTTTTGAGCCGTTTTTTCGTCGTAATAGTAATAATAAATCGTTTTACCGTTCACCTCCGCTTGCATAGAGCGAAAGGACGGGGAAAGCACCATAGCAAAATCCCGTGCACGGTTTATCTCGAAAACGCGTTCCGTCTTGCTTTCCAAAACTCTTTCCCGCGCGAGCGTACCTGACGAAGCCACCACGTATTCCTTCGGCGTTCTTACCGTCACCGTATAATCGGCGCACTCGCTATAAAACGGGTCCCCCTCGCTATAATACGCCACCTCGTAGAAACCGCCGTTTTTGAACCCACACAAAACGGGGAAGAAGTTGCCCAGATTCACCGTGCGTTCGGTTATCCCCGTGCGGTGGTTTACCTTCGCAAGACGCACCATAAAAGCGATGTCAAGCACTACCTTATCCCCAGGAAAAAGTGAACGCTCCAAATAGGCGTACAAAATATTTTCATCCTCGCCCGCAATTTCCCAATTCTTTGCCCCGTTAACGGAGGATATCACCATTTCCCCATAGCTTTCCCCTGCATAATACGCCTCGGCATGCGTACCCGTAGAAACGGGCTTATACAACGCGTCTTTACGATAGGCATTGGGATATAGCTGAAATTTAAGCACGGACAATTCGCTTTCCGTCGTGTTTTCGAACGTACATTTTTCCGTCCCTGCAAGCGTACCGTTTTCAGGAGCGTATTCCACACAGATTTCATATTTGCTTGACAAAGGTTTTTCCTTTTTACAACCGTCGCAAGCCGTCCCCAGCCCCAAAAATAAAATCACGGAAAAAATAAGACAAATTATTTTTTTCATATCCTACTCCTTATACGCGCGCGCACAATATATATTGAATGGTAAAATATATTCGTCAAACCATTAAAATATGCCTTTACAAGAATTTTTCCGTACGTTTTCTATGAAAACTTATGTTTCTCCTCATCCAATCTGTTTTGTGAAAAAAAAGTGAAAAAAGTGTTGAAAAAGTGCATTAAAACACTTGACACCCGCATAAAAATAGTATATAATCAATCTTGTAATATGCAAATATTATAGAAATTTTATAGGAGGTTGTGTTGTTATGGCAGTAGCTGGTCTTATCCTTGGTATCGTATCCTTGGTCCTTGGTTGGTTTGGTTGGTTCTCCCTCATCTCCCTTCCTGTTGCAATCGTAGCGTTGATTCTCTCGGTTGTAGCTGGTAAGAAGAAGAAGAGCGGTGTAGCTACGGCAGGTTTGGTAATCAGCATCATCGCTGTGGTACTTAACGGTATCCTTTTCTTCACCTGCGGTCTTTGCTCTCTTTGCGTAATGTGCGAAGCTAAAGCAGCAGGCGATGCGCTTAACGCGCTCGCTTAATGAATGAAGGAAAACGATTCGGTTATGGTAGTTTAACTACAACCGAGTCGTTTTTTCCTTATTCCCCCTATTTTACCAAAATTTAACAGGAAATAAAAACTTATGAGTTTTACTATATTTGGAAAAGTCGTGCCCTTTTATGGGTTATTTTATTTTTTGGGCATTGGCGTTGCGGCATTGGTTGCCGTATTTTTAATTAAGAAGAGAAAACTTTCGGGATACGAGCTTACGTATTCTGCAATTTTTGCCGTTTTAGGCGGTGTTGTCGGGGCAAAGCTTTTGTATTGCCTTGTTTCCATTAAAGACGTTATCACCTTTATCAAGGCGGGCGATTTTGCAAGTATTATGAAAGGCGGGTTCGTTTTCTACGGCGGACTTATCGGCGGGGCATTCGGGCTTTGGTTATACGGCAAATGCTTTAAAATGAAGATGACCGATTACTACGAAGTATTCGCAACCGTTTTCCCTTTGGGACACGCGCTCGGCCGTGTGGGCTGCCAATTGGCAGGCTGTTGCTACGGCGTAGAATACGACGGATTTTTCTCCCTTCCTACCTGGTGCGGTTTTTACGACCCCAATACTATGGAAATCGTTTACTACGGCTGGGGGCCCAACCGTTTGGCTGTGCCCGTTTTGGAAGCAAGCGTCCTCTTGATTTTGTTTGCGGTGTTGATGTGGTTCTATTATAAAAAACCGCACCTCAAATTGAACACAACCATCTATTGCCTTACCTATGCGGCTTGGCGTTTCTTCATCGAATTCTTCCGTGGCGACGAAGCGCGCGGGAAGTTCCTCCTCTCCACTTCGCAATGGATTAGTATCGCTATCGTGCTCTTTGTAGTCGGCTTACTCCTCTACAAGAAATACGGCAAAAAGAAAGCGGTCGTTGAAAACGTAAGCGAAAGCGTGGAAAAAACGGAAAACGCAACCCCCGTAGAAACGGAAACAAACGCGGAAACGGTGGAAACGGTGCAAGAAACGGAAACGGTAGAAGCGGTAGAAACGACGGATACAACGGAAAATAAAACGGAATAAATATAACTACAACCTCCCTTTTTAGGGAGGTTGTTTTATAAAGCCCCTCTTTATCCAAAGCCTTCCCTTCAAAGGAGAAGGCAAGTTTTTTTGCCATAAAAAATACACCCCCAAAAGCTAAACACTTTTGGGGTGCATTTCATTTTAGCTCGGCTTTTTATTACTTTTCTTCCAACGTTAAATAGGTGGAAGGGTCTACGCTCGTATTGTTTTTGACGATTTCAAAATGCAGGTGTGCGCCCTGCTTATATTCGTTGCCACTTGCTTCGGCTACCGTTGCAATAACGTCCCCTTTCTTAACCGTATCCCCCACTTTCAAGCCTTCCGCTTCCGTGACGAAACGGTAAACCGATTTCACGCCGTTTCCGTGGTCTATCGTGATTTCCGTGCCAAGCAATACGTCGCTAGTGTACACGCTTTCCACCTTTCCGTCCTCCACGGCAAGCACTTTTGTGCCCACTTCTGCCGAAAAATCCATGCCCTTATGCTCGTAATAGCAATTGAGCGTGTCGTTATGATAAAAACCGTATTCGTGCGTGACGGAAACGAGCTCTATTGGCGAAATCATACCCTCGGGAAGCGTGGAAACCTGCTCGTTATCGTTAGGGGGCGTAGGCGTGTCGTCGGGTGTTTCTACGGTGGGCGTATTGTCCACTTTATCGCTAAGCTTCCCTTTATCCCCACCCGATATAGCCACCGCTACGATTACGATTGCCGTAAGTGCCGCCACGCAACCAAGCGCAGTAAATAGATAAAACCGCTTTTCGCCGTTCCATTTTTTTGCTCTTTTCGTCTTCTTCTCTTTTTCCTTGTGTTCTTGCATGTTTGTTCGCTCCTTTATAACTTTGTATGTAAATGTTTCCCGCTTTTTCGCTTTTTATACACGATTTTTCAAAATCCGCCGAATATTATGGGAGAACCGATTACGACGCGCCGATTATCGGTAGCGATATGCAAATTCACCTTTCTGCCGTTGATATGCACACCCTCTTCAAAGCAGGGCGTATAACAATAATAAGAAACAATCCCGTCCGTTTCTTCTATCCACAAAACGCTAGCGTCGTAGCTTCTCAAAACGCTTTCCAAAAACGCTTCGTCCACGCTTTCTTCCAAAAAAACGCTCTCCCCGCGCACCCGAAGAAACTGCAAGCCTTTCAACGCATCCGTCTGCAAGCTTTGCGAAGAGGCAGAGTCCAAATAATACGTTCTTTCCCCAACATACCCGCCGAATTTATCCACGTTTACCACCCGCACGAGCGCAAACACACCCAGCGTGATAACCGTTGCACATACCATCTTCGCCGTACGTTTTAACCGCCAAAAGAACATAAAGAAAACCCCTTCCGCTTATTCACGGAAGGGATTATTGCCCGATATTTTATTGTTTATACCTTTTTTATTTTCCACTTGCGACACCGCTACAATAAAACGACAACGAAAGATAGAAAAATTTTGGCGCGGTGATGCACCGCTTAAAACCCGCCAAGCACCTCTCCGCCGAGCAAATGAATATGCAAATGATGCACCGTTTGCCCGCCGTTTTCGCCTTGATTGATAATAATGCGGTAGCCGTCTTGCAAACCAAGGCTATCCTTGATTTGCGCAATTTTTTCAAAGCAATATTTTAAAATCTCACTTTTTTCCTCGTCCATTTCGTCAAGCAATGCAAAATGCGTTTTGGGGATACAAAGATAATGCAATTTTGCCTTCGGTTCAATATCCCGAATAACAATCATTTTATCGTCCTCGTACAATCTGGGCGAAGGAATTTCCCCGCCAATAATCTTACAAAAAATACAGTTCTCCATATTCGTTTACTCCTTTATTTTTTCGGCTTGTACGCCGTCTTTATACACCTTCGTCACGCAAACCTTCGTCAGCTTTTTCTCCGTTTCTCCCACTACGTATACGCGGATATAATTCTCCGCATACCCCTCCGTCAAGCCGTCTATACAGCGCTCGGGCACGATAGTAAGCTCCTTGCCGATAAAGCTTTGCAAATACCTTTCCTTTTGCTTTGCCCCTACGCTTAGGATACGTTCTACGCGCTCCTTTTTTAGCGTTGCGGGTAGTTCCTTATATTTTTTATACGCGTTCGTCCCCTCTCTTGGTGAATACGGGAAAGCGTGAATTTGCGAAAAGCCCGCCTCCTCTACTATCGCGAGCGACTGTGCAAAATCGGCGTCCGTTTCCGTAGGAAAACCGACGATGATATCCGTCGTTATCCCTGCGTTTGGAAAGGCTTCGTATATCATTTTACACTTTTCAAGGTATTCCTCGCGCGTATAGTGACGGTTCATACTTCTCAATACCGCAGACGAACCGCTTTGCAACGACAAATGGAAATGGGGCGCAAAGTTGGGCATGCTTTTGAGCGTTTGTAAAAAACGCGGGGTTATCATGCTCACTTCCATAGAGCCCAAACGGATACGCGTATTTGCCCCGCCAAGCGCCGACAGCAAATCGCTTAAATCCCGTCCGTTTTCGTCCTCGTAGGTGGATAAATCGATGCCCGTAAGCACCGTTTCCAGCGCCGTGCCCTTTTGCACTTCTTCCAGCACGCTTTCCACCTTTCTCGAACGGCTACGCCCGCGCAAGTACGGAATAATGCAATAGGAGCAAAACCGATTACACCCGTCTTGAATTTTTACAAAATTTCTCGTCTTTAAGCACTCGGGCAAAGGCATTTCTTCGTAGCCGAGCGCGTTATCGCATACCTGCTCCCCTGAAAAGCTTTCGTTAAAGCCCGATTGCACGATTTCCAAAACGCGGTTTTTCCCCTTTGCCCCAACGACGGCAAACACACCTTCCTTTTCCATAAACGCACGCGCGTTCTTTTCCGAGGCGCAACCGCAAACAATCACTTTTGCTTGGGGATTAAATTTTAACGCTCTGCCAATGGCTTGACGGCTTTTGCGCTCCGCCTCCGCCGTCACGGCACAGGTGTTGATAACGTATAAATCCGCCTCTTCCAGCTCCCTTGATACTGCGTAGCCAAGCGTCTTTAAACCGTGAATAATCGACCCGCTTTCTACGTCGTTTACCTTACAGCCGAGCGTGAAAACGACCGCTTTCATTGCCACTCTCCCAAGGCGAACATTACGACGGCAGTAAGCGCAACGCCCGCCGTTTCCGCACGCAAAATGCGTTTACCAAGCGTGACGTGTTTATACCCAAGCGCTTTCGCCTCTTCCGCTTCCTCTTTGGAAAATCCGCCCTCGCTTCCCACGACGATTGCCGTGCTTCCTTTTATCTCTCCCAGCGCGACCTCGCTTTCTTTCGCAAATTCGCAGGCAAAAATTTTGTTATCGTAAGAAGTTGCGCTTTTTAATGCCGAAGACAAATCCTCGTAATATTCCACGATAGGCGCCGTTGCCCGAAGGCATTGTTTGGACGCTTCTTTTGCCACTTTTTGCAACCTTTCCAGCTTGTTTGCGTTCATGTACGCGGAGGAAAATTCCGAGGAAAATACGCCGATTTTTTTCACACCGAGCTCTACTGCCTTTTGCACGATAAACTCGTTTTTGTCCGCGTTTTTCAAATACCCGAACAGCAGACAAACGTCCGTTTTCGCCTCCCTTTCCCCCACTTCACAGCGCACTACGTTCAAAAGCATACGCTTTTTCTCTATTTGCGAAACGATAGCGGTGTATTCCTTTCCGCTGTTATCAAGCAGTATTACTTCCGCGCCCACGTTTAAACGGAGCACGTTTTTTGCATGCTCGAATTCGTCCCCCTCTAAAAGAGCGGTATCTTCAATTTTGTCCACGAAAAAACGTTTCAACGAAGACATATTTACCTCTTTTACGCTTTATGTTTTAATACGAGCGCAAACCACTCGCCTTTTCTCTTTTCTAACGTCACTTCTAAACCCACTTCTTCGTAAGCGTTTTTCACCATTTCCAAACGGCTTTCAATGATACCGCTTAAAATGAGCACGCCATCCTTTTTCAGGTTTTTGGGCATGGACGGAGCAAGCAATTTTAATACTTCCCCCGTAATGTTCGCCATTACCACGTCCCCTTGGATATCCGTGTCGTCTAAAAGATTGGCATGCGCAACCACCGTCTTATCGTCCACCCTATTCAGCTTTGCGTTGTGCAAAGAACTTTCCACAGCGATAGGGTCGATATCCGTGAGATACGCTTTCTTTGCCCCCAATTTAATAGCGGAAATGCCTAAAATACCGCTCCCACAGCCGACGTCGATACAAACGCTGTCGGGGGTGATGTACGATTGCATAAGCTCTACGCAAGAGGAAGTCGTTTCGTGTTCACCCGTGCCAAACGCCATGTTCGAATCGAGAAGTACGATTTTTTCGTCTGCTTGGGGGGTATATTCTATCCACTCCGGCACGACGACGATTTTTCCCAAATGGATAGGACGGAAATGTTTTTTCCAAACGTCAATCCAATCGTCCCCGTCTACCGTGCGTTTGGTATCTTCCAACGTCCCAAAAGAGAGCGCTCCTCCCGAAAGCTCCTTTGCGTTTTGGATATCCGCTAAAATAGCAGGAATATATTCGGGCGCGACGTCCTCGGCAACGTAGCATTTCACGAGTACGTCCGTTTGCTTGTTTTCCGTCAGTTCGTCGTCCATATAATCCCAAAACGTCGTTTCCTTGCTCGTTTGCAGGGCAATAACGTCCGCCCTATCGCAAATGGTCACGCCATAGTCGGTATAATTCCACATAATATCGGAAACGATTTCGCTCGCTTCCGTCGTCGTATGGATTGTCAGTTCGATATATTTCATAGCTTTACTCCTTACCCGATTATTATAACACTTAGTATCTTATAAGTCAAGCGCCCGCAGGCAAAAGCCTGCGGGCGCGTCAAGTATTCTATTAATTAATAGCCCATAAGAAGCATATTGCACGCTTGTAAAGACATGTTGACGATAAAAGTAAACGCCGATACGCAAAGCGCCGCAATAGAAAAGCCTCTGCCTGCTCCCTTTTTCTTAAACGAACGCGCCAAGCCTACGCCACCGAGCGCAAACCCCAAAAGCGGGGACACGAACGAACCGACAAACCCAATAAGCGCCATATCGTTGGCGGGTTTTTCTTCCGTTTGCATGGTAGATTCTTGCTCCGCAATAGGGGAAACCGTTTGCACTTCTTCCTCTAAGGGAACTTCCAATTCGTATTCTTTAAGTTTTGCTCCACAATAAGGGCAATAATATGCTTCTTCCATTACTTCTTTTTCACAATTCTTACAAACCATAACTTTTCTCCTTTGCCTTGTAGTATTATTATAATACACTATCCTACTCTTCGTCAACTGTTTTGACAAAAATTGAATTAAAAAAGCTTTGACTTATCCTTGGAAAACGAGTATAATACAAGTATGGAAATTAAAGCGTTTACTCCGCAAGATTTTACGGAAATTTATGAGTTTATGTATCCCCTTTGGCACGAAACGTACGGCACGATTTTGCCCAAAGAGCAAATCGATTTCTTGCTCGATAAATTCTTCTCGGAAAAGGGTTTGCAAGAATATCGTAGTATGGGATACGAATATTTTAAGTTGGGCGACGACGGCGTTTTGGTGTTTGTAGAACGGGAAAACGAAACGTACATGGACAAGCTGTATTTACGCCCCTCCGCACGCGGAAAGGGATATCCCGCCGAAGCGTTTGCGTTTATGGCAAAGCGTGGAAAAGACCTTATGTTAAGTGCCAATCAAGCAAATGCAAGAGCGCTTAGGTGCTACCAAAAAAACGGGTTTGTCATTGAAAAGGCTTTGGACGTAGAACTTGGCAACGGCATGGTCAACCACGATTATATTTTACGAAAGAAAATTTAATTTACATACGCAACAACGGCGGAGCTTACTGCTCCGCCGTTTACTTTAATTTTTATTCAACCCAAAACGACGGGTTAATAATACTTCTTTCCAATGCGTTTCCCTTTCTATTATGTATTCGTTTCCCAAATTCATATTGCAAACCTCTAAAATAGAGTACTTAAAGTTGTACTTATAATCTTCTCCGTTTGCTTTCAACAGTTCCTTTAATTCCACGTTGCCACCATGCCCGTCTTTTGCGTAGTTTGCCCAGCGTTGCCAAATACAATCGTCCCCATACGCGCTACCCACGTATTGTTTTCCCGATAACGTATCCACTATCAAATAAATACCTTTAACGTTGGATAAGGCAGATTTCCAAGATAAAATATTATCCAAAACAATATGTTTTAACGTCTTATAATCTATATTCACTTGGTCAAACCCCAAAAAATCGGTAAGCGCAACCCTTTTATCTAAAATATGCGACAACGGCATTTTTGCGATAGGTTCGCCGTTTTTCGGGTCTAATTCAAGCGTGGGATAAGACGCACGAAACTCTTTCTTAAATCTAAAAAAAGCTCTACCGATATATTCGGTGGCTTTGTCGGTTAATTCGGTTTCATATTTCCAACCCTTCCAACCATGTCCATTATCAATCGGCACAGGCTCAATGGGTAATACCTTATACACCCCACCAAACATCCAAATGTCTTTATCGTAATAAATTAAGGAAAGTATATAGTCACGGCTCCAATTTTTACCCGTTTGACGTTCTTGCCAATCCTTAAAATCGTCAATCAAGAAAATATTATAAGGTTCTTTCCTTTTCTCTCTTCCAATGGCGAAATGTACCTTATAATTACAAAATTCCTCTTCGTTTATCCCCACCAATTCGTGTAAATTTATCATAAATCACCCCTAAAAACCTACTTTTTATTAAAAATCAGTATAGCACATTCTTTGCCTTTTTTCAAGTACTTTAAGAAAATAAAAAACTCGGTTTGACACAAACCGAGTTTTTATTATTTTCTATTCGATTAGTCCATCTTTTCAAGCAAACGAAGGTCGATACCCTTTTCGCCGATTTTGATGATTTCTACTTTCACTTTGTCGCCGATATTGAGTACGTCTTCCACTTGGTTTACTCTTTGTTCGCTAAGTTTGGAGATGTGTACCATACCGTCCTTACCAGGTGCAAATTCTACGAAAGCACCCACTTTGGAAAGGATACGAACGACTACGCCTACGAACATATCGCCCACTTCGGGGTCGTGTGCAATCGATTCGACAATCGCTTTTGCACGGTTTGCGTTTGCAACGTCGCCATAGCAAGCGATGCATACGGTACCGTCTTCTTCAATGTCAATCTTCGTGCCCGTTTGTTCGATAATCTTATTGATAACTTTGCCTTGCTTACCAACAACGTCGCCAATCTTTTCGGGATTGATTTTGAACGTGACAATCTTCGGCGCATAAAGGGAAAGTTCTTCGCTAACGGCAGGGATACAATCGAGCATTTTACCCAAAATGTGTTTTCTTGCAAGTTGCGCTTTTGCAATTGCGTCAAGCATGATTTCCTTGGAAATACCCTTAATCTTGATATCCATTTGGATAGCCGTAATACCCTTATCCGTACCAGCCACCTTAAAGTCCATATCGCCAAGGAAGTCTTCCAAGCCTTGGATATCCGTCATGATAACGTACTTACCCGTTTCTTGGTCCTTAACAAGACCCATTGCACAGCCCGCTACGGGTGCTTTGATAGGTACACCTGCGTCCATAAGCGACATCGTCGAACCGCAAACGGAAGCCATCGAGGAGGAACCGTTGGAGGAATAGATATCGGATACCACGCGGATTGCATACGGGAATTCTTCGGGGGAAGGAATTACGGGAACGAGCGCGCGTTCTGCAAGCGCACCGTGTCCAATTTCACGACGACCAGGGCTTCTAAGCGCTTTCGCTTCGCCCGTGGAATAACCGGGGAAATTGTATTGGTGCATATATCTCTTTTCTTCTTCCTCGTCAAGCCCTTCCATGCGTTGCGCTTCGCCAAGCATACCAAGCGTACACGTCGTAATCGCTTGCGTTTGGCCACGCGTAAATACTGCCGAGCCGTGTACTCTGGGAAGAATACCGTGTTCGCACCAGATAGGACGAACTTCGTCAAGCGTTCTGCCGTCGGGACGAACGCCGTCGAAAATCTTCGCGCGCACGATACCCTTTACGATATAGTAAATGGAATCCTTCACTTCACGGATTTGGTCGGGATAGATTTCCTTGAAATGTGCAATAATTTCTGCTTCCGCTTCCGCTTGCTTCGCTTGTCTTTCTTGTCTATCAAAAGTATCAAGCGCCTTGTAAAGTTTATCGTAGCCGTACGCTTTTACTTCTGCATCAAGTTCTTCGGGG
>SVIK01000048.1 GCA_015069525.1 Clostridiales bacterium | reverse complement strand
CGTAAAGTTTGCGGACGTAGATATTTCTGCTTACGAAGAAGTACGCTTCTACTTATCGCTTACGGGCGGTTATTTCGCCATCAAGGGCTGGGGCGCATACGCGCAAAATGCGGAATTCTTAGACGCTTGGAAACTCGTACAGCTAGTCAATAACGGCGCTGGTACTTGGACGGTAACGATTAACGCGAAGATTGCAGGCGCAAACGTAGAGCCTTACGTATATACGGCAACGGGTACGACCTTGAAGGAAGTGCTTTCTACGTGGTTTGAGTTTTCTAGCGGCGCGGACGTTTACCTTACGGAAATCCGCGGTGTAGAACGTCCTCCCGTAGAAATGTACGGTACGCAAATCGTAGACAAAGCCATCGACGGTTTTGCAGAAACTACGGCGAAAGCCATTCCCGAAGGCTTTGAAAAGGTATATTATCTTGAAAACGTAGAGGCAGGCGTAAAGTTTGCGGACGCAGATATTGCTGCTTACGAAGAAGTACGCTTCTACTTATCTCTTACGGGCGGTTATTTTGCCATCAAGGGCTGGGGCGCATACGCGCAAAATGCGGAATTCTTAGACGCTTGGAAACTTGTACAGCTGGTCAATAACGGCGACGGTACTTGGACGGTAACGATCAATGCGAAGATTGCAGGCGCAAACGTAGAGCCTTATAGCTATACGGCAACGGGTACGACCTTGAAGGAAGTGCTTTCTACGTGGTTTGAGTTTTCTAGCGGTGCGGACGTTTACTTGACGGAAATCCGCGGCGTAGGATGTCCTCCCGTAGAAATGTACGGAACGAAAATTGTAGACAAAGCCATCGACGGTTTTGCAGAAACTACGGCGAAAGCTATTCCCGAAGGCTATGAAAAGGTATATTATCTTGAAAACGTAGAGGCAGGCGTAAAGTTTGCGGACGTAGATATTTCTGCTTACGAAGAAGTACGCTTCTACTTATCGCTTACGGGCGGTTATTTCGCCATCAAGGGCTGGGGCGCATATGCGCAAAATGCGGAATTCTTAGACGCTTGGAAACTCGTACAGCTGGTCAATAACGGCGACGGTACTTGGACGGTAACGGTCAATGCGAAGATTGCAGGCGCAAACGTAGAGCCTTATAGCTATACGGCAACGGGTACGACCTTGAAGGAAGTGCTTTCTACGTGGTTTGAGTTTTCTAGCGGCGCGGACGTTTACTTAACGGAAATCCGCGGTGAAAAAGGGGACCCTTGGGGGGAATTAATCAAGGCGCAAATCTTGAAAAACTCCACGGTTGCAGACGAAAGTAATTTGCCCTCGAGCTATGAAAATTATCAATGTGTGTACACGCTGACTAACCTTTCCATGAACAGCTTTGCAAACGTTTCGCTTAACACCTATGCGGAACTGCGCTTTATGATAAAGCACGACAACTTCCTGATGTTGGACGGCTACAATCGTTGCTTTGGCACCAACGATGGAAAGTGGATTCCCGTAACTCTTGTCAACAACGGCGGTGACCAGTGGACAATTACGACGGACGTGCCTGTTTATGACGTGAATAACGGTTGGGCTTCGTTAGGTCGTTCGTACGAGATGACGGGTCATACGTTAAAGGATTTGTTGGGCGCATGGCGTTCGGAAAGCACGACTGCGGTTGTGTACGTAACCGAGCTCCGCGGTATTGAAAGGGAGATGCCCGTGCCTGAAATTCCTGAAAGTTTTGTAGAGTTAGAGCCCCAAAGTAACCCTGTTCTTTGGGGTGAAAGGGTAACGGATTCCGCTTTGGCAAATGCTGAAATAAAAGCGGAAACCGCGCCTGTTGGGTATGAACTTGTTTCCTATAAAAGTACTTTAAATAAAGGTGATTTTGCAAGCGTAGACGTTTCTGCGTATACCGAGCTCCGTTTTGCAATCAAATCAACGAATGGAAACGGTTGGATTCTCTTCGGGAATTGGGCGTATTACGTTCACAGCCCAAACGAATGGGTAACAGTTTATTTGAATAAACAAGTAGACAGCACGTGGCGTATGAGCGTTTCGGCAAACGTTATAAACGGTAAGCCCTCGCCTACGGAATACACGGCGAAATACAGCGGCTTAAGCTTGCAGGAAATTCTTGCAGGCTGGTACAACGATGCATCAGCCGATTTCTACGTAACGGAGCTTCGCGGCAGCAAGGAAGAGGTGTACGTAACAACGGATTTGGCGTTTATGGAGTCGCCTACCTTGACGGAAGAGGCTGCGCCTAGCGGTTTTAGCAAGGTATATTCCACTGCAGGCGGTTTCAATACGGATAACGTTTCTTCCTATAAAGAACTTTATTTTGCATTTAAGCACAGCAGCTACTTCTTAATCGAAGGTTGGAGCGGCTACATTGACGCGCCCAACGATTGGGTGTATATGAGCTTGTTTAACAACGGCGACGGTACGTGGAAGGTTGTGTTTGAAGGGATTAAAGCGGACGAAGGACAAGGCGTTGTCTACTTGGATTCTGCAATGAATGGCTATGAATTCGGCAGACACGAACGCTACGAAAAGATTTACAACGGCTCTACGCTTAGCGAAATTTTCACATCTTGTACGCCGACGGGTTCAACCGTTTTCACGGAAATTAAGGCTTTGAAAGAAGTGGAAGAAAGTGAAACGGGTATGAAGATTAGCAACCTCGTGTTCACGCAGGTGGTAGCTACGGACGGTGAAAGCGTACCTACGGGCTATGACAACGTATATCTTAAAAACGGCTTGGCGAAAGGGGATTTCGCTGCGGTGGATATTTCCGAATACGCAGAAGTAAACTTTATGTTTAAGGCAAACGGATACGTACAGTTTGACGATGCTTGGGTGAAGTACGTAGACAGTAGAAATTGGGTTTCCGTCCATCTTGAAAATACGGGCAACGGTAGTGAATGGAACGTTTACGTAAACGACGAATTCACTTACACTTGCGCTGGTACGACGCTGAACGAAGTGCTTGCGCTTTGGCACAGTGATTATAAAACTGAGCCTTTCCAAATGTACGTAACTGACCTTCGCGGTATTGCGGGCGGTTACACGATTGACAAGGTTCGTTCGATTGTTATGTCGAAGTCGGACGCATTGGTTGTGGATAACGTTTCAGCGGCAAGAGCGTTGGCGGCTGAAATTAAGGCGCTTACAGGCAAAGAATTGTTAATCGAATACTACGACGACGTAAATATGCTTAAAGCGGATGGCAGATATCTCGTTTTAGGAAGTTTTGCGTTGGAAATGGGCGCAATAGAAGACGGCTTGGAAATGGAAACAGGGTATAAGTTGCAACGCATTGGGAACAACGTTTGTATGTTCGGCATTTCCGAATACGGACATTTGAACGCTGTATACGGCTTCTTGAAAGAGTATTTTGGTTTGGTATATTACACGGATACGGTAAATTCGCACGTGGACGCACCTGAAGATGCAAAAATCGGCATGCATGAGACGATTATTTTCAATCCTAGCATCGAATATAATTGGATTATCGACGGCGTTTCAAAGGATAAAGACATGTATGCAGACCGTCTTGGTATGGTAGAGCTTGGGATAGGCGGAAATGGCTGGCATAACTTCCTTACCATTGTTTCAGAAGAGGAATACGGCGCAAGCGGTACGGTAGCGCAACACGATGAATGGTTCGTCACGAGAAATAGCAACCGCACCTTGGATATTACAACGGAAGAAAATCGCGCGGGTATTGCAGCGGTGGTTGCAGAGAAGTTTGCTGAACAGATTAATAATTCTTCGTTGGGACGGGTTCAATTCTCTGCTCCCGACTTTGTAGATGCTTCTCTTACCACTTCCGATTACGTCGATTTGATGAATAAAATTGCGAAGGCGTTAAACCCGATGATTAGCAGGAAAGTCGAGCTGATTCTTCTTGCGTATAACTCTACGATGGAAGTACCGCAAGACGTAACGCTTGAAAGCTATGAAAACGTGATGCTTTCCGTGATGGTTGCTCCCGTTGAATATAACTATTATTACGATTTCAGCAACAATGTAAGCTACATGAATGATTCGAAAAAAACGAACCTTTGGTTCTATGAGCAAATAGAGAGTTGGTCGAACGTATTGAACGACGGTTTGCTGTATTTGTGGAATTATTCTGTGTTCTTCGACAATTATTTCGTTCCTCTGGATACGATTACGAATATGCAGAGTAAGTATCAGGCGTTGGCAGATGCAGGCGTAGCCGTAATATACGATTTGGGTATGTATAACGATGACGTCGGTACGGATTGGGCGGCGTTGAAGCTTTACTTGAAGGCTGAGCTTGGTAAAAACGTAAACGCAAACGTAGACGCATTGATTGAAAGCTTTATGAAGGCGTACTACGGCGAAGCGGCGGCTCCTTATATGTTGCAGCTTTTAAAGGCACAACAGGCGCATTACGCAACGATTGCAGATAAGATTCCCGCTGGCAACGTGGTAAGAAGTGCATTGTTTAATAAATCGCTTTGGGGCGGAGATACCAACGACATGCTTGTTACGTGGTATGGCTATATTCAATCGGCATTGAACGTAACGACAGACAAGACGTTGCGTGAGCGTATTCACGTAGAGGGCTTGTCTATTCGTTATCTCAACTCTGCAGTTTATGCAACGGTTAACTGGGTAGGTAAGGTAACGGATGTAGCCGACCTTACGGTTACGTATGCGGCAAATGAAACGACGGGGCTTGACGATATGTCTAAGGTTATTGCGGATGCAAAAGCGCTCGGCATTGATCGTTTTGCAGAAGCAAATGGCTGGATTTGTAACGACGGCACGGCATTCTCCGAGAGCAATCTCGTGGACGGCGTTATTGACAATTTGGCATAACGTAAAATAAAACATCTATTGAAGTTTGAACCGTTATAGGTTTGAACTTCGATAGGTGTTTTTTACTGTATATGAAATCCCACTACGGGAAATGTGATGATTACACTGAGCAGTTTAGGATTGATTTCCTGTTTAATGGCTGGCGTTAACAATGTTATCACAAGCATGGCGCCCTTATATTGGAAGGATACAGCCAATTCGGGCCTGCTTGCAGGCGTTCTAAACGGATTTTGTTATTTAAGTAGCACGATAAAAGTAATCAATTGAAGGATGGGTTGTGCAAAACTCATTCTTTTTTTTTGCGCAAAGGCGGTGTATGAGGGGGTAGGTACGCGTTGAGTGCATATTTTTTAATATTCCTGCAAAAATGGACGCATAGGAAGGCTTGTAAATTATTCCGTTAAATTATTGCTCGGCTCTTGCTTTTCCAAAATAAGTGTGCTATAATAAAGGGCAGGAAATCAATTCTAATCCAAGGGGATAAAAATGCGTATTGATAAGACTAATTTTTTGGAATACGGTGTTCTTACGGACGGTACGCCGTCTGCGGAATTTGCCAAAGAAGAGTTGCAAAATTTTATAGAGAAAGCATGCGGATTCCGTTTGAATGCCTACAACGGACAGGCGCATTATATTTCCCTTGGCGAAAACGAATATTCTAAATCGATTATCGATAAGTATGATACGTCCGATTTGAATGAAGAGGGATTTTATATCCTTTCCAAGGGCGGAAACGTTTATCTTTTCGGCGCGTCGCAAAAGAGCGTGATTTTTAGCGTGTACGAGTTTTTGGAAAAATATCTTGGCATTCGTTTCGTGGCGAGTGATTGTTGCTATACGCCCAAGGCGGACTCGTTGGAAATTCCCGAAGAGGAAGTAAAGCGAGTGCCTATTTCCCCGCAAAGGCTCTATCTTTCCTACGCAGGGGCGAAGGATAAGCTCCTGAGTCTGCGGTATAAATTCTCGGCGGATTTTACACCCGATTGCACCGATTTGGGGATAAAAAATAAGTGGTATACGAAAATTCCTACTTCGCATAATTCAAACTGCTACGTGCCGTATGAAAAGTATAAAGACTCCCACCCTGAATTTTTCAACGTGTTCCGCTACAACCTATTCCGCACGCTGACCGAGGTGGAGCTTTGTTACAGTAACGGCTTGACGGAAGAGGGAGAGTGGGACGAGAGTGTGGAAACGTCCGTTCTCTCGGTGGCGACCGATTCGATGATGCGTTTTATGGAAGACGATCCGTCGGCGGAGTATTTCATGTTTGGCAGGGCGGACAACGAGGACTGCCGTTGCCGTTGCCCTAGATGCGAACGGGCAAGAGAAAAATACGGTGATGCAGGCATCATGATTGTGTTCATGAACGCTATGGCGAAAAAGCTCCGTCAAAGCTTTGCGAAACAGGGCAAGCCGTTTGACAAAAAGCTGGTTACGTTTGCTTATCTCTCCACGGTAGAACCGCCCGTCAAGGACGGAAAACCTATTTGCGAGCAGGTGATTCCCGACGAGGCGTTGTATATTCGATATGCCCCCATTTTGGCGGACTATATATGCGGTTTGGAAGACGAAAGACAAAAGGAAGAGGTGCGTAGGCAAATAGCAGGCTGGTCGGCTCTCACCAAAAATATCATGCTTTGGGATTATAACGTAAACTACAAAGAGTATTTTTGGTATCTTCCCAACCTCTCCTATCTCAAACAAAACATGAAAACCTACCAACGCATGGGGGCGCATTATATCATGAAGCAGGGGGCGAATAACGTTACCCCCGTTTGGCACGACGATTTGCACGCCTACGTGTCCTCGAAGCTGTTTTGGGACGTCAATGCGGACGTGGACGAGTTGGTTAGAGAATACGTTTCCCTCTATTTTGGCCCTGGGGCGGACAAGGTGCAGGCGTATATCGAGGAAATGGAATCGCTGTACGGCGAGTTGAGAGAGCAGGGCGTTCAAATAAGAATCAGCGGTCATATCGCCAAGCAACCCTATTTCTCTGCGGAATTTTACCCTCTTGCGATGCTGCAACGTCAAGTGCAGTCGCTGGAAGAGGGAATCCTTGCGGTGGAGCATTCCGACCTACCCATGTACGAGATGAATACGTATATTCGGCGTATTAAATCGGTATTGCTCACCCCCTTGCGTATGCTCATAAAGAATGCGTGGGAGTATTTCGGAGAGGAAAGCGTTGCCTACGAGGAACAGTATTGGCGCATTGCGGACGAGCTTGGGCTGAGAATGTCGGGCGAGGCGGTGCCTATCTATATGGAGTTGGCGTCGGAAGGCGAAACGACGTATAAAATTATCGTAGGGCAAAACCGAACGGAAGAGGAGCAAACAGCGGCTATGCTTTTGCAAAGCTACGTGTTGGAAAAGACGGGCGCGCTTCTTCCTATTTGCACGGAAAACGCCGTTTATCCTGCGCATTTCGAGCACGCGATTATGGTCGGCAAAAATTTGATTACCAACGAGTTCTATAAAGAGGGCTTGGAGCTTTCTGATTGTTCCTATTTTATAGAGGCGCTGGATTGGTGTGTGTTCATCGATTCCGACTGCGATATCGTGGGGGCGGTGCAAGCCTTTATCGATTTGTGTATACGGCAAGGAGAGGGGGAACGTTCCTTGGAGATTAAGTCGTGTAAGCGAATAGGGAAACGTTAAAAGTTTCGTAGGGGCTTGCAATGCAAAGAGAGGGTTTATAATCAAGCTAGAAACAGGGAAAGAGGTGAAGTGATGAAAAAAATTATTAGTCTTTTTTTAACGCTCGTGACAGTGTTTTCCCTTTGCGCTTGCTCTTTAGGAAAAGTAAAGACCACGGATATGGGCAAGTATCAAGAGTATTTGGCTACGGCTGAGTATGCCGAAGAGTATATGCCGAGCGTGGAGGAATGCGGAAATTATTCCTCGGCGGTTGCGACGAAAAAAAAGAGCGGATTTTTGTTCGTTACGTACACGGTAGGCTTGTTTTTGTCGTATAACGAAGAGGAGTACTGCAGGCAGAAAGAGGAAATTCTCGCCAACCGTGTGTTTTTTCAAGCGGACGATGAGGATTTGGAATCGGACTGCTCCGCGTCCGTTGACGGGTATAAGCTTCGCTTGGTAAGGCAGGAGTACCATTACGCCACGTATAAGATGGGGCTGTTGATAGGGGTGAACGACGCCAAACAAAAGATATGTTATTTATATTATTACGATTTTGATTTGGACGTCTTGGACAATTTATATACTTTCGTAAAAACGTATTTTACGATGCCGTAAATAAACAGAAAGAGTAAACTTGAGGCGTCAAGCTTTAAAAAAGCTCGTAAAACGGCGGATTCTAGTGCCGTTGTTCGTTGTGATGCGTTTGATTTGGTTTAACATGTTTTTTTCCTCCACAAAATAATTGACTTTTTATTCGTTGCCTGCTATAATGAGAGGCAAGAGAGGGGAGGCAGGCGCAACCCCTCCGTCCTTGTTCCCGTTTCGGTCGTTACTTTTCCGAGTAACCGAAACGGGCTTTTTTTATGCGCTTATGTACTTGAACAAGTCCACAATTTGCGCAGACGTCCAGCCTTGCTTTTCGAGATACTCTATAAGCAGTCGGCGTTCGTCTTTCGTCATGCCTTCTTTCTCCTCGTCGGGATTTTTTGTATTTTCGACTTGCAATTTTTTTCACCTCCTTTTTGCCTGCCTTTCAACCGTTCGGCGGTGTTGTTCGCCGTTCGATTGTAGCCCGATTATATCAAAGGGAAGAAAATCCATAAAAGGAAAAAGCAGGGCGGTTATTTTTATACTGTGATTTTACGTCGTAATGAGATTATAAGAAGACATTATAGTAAAATAAAACATCCCATACGCTGTTGACAAAACTTATAAGGGCGTGGTATAATAATGGAAGAAACTTGACGAAATAAGGGCGGATAATAAAACGCGAGGCTTTGAAAAAGTAGGAGGTGGCGTAATGGCAAAGATTGCACTTCTTTCCCTCTTAAAAACAGCGGACAAGGCGAGCGGGCTTAACGTGGAAAAAGGGGAAAGCTGTTTGATAGTTTGCTCGATTACGTTATAAAAATTCAAATTGTGGACGAGGATAAGCGATTCAACGGCGGTTGGATGCGTTCTTATAGCATAACGCACGAGGAGTATTACGGCTTAGATGCTGACCTTTTGTGGGGAAGCTATTGCATTATGGCAGGTTGGACGATGGGTATGATTCCGCTTGCGATTCTTTACGAGCTGAAAGAGGATTGCCCTTACGTAAAATAAAAAATAAAGGAGAGAGTTATGAACGTAGTAGTAGGTCAGTCGGGGGGACCGACGGTTGCCATCAACGCAAGCCTTGCAGGCGTGTTTGAAGAGGCGGTAAGGCTTGGCGCGGAGAAGGTGTACGGTATGCAAAACGGCATTGCAGGCTTTTTGCAGGAAAAGCTGGTGGAGCTCAACGATTTGCTCGATGATAGCGAGAAGATAGAGCTGTTAAAGCGCACGCCTGCATGCTTCCTTGGGAGCTGCCGTCATAAGCTGAAAGGCGCGGAGCAAAACGAGGAAGAGTACAAAAAAATCTTTTCCGTACTTGAAAAATACGACATCGGGTACTTTTTCTATATCGGCGGCAACGACAGTATGGACACGGTGGCAAAGCTGTCCGCATACGCCAACAAGATAGGAAGCAAAGTCCGTTTTGTCGGTGTGCCCAAGACGATTGACAACGATTTGACGGAAACCGACCACACACCTGGGTACGGCAGTGCGGCGAAATTTGTTGCGACGACGATGAAGGAGCTCGTTCGGGATACGTCTATCTACGATTTGTATTCGGTAACCATCGTCGAGGTTATGGGCAGAAACGCAGGTTGGCTGACGGCGGCAAGCGCCCTTGCAAAAGGGGAAGACTGTTGCGGCGTGGATATGATTTTCCTGCCTGAAACTCCCTTCACGATGGATGGATTTTTTCAAAAGCTCTCCGCAAAACTCAAAGAAAAGAAGAGCTTGGTTATCGCCGTTTCCGAGGGAATCAAGCTCCCCGACGGGCGTTACGTGTGCGAGTTGGCGTCGTCCGCGCAGGGAGAGGACGTATTCGGGCATAAGCAGTTGACGGGTACGGCGTTGTTTTTGGCAGGAGAATGCGCCAACCGCTTGAAGATAAAGGCGCGCGCCATCGAGCTTTCCACCCTGCAACGCTGTGCGTCGCATATAGCGAGCTTGACGGATATAGAGGAGGCCTACCGTGTGGGCGCAGGCGCTGTGCAGGCGGCGGCAGAGGGCAAGAGCGGCGTGGCTTCGGTGTTTATCCGTACGGCAAACGAGCCTTACTCTTGTGCGGTTGAGGTGAGAGAAATCGACAAAATCGCCAACCAAGAAAAGACAGTTCCCTTAGAGTGGATTGACACGGAAAAGGACGATTTGACGGAAGAGTATCTTGCCTACGCAAGACCGCTTATCCAAGGGGAGCTGACTCCCGTTTTTGAAAACGGTTTGCCCAAGCACCTTTGCATGAAATAAGCAAAAAAATCACTTTTGCAAGCAAGCAAAAGTGATTTTCATTTTTTCTGAAATTCTTTTCCCGTTATTAAAAAACAATGGAAACGTTGAAATAATATGTAACGATTTGTTACATATTATACGTTTTTGGAGGTTTTATGAACAAGAGAAAGGTGATTTTAAACGCATTCCTGAGTTGGTTAATGTTTTTCTTTCCCATAATATTGCCTTGTATATCGCAGGGATTGGGGTACGCGGACGAAAGAGGTATACTCGGAGCGTTATGAATATAGATGTCCTTTTTGTTCGGGGCTGAATTATGGCGCAAAAACAATGCCCTCAAAGTTGATAGCAGCTTTGAGGGCATTTTTGTGTGGTTTTAATTTATTTGCCTATACCATGTATGCGTTGAACGCTTTTTTCTTATTTGGAAAGCTTGTCAAGGTCGGGGTTTTCCGCAAAGTGCTTGAGCATAACGATGGGGTCGCTTTTGCTCAAGTTTTCGATAACGACGCCTTCCTTAGCCGCCTTTGCGCTGACGAAATATTCGTCGTGCGTAAGCTGACCGTAACGGATAAGCGCAGGCGTTTCGATAGGGTGTCCGCCGAACGTGCCGTGGCCTTGCAACATAATCATACCGTACGCCGCCGCGTCCTTGATAACTACCTTTTGTCCAGGGTATACGGTCAAACGCTTTGCGCAGGCAAGTTTGCTCTTGTAGCAAACCCATTCTTCCTTATGCGCGTCGTCCTCGTGGTCTACGATGGGGCGCATGAAACGGTTCTTCTTGAAGTCGGGGTCGACGTTCAAATCCCAGTCGATAACGTCCATGAGATAATCGAAGTTGCCCTTTTCTTCTTCGGGGCAGTTTTTCCAAAGCAAGTCCTCGGATACGCATTGACCGCCGTAGAGTACCGATTGATACATAGCGTATAC
>SVIK01000047.1 GCA_015069525.1 Clostridiales bacterium | reverse complement strand
TTGCGGTAAGACGAACCTTGCAATGTTGATTCCTCCCAAGCAATATCTTGACGCTGGCTACGAAGTACAATGCGTAGGCGACGACATCGCTTGGATTAGAGTAGGCGAAGACGGCAGGCTTTGGGCTGCAAACCCCGAAAACGGTTTCTTCGGCGTTGCGCCTGGTACGAACGAAAAATCCAACCCTAACGCTTTGGCTGCAACGATGAAAGGCACGATTTTCACGAACGTAGCGCTTAATCCCGCAGACAACACCGTTTGGTGGGAAAAACTCACGAAGCAAGCTCCTGCAGAGCTTATCGATTGGACGGGTAAACCTTGGACGCCCGATTGCGGTCGCAACGCAGCGCATCCCAACTCCCGTTTCACGGCTCCCGCAGAAAACTGCCCTTGCATCTCGCCCGAATTCAATTCGAAGGCAGGCGTTCCTTTGTCGGCAATCATCTTCGGCGGTAGAAGAGCAACGACGACTCCGCTCGTATATCAATCGAGAGATTGGAACCACGGTACGTTCGTAGGTACGATTATGTCCTCCGAAACGACGGCTGCTGCTACGGGTGCAGTTGGCGTACTCCGTCACGACCCTATGGCTATGAAACCTTTCATGGGCTACTCGGTAGACAGATATTTCCAACATTGGATTGACATGGGTGCAAAGGTAGAAGAAAGCAAGCAACCCAAGATTTTCAACGTAAACTGGTTCCGTCAAGACGAAAACGGCAACTTCATGTGGCCTGGCTTCGGCGATAACATGCGCGTTCTTGATTGGATTTTGGATAGATGCGACGGCAAGGTTGACGCACAAGAAACGGCTATCGGTTATCTTCCTTACGCAAAGGATATCAACATCGAAAACTGCGATATCGACACGGAAACGCTTGATAAGCTCTTGGTTGTTGACAAAGCTCGTTGGGCTGCGGAAGCAGAAGAAATCACGACGTACTATGCGGATAACTTCGGCGACAAGATGCCCAAGGAAATCATGGATAACCTTGCAATCTTGAAAGCAAACTGCGCGAAATAATTTTCGATAACGCAACCCTCGTTGGGCACGCCCAACGAGGGTTATCTTTATACGAAGGCGTTTGAAAGGAATAAACAATGAAAAAAGTACTTATTTTATCAGGAAGCCCTCGAAAGGGCGGAAATAGCGATATCTTATGCGACGAATTTATGAAAGGCGCGCTTTCAACGGGTGCAAGCGTGGAGAAAATCCGCGTAGCGGAAAAGAAAATTGCGCCTTGTACAGGTTGCTATTTTTGTAGAAAGAGCGGGGGTAGGTGTGCGTTGAACGACGATATGGGCGATGTTTTGCAAAAAATTCTCGATGCAGACGTGCTCGTTTTATCCAGCCCCGTATATTTCTATTCGGTATGCGCGCAATTAAAGGCGGTAATCGATAGATGCGTGGCGAAATGGACGCAAATAGCCAATAAAGAGTTGTATTATATCATGACGTCGGCGGAAGCGGACGAAGACACGATGGACGGCACGCTTGCCTGTTTTCGAGGGTTTGCGATGTGCATAGACGGCTATGAAGAGAAGGGCGTTTTGTACGGCAAAGGCGTAGCGGACGTAGGGGACGTAAAAAACCGTCCAGAGCTTATGCAAATCGCCTATGAAATGGGCGAGTCCGCAGGCTACTAAAATTTTTTTACGATAAACGAAAAAGAACGGCAAGGTCGCCGTTCTTTTTTTGTATGCTTTGTTATGCAAATTTAAAAACTGCGGAATATAATAAAAGAGGGAAAAAGGGGGTGCAAATGTATACGATACGGGAACTGTTCGATTTAACGCACACACAAGCGAAAAGCTATCTTTTGCAATACGCTTATCCTTGGGAAGCTTTACAAGGGTTAAAGGAGTATATTTTACAGCTCGGCAAAGCGTTGCCCAAAACGCAGTACGCGGAAATTGCCCCTTGCGTATGGGCGCATAACAGCGTAAAAATCGCCCCGTCCGCGCACCTAGACGCGCCGTGCATTGTGGGTGAGGGTACGGAAATCCGTCAGGGCGCGTTTATAAGAGGGAGCGCATTGATAGGCAAAAATTGTGTAGTAGGCAACTCGACGGAAGTAAAAAACGCAATCCTTTTCGACAACGTGCAAGCGCCCCATTACAATTACGTTGGGGACAGCATTTTGGGATATAAATCGCACTTGGGCGCGGGTGCGATAACCTCCAACGTCAAAGGGGATAAAACGCCCGTCGTTATCAGCTACGGGGGAAAGCGCATACAAACGCTCTTAAAAAAGGTGGGTGCGTTTTTGGGGGACTACGTAGAGGTGGGGTGCAATAGCGTGTTAAATCCAGGCTCTATAATCGGGAGAAACACGCAAATTTACCCTTTGTCTTTCGTGCGGGGCGTTGTGCCTGCAAACAGCATATTCAAAGGCAGGGGGGATATCGTGAAAAAAGGAGCAAACAATGGGTAAGTATTTCGGGACGGACGGATTTCGCGGGGAAGCGAACAAAAATCTCACGGCGGAGCACGCCTTTCGCATCGGGCGTTTTTTAGGGAGTTATTTAACAAAGAAGAAAGGAGAGAAAGCGAAAATCGTTATAGGGAAAGACACGCGTCGTTCGGGATATATGTTCGAATACGCTTTGTCGGCAGGTTTGGTATCTTCGGGTGCGGACGCGTATTTGTTGCACGTGACGACGACGCCGTCGGTTGCGTTCGTCACGCGTACGGAAGGGTTTGACGCGGGCGTAATGATTTCCGCCAGCCATAACCCTTTCTACGACAACGGCATCAAGCTTTTTAACGAACACGGCGAGAAAATGGACGAGGAAACGATAGAAAAAATCGAGGCGGAGCTCGATAAAATTCCCATGGACGGAGGGGAATACCAACCGCCCCCCTACGCCACGGGCGAAAGGATAGGTAGAACGGTGGATTACGTAGCAGGGAGAAACCGCTACGTGGGATATTTAATTTCGCTTGGCGTGTACAGTTTTAAGGGGATAAAGGTAGGGCTTGATTGTGCCAACGGTAGCGCTTGGGAAATTGCCAAAACGGTGTTTGACTCGCTGGGAGCGAAGACGTACGTGACGGGCGCAGAGCCCGACGGCACGAACGTGAATAAAGGGGTAGGCTCTACGCATATCGAGAATTTGCAAAGCTTCGTATTGGAAAAGGGTTTGGACGTAGGTTTTGCGTACGACGGCGACGCGGATAGATGCCTTTGCGTGGACGAAAAAGGGCAAATCGTGGACGGCGACCAAATTTTATATCTTTACGGACGGTATTTATACGAGCGTGGAAAGCTCCGCCATAACACGGTTGTGACGACGGTGATGTCGAATTTCGGTTTGTACAAAGCCTTTGACGAGATAGGCATTTCGTACGAAAAAACGCCCGTGGGCGATAAATACGTCTACGAGCGCATGGCAAACGGTGGATTTTCGCTTGGTGGCGAGAAATCGGGGCATATTATTTTTTCGAAGTACGCAACGACGGGCGACGGTATTTTAACGAGCTTAAAAATCATGCAAGCGATGATAGATAGAAAGAGCGCGCTTTCCCAGCTTGTCGCGCCCATGAAGGCGTATCCGCAAGTATTAAAGAACGTGCGCGTGACGGACAAAAGCAAAACGCGTGCAGACAAGGACGTGTGCGCCGTTATTGAAAGGGTAGCCAAATCGCTTGGCGATAGCGGTAGGGTATTGGTGCGGGAATCGGGCACGGAGCCCGTAATTCGCGTTATGGTGGAGGGGGAAAACGAACCGCTTTGTCAGCGGTTCGTAGAAGAAATCGTATCCGTCATACAAGAAAAAGGCTATGTCAGCCTTTGACGCACGGCAAGTTGCCGTTTCCAAGCCTTTCTATCTTTCTTTCAAGCAAGGCGACGGCAAGTTGCCGTTCCCAAGTTTTTCTATCTTTCTTTCAAGCAAGGCGAGAGGGCGTGCTGTTCCCAAGTCTTTCTATCTTTCTTTCAAGCAAGGCGAGAGGGCGTGCCGTTCCCAAGTTTTTCTATCTTTCTTTCAAGCGAGGCGAGAGGGCGTGCCGTTCCCCAAAAAAGATAATCGACGGCAAGTTGCCGTTTCCAATTCTTTCTATCTTTCTTTCAAGCAAGGCGAGGAGGCGTGTCGTCCCCCAAAAAAGATAATCGCCCCGACGTCTTTGCGATGTCGAAGCGGTCACCTAATATGATAAGGGGGAAAATGATGAGCATATTTTCAATCGGCATTTACAACCGATTTGCAAGTATATTTTAACACTCCGCCCTACAAAAGTAAAGAAAAAAAATGCAAAAAATTTATTTTATGAAAAAGCTGTACTACCTCGCAAAAAATGATAATTTCAAACAATTTTTCATTTTTCTTCTGTGAATTTACAAAAGTTCACAGAATTCGGCATAAAAAGCAACACAAAACGACGGAAAGAAAGTAAGAAATAAGGGCGATAAGCAGGGCGAGCGTTAATTTTTTCCGTTTAATGCCTGCAAAATATACGGCACCGATATAGAAAATCGTCTCGGAAGAACCGTACGCAACGCAAGCGCACCTTGCCACGTAGCTATCCACGCCGTAAGTGTCCAAAATATCGGTGATTACGGAGATAGAACCGCTCCCTGAAAGCGGTTTCATAAAGAGTAGCGGGGCAATTTCCGAGGGGATTCCCAAGCGGTTGAAAAGGGGGGTAATCCAGCGAGTAATAACAAGCGAGAGCCCGCTTGCTTCCAAAAGTTTTGTCAGCATTGCCACGCCTGCGATATAGGGAAAAATCGACACGATAAGGGGGATAGCGCCCTTTACGCCCTCGGTAAAGCTGTCGTAAACCTTTACTTTTCGACAGAGCGCAAACACGAAAGAGAGCAAAAAAATCAAAGGCACGATAAGGGATAAATATTTCATAATACGGCGCTTTTCTCCCTAGCAAGCGGTTTTTCGCGCAAGGCGGAACGCCGTTTTTTCTTTGTTTTCGGCGGGATAAGCAGTCTGCACAAAAGCATGCCTATGAGGGTGGAGAAAAGGGTTGTAAGGAGGGTAGGGATAACGATATCCATAGGGGAAACGCTGTTCAAGGCAACGCGCACGCCGATAATGGAGGTAGGGATAAGCTGTATGGAGGTGGCGTTTAGCACGAACAGCATGGAGGAAGCGTACTCCGCTTCGGGTGCTTTGTCAAGAAGTTGCACCGCCTTAATCCCGTACGGAGTGCCCGCTCCCGATATACCAAGGAGATTTACGGACAAGTTCATAGACAGCGCGTCCAGCGTTTCCTCGTCCCTCGTTTTAAACAGCTTTTTAGCAAGGGGGCGTAAAAGCTTGGAAACGGCGCGGGAAACACCGCTATCTTCCCACACTTGCATCAGTCCCAGCCAAACGGAATAGGTAGCGACGAGGGATAGGCAAAGGGTAGCGCTTTTAGAAGCTCCGTCAAGGAGGGCGGAAAGAAAATTTTCAGGGGAGATAAACAGCAGTATCACCGTCGATAATAAAAACACACAAGAAAAGAGAATATTCATAGGTTAAATATATGCAAGTGAGGACGGGCAATATGCAAAATGCGCTTTTCAAGCGCCGTAAAACGGTTTACTTTTCAAAAGAAAAGTAGTATAATGGGGAAGAACAAAGCAAAGAGGTGCAAAGGTATGGAGAAAAAACCTTATTACATCACAACGGCAATTGCCTACACGTCGGGCAAACCGCACATTGGCAACACGTACGAAGCGGTGCTTGCGGACGCGATTGCGCGTTTTAAGAGAAAGGAAGGCTACGACGTCTTCTTCCAAACGGGCACGGACGAACACGGTCAAAAAATCCAAGAAAAAGCGTCCGTTGCCGGTGTGACTCCGCAAAAATTCGTGGACGACGTAGCGGGCGAAATCAAAGGAATTTGGGATTTAGTGGGGACGTCTTACGACAAATTTATGCGTACGACGGATAAAGACCACGTCGCGCAAGTTTCCAAAATCTTCAAAAAATTCTACGACCAAGGGGATATTTACAAAGGCTATTACGAGGGTATGTACTGTACGCCTTGCGAAAGCTTTTGGACGGAAAGTCAGCTTGTCGAGGGCAAATGCCCCGATTGTGGAAGGGAGGTAAAGCCTGCAAAGGAAGAAGCGTACTTCTTCAAGATGGGCAAGTATGCGGATAGACTTATCGAGCATATCAACACGCACCCCGAATTTATTCAACCCGTTTCTCGTAAGAACGAGATGATGAATAACTTTCTTTTGAAAGGTTTGCAAGATTTGTGCGTATCGCGTACCTCGTTTACGTGGGGCGTACCCGTAGAATTTGACAATCGTCACGTCGTTTACGTATGGCTTGACGCGCTCACCAACTATATCACGGGCATCGGGTTCGACGCGGACGGCAACCACGGGGACAACTATAAAAAATATTGGCCGGCGGATTTGCACCTTATCGGTAAGGATATCTTGCGTTTCCACACCATTTATTGGCCCATTTTCTTAATGGCGCTTGGCGAACCTTTGCCCAAACAAGTCTTTGGTCATCCTTGGCTTTTGCAAGGGGACGGCAAAATGAGCAAATCAAAGGGCAACGTTATTTACGCCGACGATTTGGCGCGCCTTTTCGGGGTAGACGCCGTGCGTTATTTCGTGCTCCACGAAATGCCGTTCGATAACGATGGGCAAATCACGTGGGAGCTCGTGGCGGAACGTTTCAACACCGACCTTGCCAACGTGCTTGGCAACCTTGTCAGCAGAACGGTAGCGATGATTGACAAATATTTTGGCGGAAGGGTAGTAAGAAGCGAAAAGCAAAACGAAGAAGCTCCCGACGAAGAATTCAAAGCGACGGTATCGGGCGTATCGGCGAAAGTACGCGCGAAAGCGGACGAGCTTCGTATTGCAGACGCTATCACGGAAATCTTCGCGCTGTTTAGAAGAGCGAACAAATACATTGACGAAACGATGCCTTGGGCGCTTGCCAAGGACGAGAGCAAGAAAAACCGTCTTAACGACGTTCTTTATAACCTTGCGGAGGCAATTCAAATAGGCGCGTCCCTTCTCGACAGCTTCATGCCTCAAACGAGCGAAAAGATTTTCTCTGCCTTTGGCGGAGCAAGTAGAAGTCTTGAAGAATGTGAAAACTTCGGTTTACGCGAAAGCGTCAGCGTGACGGCGATATCGCCCTTGTTTGCACGTATCGATTTTAAGACGCTTTTGCCCGAGATAGAAAAAATCCGCGAGGCGCAAATTGCGTCGCTCCAAGCTACGCAACCTGCGGAAACGAAGCAGGAAGAAAAGAAGGAAGAAAAGGAGGAAGAGAAAGTGGAAACGATTACGATTGACGACTTTGCAAAAGTTCAGCTTCGCGTAGGCGAGATTATCGCGTGCGAAAAAGTGCCCAAATCCTCCAAGCTTTTGCATGAAACGGTAAAATTCGGCGACGAAATCCGTTCGGTAGTGTCAGGTATTGCCAAGCACTACACTCCCGAGGAAATGGTGGGTAAAAAGGTAGTATTCGTCACCAACCTCGCACCCAGAACGGTGTGTGGCGTGCTTTCCGAGGGCATGATTTTGGCTGCGGAAGACGAGGACGGAACGCTTTCCCTCGTATGTCCCGACAAAGCGGATATTAAGAGCGGGGCAAACCTTGGCTAATATGTTTATCGACGCGCATTGTCATATCACGGGGGACGAGTTTGACGAAAAGGGCGGTGTGGCAGGCGTTTTAGAGCGTGCCAAAGCACACGGCGTACAAAAAATCGTATGTTCAGGTTTTGATTTAGCTTCCTCTATTCGTGCCAAAGAACTTGCCGAAACCTACGCCGAAGTATACTTTTGCGCAGGCTTTCACCCCAGCGAGTTAAATAAATGCCAAGAAGGAGATTTAGACAAAATCAAATCCCTTTGTCAGCATAAAAAATGCGTAGCGGTGGGGGAGATAGGGCTCGATTACCATTTCGACGATAATCCCAAAGACGAAGTGCAACGCATGCTGTTTGTACAGCAACTCATCATCGCGGACGAGCTTGGTTTGCCCGTGGTTATCCACTCGCGCGATTCCGCGCAAGAAACGCTACTTTTATTACAGCGAAACAAGGATTTGCTTAAAAAGGGTGGGCTTATGCATTGTTATTCGTATTCCCCCGAAATGGCGGACGAATTTTTAAAGCTTGGCTTGCATTTCTCTTTTGGCGGTCCTGCCACGTTCAAAAATGCGAAAAAGGTATGGGAGAGCGTTCAACGCATACCTACCCACCGCCTTTTATCGGAAACGGACTGCCCGTATCTCACGCCCGCGCCGTTTAGAGGGGAGTTCCCTAACGAGCCGAAAAACGTCAAATACGTAGTGGAACGGCTTGCCGAGCTGAAAGGGCTTTCCGTGCAAGAGTTGGCAAAGCAAATAGAGAAAAACGCGAAAGAACTGTTTTTTAAGATAGAAAATTGATAAAGGAAAGAAGTATGGAAGAGAATAAGAATATTCCCCCCAAAGACGGCGCAAACGTAGGCGCGAACAGCGGTAATCATCACGGTGGTCGTCATAGACGCAAGAAAAAGCATAAGGGAGGAAACGGGAATAATCCCAACAATCCAAACGGGCAAAATAACCAACCCGCGCAAAACCAAAACGGGCAAAAGCAACAGCAACCGCAACAAAAGCAGAAGCAAAAGCAACAAAACGCGGGACAACAAGGGGGACAAAAGCAACAAAACGGCGGGAATAATAACGCTAAAAACAAACCGCAAAACAATCAGCAAAGCAACCAAAACAAGAACAAGCAACAAAGTCAAAACAACAACCAAAACAATAACCAAAGCAAGGACGAAAACCGCAAGGATACGTACGCTTACGTTTTGGACGGAACGCTTTATATCAATTTGACGAACAAATGCTCCAACGGTTGCGATTTCTGCGTAAGAAACGAACGCACGAGCTATTACGGGCATTACTTATGGCTCAAACACGGCGAACCGAGCGCGGAAAAGGTAATTGCTTTTATCAACGGCATGGGAGATATCACGAAGTATAAAGAAGCGGTATTTTGTGGCTTTGGCGAGCCTACGTATCGCGTAGACGAGATGGTAGCGCTTTGCGATTATTTCCATGAAAAAGGCTTAAAAACGCGCTTGAACACGAACGGACAAGGCAACCTTATTAACAAGCGGGACATCGTGCCTCAGTTAAAGGGGAAAATCGACTTGGTAAACGTATCGCTCAACGCTTCTTGCGCGGAGAAATACCAAAAAATCTGCCGTTCTCAGTTTAGAGAAATGGCGTTCGACGCAATTTTAGAGTTTGCAAAAACTTGCCGTAGAAACGGCGTAAACTGCCGTTTTTCGATTGTCGATTGTATTGGCGAAGAGGAAGTCGAGGCGTGTAAAAAGCTTTGCCAAAGCGTAAACGTGCCCTTGTATATCCGCGACTATATCACCGATTCCTAAGCGGAGAGCCACCTCTTGGCAAGCCTTTCTATCCCTCGTTGACGCTCGAAATGGGTTATCGTTGGCGATAAAGATAGGGGAAATTTGATTTTTAAGGATAGACTATGCAAGATTTACGTTCCGTGCTCCAAAAACACGGCTTTCAATTCAAAAAGCAGTTCGGGCAGAACTTTATATCGGATACCAACCTGCTTTCGTCGATAGTCACGGCGTCGGGGATAGACAAGGACACGACGGTGGTAGAGATTGGTTGCGGGGCAGGCACGCTCACCCGTGCGATAGCCGAGCAAGCAAAAAAGGTATACGCCTTCGACGTGGATAGAGATTTGCAACCCGTATTGGCGGAAACGCTTGCAGGGCTGGACAACGTAGAGGTTATTTTTCGCGATTTCAATAAAATCGATTTAAAAGAATTCGAGGCGGAAATCGGGGAATACACCGTCGTTGCCAACCTTCCCTACTACATCACGACGCCCCTCGTCACCAAGCTTTTGGAAGAGGGCGAAAAAGTGCAAGGTCTGTCGATTATGGTACAAGAAGAGGTAGCGGAGCGTTTTTGTGCGAAGGAAAACACGCCCGAGTACGGTGCAATCACGGCGGGCATCGCCTTAAAGGGTAGCGCAAAAATCGTAAAAAGAGTATCCAGAAACCTCTTTTATCCCCGCCCCAACGTCGATTCAGCGGTGGTAAAAATCACGTTCGAACGGGGACGTATCTTGGTAAAGAGCGAAAAGGCGTACCGTCAAACGGTAAAATGCGCTTTTTTGAATAGAAGAAAGACGCTTGAAAACAATATCGTAAACTTTTTTAAAACGGATAGAGAAAGGGCGAAATTGGTATTGGAAAAAGCGGGTGTAGAGGATAAAGCGCGCGGGGAAACGTTATCGCCCGAGCGTCTTGCCCGTCTTAGCGACGTATTGATAGAAGAGGGATTATTATAATAAAAATAACGGCGTGTGCGAAGAATTCGCACACGCCGTTGTTCAATGTAGACAGTCATAATATCTTAAATCAATAAAAATAATCCGCAAAGCGCGCCGACGGCAACGCCCCCGAAAAGGTCGGTGGGGTAATGTAAGCCAAGGGCAAAGCGCACGTATCCAAGCGCAATCCCCAACACCGTCAACACAATGCTTGCCCAAAGGCAATAGGGGAAGAAGATGGAGGCGATAACGAAGGCGCACGCCAAATGACGGCTAGGGAAAGAGAGCATATCCCCGTTCTTTTTATGCAAAATGGGGTCGATATCCGCGCCGTCGTCCGTGTACGGGCGAGGACGGCGGATAATGGCACGTAAAACGGTCACCAACGTCAAACAGCCCAAGGGGATAAAAAAGATTTTAAATACGTCCTTTCTTTCCCACAAGAAAAAGGAGAGGATACAAAGCGCGACGTACGCAAGGCAAAACAGCCCCGTTATCACGTGATTGGATAGGAGCAAGCATTTTTTAGCGTTCGGGTGCGCCTTGTAAAAGTTTGCCGATTTTTCGTAAATTTTCTTATAGCTCATACGTTTAGTATAACACAACGGTGTATAAATATCAAGCAAAAAACAAAGCCTTTCGAGGTGTGCTCGAAAGGCTTTTGCATACAACCTACTACGGCTTATGCCTTTGCGTCTGCAACGATTTTATCCACGAGGTTAAACGGCACTTCTTCATAACCGAGGAAATCGGAAACGAACTTACCGCTTCCGCGCGTAAGCGAACGGAGCTCCATGGTATATTCCATAATTTCCGCAAGGGGTACTTCGGCAGAGATAACCGAATTCTTTCCTTCCGTATCCGTGCCCATAATGCGTCCTCTGCGCTTATTGATATCGCCCATAACGTCGCCGAGGTAATCGGAGGGAACGGCAATCTTCAAGCGTTGAATGGGTTCTAAGAGTACGGG
>SVIK01000046.1 GCA_015069525.1 Clostridiales bacterium | reverse complement strand
TATGGTCGTGGCGGGCGTACTTTTATTGCAACGTATGCAATCGGTGGAGCAGGGCGTCAACCTTGCGGGTTGGGCAGTCGTCATATCTTACCTGTTTTCCTTTTCCACTTCCCTTATTTGCTTACTCGTTCGAGGCGGAAAATTTGCACGTTCCAAAAAGCAATTAAAACCGCTGTTTTCCGCCACTTTGCCCATCACCGCTGTGCGCGCAAGCGGTTCTCTCGTATCCTCCGCCGTTGCCGTGTTGCTCCCGATTATGCTTATCCGCGCGGGCGCAAACGAGGGGGAAGCGCTTACCCTCTTCGGCGTCGTTTCGGGGATGGCTATGCCCGTCCTGTTTATCCCCTCCACCATTATCGGCTCCCTTTCCCTCGTGCTCGTGCCCGAGCTTGCGGAGGATTATTATCGAAAAAATCACCAACGCTTATATAAAAATTTAGCAAGAGGATTGACCACCGCATTTCTCGTGTCCTGCTTTCTTCTCCCCTTTTTCTACGCCGTGGGAAGGGAATTGGGTATGCTTGCTTTTTCCAACCCGCTCGCGGGCGAATTTATTCAAAAGGGTTGTCCTATCCTCCTCCCTATGAGCTTGACGATGATTTCCACGGGCATGCTCAATTCTATGGGATATGAAAAGCAGACGTTTATCTTTTATTTCGTGGGTGCGGGGGCGCTATTACTTTGTATCCTGCTTTTGCCCGCCCTTTGCGGAGCCTACGCCTATCTTATCGGTATGGGCGTCAGCTTTTTGGTCACCGCCGTCTGCAACCTTATTTTTTTGAGCAAAAAGTGCAAAGGCTTGTTTTCACAAATGCGCCTTCCCAACCAACAAAACGGATTTCGTACCCATGCAAAAGCGCTACTTTGCGTATTGCCCCTTTCCTTAATCGGTGCGCTTATCCACGCTCTATTTTCCAACGTATTCGGCGCATTCCTTGCCGTTGCCGTCGCCTCCCTTGTCCTTGCTTTCATTTCGACGCTTTTATGGACGCTTTTGGGAATTTTGCCCTTCAAAAAAATACTCGCCATACGTAAAAAACGCGAAAAATCGAGCGTTTTTTGATATTTTTCCTTTGTTTTTCCACTTTTTTCTCTCAGAGCCCTTGACAAGGGAAGATTTTGGGAGTACAATAAAAAAGTACTAAAAAGTAAAAGGAGATTTTTATGGCTTACAAAACAAGAGAATGGCGCAATTCTATGCGCGTGACGTTGGATTACAACAACATGACGGATAAATTCTTGGGCGACAAGGGTTTCTCCGCAAAACAACTCAACGCATACTCTACAAAAGCGTCTAACGCTTTCCGCTACGTACAAGAAAACCGTGGCAAGGACGAACTTTATATGGGTTGGACGGAGCTCCCTTACAACCAAACGGAAATCGTTGAAGATATTTTACAAACGGCGAAAAAAGTTCGTGCAAACTTCCAATATTTCGTAGTGCTCGGTATCGGCGGAAGCGCACTCGGCCCTATCATGGCTTTCAACGCGCTTTGCCATTTGCATTACAACGATTTGCCCCGTTCCAAGAGAAAAGGACCTAAATTTTACGTAGAGGACAACGTAGACCCCGTACGTATGAAGGATTTGCTCGACGTTATCGACCCTGCAAAAACGTGCTTTAACGTTATTTCCAAATCGGGCGCAACGAGCGAAACGATGACGCAATACCTCATCATCCTCGACCTTTTGAAAAAAGCGGGCGTAAACGTGAAAGACAACGTTATCTTCACCACCGACGCGAAAAAGGGCAACCTTAAAAAGATTTCCGACGAAGAAGGCGGAATTAAGAGCTACGTTCTCCCCGACGGCGTGGGCGGAAGATTCTCTCAACTTTGCCCCGTTGGTTTGTTGCCGGCGGCGGTGCTTGGCATCGACATCAAAGGCTTGCTTGCAGGTGCGGGATATATGGACCACCTTTGCCGTTTCCCCTCTATGCGTAAAAACCCTGCCCTTATGTGCGCAACGCTTCAAATCGCGGCAATGGAACAAGGTAAAAACGTGGGCGTTATGATGCCTTATTCGGACAACCTTAAATTTATTGCAGACTGGTATTGCCAACTTTGGGCAGAATCGCTCGGCAAAAACGTCACCCTCGACGGTACGCCTTGCAACGTAGGTCAAACCCCCGTAAAATCGTTGGGCGTGACCGACCAACACTCCCAAGTGCAACTGTACACCGAAGGTCCTTACGACAAAGTCGTCACCTTCCTTTCCTTGAAGAAGTACGGCTGTGAAATGCCCATCCCTCACGGCTGTGAAAGTATCCCCGACGTAGCGTTCCTTGGCGGACATACGATGGAAGAGCTTATCCAAGCAGAAAACGCCGCTACCGCTTACGCTTTGACCAAAGCGGGCAGAATGAACTATACCCTTTGGATTCCTGAACTCAACGCGTTCACGCTTGGACAACTTTTGTTCCTTTTCGAACTCCAAACGGCGTATGCAGGCGCGATGCTCAACATCGACACCTTCAACCAACCTGGCGTAGAAGAAGGCAAAAAAGCGACGTTTGCACTCCTTGGCAAAGCTGGCTATGCAGAAAAGAAAAAGGAACTTGATTCCCTCCCTGCAAAGGACGAAAACTGCATTATCTAAACGGTAAAATCGCGTTTAACGCATACCTGCCGTCCCCGAAAGGCTTCGGGGACGGTTTTTTCGCTTGCTTTTTCCCAAAAACTTGGTATAAAGAAGAATTTTTTCGGCTATACTGAATACGCAATTATTTTCACGAAAACGGACGGATTTACATAAAATACAGTGAGGAGTTCGTTCGGTTTTCAAAAGAGGTAAAGTTATGAACGTAAAGCGTGGAGAATTGTATTACGCCGATTTATCCCCCGTGGTGGGTAGCGAGCAGGGCGGAATTCGCCCTGTGCTCGTCGTACAAAACGACGTAGGAAACAAATATTCCCCCACCATTATCGCCGCTGCCGTCACCAGCAAAATCAATAAAGCCAAACTCCCCACCCATATCGAGCTCCCACCCGCGTTCGGGCTTGCAAAAGAAAGCGTAATTCTCCTTGAGCAAATCCGCACCCTTGACAAACGGCGTTTAAAAGAACGGATAGGCGAGCTTCCGCCGGCAACCATGCACCGCGTCAACCGCGCCATTTTAATTAGCCTCGGTTTCCCCGTCGATAACGAAAACGACATACTCCGTCCGCAATAAGCGGGCGGTTTTTTTCGGCACGGATAGTGAAAAAACTGCGTAAACTGTCAATTTTTTTACCCGCTATCCTTTTATAATAAAACAAAACGCCTAAAAGGAGCCGTTTATGTATTCTTATAAAAAAACCGACGTCGTGCAAATCGTTTTTTACCTACTTTTTGGGGCAGGCATGCTCTTTCTACGCTTCGTGGGAAACGCTTTCGAACCGTTTTCCCTTGCCCTCGCCTATGCGCTACCCTACGCAGGGGTATCCCCATTTACCGTGGCCATTTTGTTTTTCGCCACCTCTTGTATTGGGCAAGGCATTTTCGAAGTGGTGCTTGCTTTGGGACAAGCACTTTTACTTTTTCTTTCCTTTTTCCTACATAATAAATTTCGAAGCAACGCAAGGATAAAAACAGGCTTTATCCCCTTCCTTGCCCTCACGCTTTCCCTTGGCGGATTCATCGCCTTTTCTCCCTTTACCCCCTATCGTTTGCCCTTTTCCTTCACGCTGAACGAAATCGTACAAAAAACCATCCTCGCCTCCCTCATATTTCTCTTGACCGCCATATTTTCCGTGGCAATGAACGCCTTAATAAAAAAATGCCTTAAATGCCGTTTGAAAACGGAAGAATTGCTATTCTCTGTCGTTTTCCTCGTTTTCGTGGGGGTAGGAGCGTGTCGATTGCTTGGTTTGAACGCATACATGGGTATCGCTTTTTTTATTTTACTCGTGTTTGCGTACGTGACGAAAGACGCAACCGCTTTGCTTTGTGCTTTCGTGCTCGCCCTGCCAACCACGCTTGTCTTCGGCGCGTCTATCGGTAGGTTTTTCCTCTACGCCGTCGCCGTCGTGACGTTTGCTAAGACGGGACGTATTTTGCCTTGTCTTGCCTTACTTTGCGTCTTCTTCCTTTTTGCATACGTAGACGGATTGTTCTATTACCCCACAAACGTGCTCGTTTCCGCAATACTTTCCATTACGTTGCCTACCCTGCTATTCGTTGTCTTTCCCACTCCCTTGCTTCGGGCCATGGAAAACAAACTCGTATTTTATCGAGAAAAACACCTATCCCGCGTGGCTATCAACCGAAACCGCGCGTCCATTGGCAAACAACTCTTTGAAATCGCGTCCGTTTTCCGCGAGATTGAAACGACTTTTACTTCGCTTAGTTCTAACGAGGCGGAAGCGAGCGCAAAAGAATACATCCGCACTTGCGTCATTGAAGAGTGCTGTAAAGGCTGTTCTCAGTTCCGCGCCTGTTCGCGCAAAGAAATGGATTTGGACGTCGCAAAACTGATTGAAGTGGGGTGTTTGAAAGGAAAAACGAGCCTTATCGACGTACCCAAACGGCTATCCGATTACTGTATCAATCAAAGCAACGTGCTCTATGCCGTCAACAAGCAGTTGGGCGATTATAAAAAATATATGTTGGAAACGGAAAACGCCTCGTCGGGACGGGCGTTGCTTGCTAGGCAGGCGCAAGGTGTAAACGAGATTTTGCGCAACCTTGCCCTTGAACAGAGCGAGCCTATCCGCATGTATACGGACAAAGAAAAAACGCTTACCCTCGCGCTGATGAAAGCGGGTATCGTTTGTTCGGAAGTCCTTATTTACAGCGAGGAAGAAAACTTTACCGTTTCCCTTATCACCTTTGGGCGCGCGGACGTGAAAAAAATCGCCGTTATTACTTCGCAAACCTTGCACGAGAATATGATGATTGCCGAACGAATCGCCCTTTCGCACGATAAGTATTGCTGTATCCTACGCAAAAAACCGATTTTCGACGCCGCGTTTGGGGTGGCGAGCACGAAAAAGACGGGCGAAAGTGTGTGCGGAGATACGCACTCCGTTATAAAAATAGACGAGCGCAGGTTTATGGTTGCCCTATCGGACGGCATGGGGAGCGGAGAGTATGCAAGCCGTATTTCAGAAAGCACCGTTTCCCTTTTAGAAAGCTTTTATAAAGCGAAAATCCCTTCCGACACCGTACTTTCTACCGTCAACAAACTGCTAACGTTTAACCGAGAAGAGGCGTTTGCGTGCGTAGATATCGCTATCGTCGATTTGGACGACGGGAAGGCGGATATCGTGAAAATCGGCGCGCCCGTGGGATTTATCCTTTCGGGAAGCACCGTTAAGGTATTGGAAGGCGAATCGTTGCCCCTTGGCATACTCAATTCCCTCCACCCCGATACTTCCTCTTATACTTTGCAAGAAAACGACGTTTTGCTCTTTTTAAGCGACGGGATTACGGGGGCGTTCGGCTCGACGAGCGATTTGTACGAAACGCTGAAAACAATCCCTATCCACAACCCGCAACAACTTGCCGATACGCTTTTATCCTCTGCCTTGCAAGCGTATGGCGGAGTGGCGAAAGACGACATGACGGCAGTCGCCGTGCGGTTATACAAAAGTGCGCGCGTAGCATAGTTTTTATAAAAATTGCAAGACTCGCGCTTTTTGGGGCAAAAGAAAACTCCTCTTTTTCAAGAGGAGTTTTTGTTTTTAAGAAAGATTATTTGTTCTTTTCGGACAATTTTGCCATCTTCTTATCTTTTCTTGCTTGTGCTTTCATTTCCTTCGTCACGATACGAGCTGCGTCGATACGAGCACGCATTTCTTGGGGTGTAGGAGGAACGAACGCTGCGCCTTCTGCGTTTTCTTCGATAACTTCGTAGCCTTCGTCTCTTTCAAGAATCGTAGCTTCCGTTTCACCGTCGAACATATGAAGGTGATTTGCGTCGAATGCAAGTTCGATAACGTCTTTAAGAGCAACAACTGCACGGCTGGAAATTTTAGCAATCATTTGCGTGGAGCTGTCTACAATCGAGCTTTCCTTTCCTTCGTAGTCAAGTTCGCAATAGATTTGCGTTTCTGCACCGAGCTTTTCGATAACTTCGATACGAGCTTTGATTACGGTATCAGGCGAGTTTGCAATAAACATTTGGTCTTGATGGATATCTTCGGGACGTACGCCAAGCGTCACTTTCTTGCCCGTATCAAGGTATTCGTCAAGGTTCTTAATTCTTGCAACCAATTTCTTGGGAAGAAGAATCTTGTTGCCACCTACGAATTCGATATAAACTTTACCCTTTGCGGAGGTGAGCGTGGATTCCTTGAAGAAGTTCATTTGAGGGGTACCGATGAAGCTTGCAACGAAGAGGTTGATAGGATAATCGTACAAGTTTTGAGGGGTATCCACTTGTTGCATGAAACCGTCTTTCATAACAACGATACGCGTACCCATCGTCATAGCTTCGATTTGGTCGTGCGTGACGTAGATGAACGTCGTAGCAAGACGAGCGTGAAGCTTGGAGATTTCCGTTCTCATCGAAGCACGAAGTTTCGCGTCGAGGTTGGACAAAGGTTCGTCGAGCAAGAATACCTTGGGTTCACGAACGATGGTACGACCAAGTGCAACACGTTGACGTTGACCACCGGAAAGTGCCTTGGGTTTTCTCGAAAGGTAATCGGTAATGCCGAGGATTTCAGCAGCCGCTTTAACCTTTTGGTCGATAATTTCCTTGGGTACTTTACGAAGTTTCAAACCGAACGCCATGTTGTCGTATACGGACATGTGGGGATACAATGCATAGTTTTGGAATACCATGGCAATATCTCTGTCCTTGGGAACAACGTCGTTTACGAGCTTACCGTCGATGTACAATTCGCCCGAAGAGATTTCTTCAAGACCAGCAATCATACGGAGCGTCGTGGATTTACCGCAACCGGAAGGTCCTACGAGTACGATGAATTCTTTATCCTTGATATCAAGGCAGAATTCGAATACTGCTTGTACGCCGGAAGGGTACACTTTGTTAATGCCTTTAAGCAAAAGTCCTGACATAATAATTTTCCTCCAAATGAGTCATATTTTTCGATACTACTATTTTACAACATTTTCAATAGAAAAACAATAGACAAAATCTACAAACTTGCCTTTCCCCTTTGTATATTTTGCACAATGGTTTTTGTTTTTTTCTTTCACTCCTTAAACGGCGCGTAATATTCCCCGCCTCGCTCCGTTTGCACTCTGCCTTGCATATAATCGATTAGCCCCGTTAAAAAGCTCTCTTCTTCCGCTTTCTTTACCGCTACCTTAAAACAAACGCTTTCGTTATAATCGGTGGAAAGCAAGCTACAATGATTGCTCGACAGGTATTTTTGTACGCCGTCTATCCCCGTGTAATCTACAAAAACCAAATATTCCACGCAAACCTCTAACGAACGGATATCCGCTTCGTCCAAACACTCTGCCGTGCAAGACGAATACGCACGTACAAGTCCGCCTGCGCCAAGTTTCACCCCGCCAAAGTACCGAACGACCGCCACCGCCGTTTCGCAAAGCTTTTTCGCTTTTAATACTTCCAGCATAGGCACGCCTGCCGTACCCTGCGGTTCTCCATCGTCGCTAAAACGTTGCAAATTGCCCGATTTATCCGCGATAAACGCGTAGCATACGTGGGTGGCAAGCGAGTGCTGTTTTCTAATTTCCGCGATAAACGCGCGCGCCTCGTCCTCGCTTTCCACGTGCGTCGCATACGCAACAAAACGGGATTTTTCTATAATTTTTTCCCTCTCGCAAGGCGAAAACACCGTGCGGATTTTCTTTTCCATAAGCGTCCCTTTTTGCAAAATACGGGCGGTGTATACCGCCCGATTTTTCTTATTTTACAACCACCTTTAAGTGTACTTTCTTTCCCTTATGCAATACGAATTCTTTTGCGGGGATAGGCATATTCACGTCCGTCACTTTCGTATCGTCTACCGATACGCCACCTTGTTCGATAAGGCGTCTTGCCTCGCCTTTCGATTTGGCAACGCCTACCGCCACCATTGCGTCTACAACGAGGGCAACCCCTTCCACTTCTTTCGTCAAAAGTTCCGCATCGCCACCGCCGAAAGCCGCTTTCGCCTGTGCCCTTGCAAGGTTTGCTTTTTCTTCGCCGTGCACCTCTTTCGTAAGCTCGTACGCGAGCGTTTCTTTCGCCACGTTGATACGCTCGTCCTTATAACGGCAAAGCTCTTCGATTTGTTCAAGAGGCAAGAAGGTGAGAAGCTTTAAGCACTTCTCCACGTCCTCGTCCGCCGTGTTTCTCCAATATTGATAGAATTCGTACGGCGTCGTCTTGTTCTCGTCAAGCCATACCGCGCCTTTTGCCGTCTTACCCATCTTCTTGCCGTCCGACGTCGTCAAAAGAGTGAACGTCATGGCGTAAGCGGGCTTTTGTTCCTTGATACGGATAAGGTTTGCGCCCGCGAGGATATTGCTCCATTGGTCGTCCCCGCCAAGTTCTAACGCGCAACCGTATTTTCTGTAAAGCACGAGGAAATCGTACGCTTGCATGAGCATATAGTTAAATTCGAGGAAGGAAAGTCCCTTCTCCAAGCGTTGCTTAAAGCATTCTGCAGTGAGCATTCTATTCACCGAGAAATGCGCGCCGATTTCACGTAAGAAGTCGATATAATTAAGGTCTAACAACCAATCGCCGTTGTCCACGATAATTGCCGCGTTTTCGCCCTCAAAGCTTACGAAACGGGACATTTGCTTTTTAAAGCACTCGACGTTATGTCTAATCGTTTCTTTCGTCATCATCGAGCGCATATCCGTTCTGCCAGACGGGTCGCCAATCATCGCCGTACCACCACCAATCAAAATGACGGGCTTATGTCCCGCTTTTTGCATGTGCGACATCGCGATAAGTTGCATAAAGTGCCCTACGTGCAAGGAATCCGCCGTGGGGTCGAAACCGATATAAAAAGGCACGCTTTCCTTGCCGAGTTTTTCATACAATTCGTCTTCGTAAACCGTTTGTTTTACAAAACCTCTTGCACGAAGCGTATCCATTACGTTTGCCATAATCTTTCTCCTTGAAAGTAAATGTTAAGAAAAGTGTACTCTTTTCCCCTGAAAATGTCAAGCGTTTTATGCGTGCGTTATGCAAAAGCCAAACAATTCTTTTTTGTCTTAAACGTTCATTAAAAAAACTCGCCCGACGCATAACGTCGAAACGAGTTTTTTCTCTTTTATTCCGTAGGGTACACACCGCGCACGTTGTCAATCCAAACGGACGTATTTAATTGCACCGCTATCTTGAAATCAATATATCCTTCACTTTCGTGATAAGGATTAAAGTCTTTGTCGTCCCAAGCCTCTAACACTTCCATAAGTTTCGCAGTGGAAAGCTTCACCGTATTTTGTCCTGCCGTCAAGGCTTGAATAATCGTGTTATGAACGTAGATATTTCCCGCCGATTCCGTATATACCGACAATTCGATGTAATCGTATGCGGTCAACTCTGCTATCGTAGGCACTTTACCGTCTTTTTTCAAATAAATAAGCCACGTGGAATATCCTCCACCGTCCTGCCCAGCAGTCGTCACCGTCCCTTTCACCGAATAATCGCCTTGCGTCACGTGCTCGGTAGAGACTTCCCTATTGGATACGCCAGCAACGGCGATGCCAGCCACCGAATCACATGCGTGCAAGATATCTTCCGTCTTCTTCGGCGTTTCTCCCGAATCCGTTTTAACGCCTCGCACGTTGTCGAAATACAAAACTGCGTCCTTATCTACTTTGAAATAGAATGCCCCGCCTGCAAATTGCAAAGCGCTACCCGCAATAATATCCCTCAACACCACGGTTTCTAAACGAACCTCATTCCAGCCAGGTTGCAGATTGGTCGCCGTTGTTCCGTTAAAGAACTTTAAAGCCACCGTCGACTCATTTTCGTTATAAATATCAAACAGCAAATATTCGTATGCCAACAATTCTTCCGTCGTCAACGGCACTTGCACATTATTCTCGTCTAAAATATCTTCGTGACGCATAGAAATCGTGATGTATCCGTTGGTAGGCACAACAACCTTAAACGAATACGAGCCCTCTTTGCGGATTGCACTAGCACTTACCGTACCGCTCGTGCCTACCCAACCGCCGACGTAATCGCAATCGTTGAGCATATCCTTTATTTTCCCGTCCGAAACGTTTTCCGTGTAAGCGGATTGCGTCACGGCGTATTTATTAGACAACGCATTTGCTACACTCTCTTTTGCCACGTTGATGCCGTTTACACTTGCCGAATATATCTCGTAATTAACCTCCGACGGCGCATAACCCGTCAACGAACAGAACAACGTCATACCCGCTATGTAGCGTCCTAAATCCAAGGAAAGGTGCGTATAATCACGGTTGAACGTGTCACCTAAATAAGAGCTTCTTGCGTTTTGGATTGCCGTGCCGACAGGCAACACCAAATCAATCGAATCGTTAGGTACCACTTTCGTTTGCACGCTATTGAGTATCTTGTTATACATCTGCATTTGCGTCGTGCCGTCACCGTAGTACACGTTCAACCCCGAATAACCGTTTTGATATGCCCAAGTCATATTCCAAATCAGCCTTACGTCGGGGTTCGTCGCCGTATCCTTTACGTAAGAAATCAGCTCGTCTAAATTTTCATAGGTTTCGGGATAACCGCTCTTATCGCTTGCCTGTTGCAACGTGATGAAATCCCAATCTTTATATTTAATACCGTATTCCAAACTCTGTTTTACGCCACCGACTTCCATCGTCCAAGAGCCGTTTTCAAAATAGCGGAACGAGTACACTTGCCCGCCTGTTTGACTGTTTTCGTAATGCGTATCTATCGAACAACCACCGATATACAACACGCCTACTTCTATTTCGGTAAAGCCAAGCTCTTTCGCCATCAACGGCACGAAATCGGACGTATCGTCACCGTAGCTGTTGGCTATCATCAATACCTTTATCTTATTCGCCTTTTCCACCTCTACGTCATACGAATACGTAGCACCGTCTACTTTTATTTTGATAGTGTGCGTCCCCAGCTTATACGCATCGTACGCAGACGCGTCTACGGTATAATCGGCGTAATTTTCGTTCACGCTTCCGTTGGCGTAGGAAACCACTACTTTGCCGTCGAACGCAAAGGATTGTCCATAGGAGAATTTTGTCGTCGTGGGTTGAATTTCCACCGAAGTAATTTTCAAATCCGCTTCTACCTCCTTCCAATCGAATTCTCCACATGCCCCACAAATACGATAATAAAGCTTAGCGCCGTTGTCCGTTTCAACGTTGATAGGCGTCCAAGCTCCGTAAGTATGCTCGCATACGTCTGCTTTCAACCATTCCAAGAAATCTTCTTCCGTGCCCGTATTCCCGCTGTCCAGCCAGATTTGGTAAGCAGATTTTCCCGTTT
>SVIK01000045.1 GCA_015069525.1 Clostridiales bacterium | reverse complement strand
CGGCGAAGATAAGAAGGTCGTTTCCTTTTCCATGCCTAACGATAGCAACGTCTTCCTTAAACGCAACATCGCGTACGAGTGGTACGAAGGCAAAAACGATAAAAAGACTTTCACGATGGATTTCGCGTTCAAGGCGTTGAACTTCCAATTCGTGACGATGGAAATGGACAGCACGTCTGCATGGGCGACGGAAGAAGAAAAAGCGACGAATAAGGTCGTATTCTCTACCGACGGAACGAAACTCTTTGTTGCGGTCAACCCTGAAAAAGTAAAAACCAAGGTTGAAGAAGATGGCAAAGAGGTCGAAAAAGAAGTATACGATATGTCCGGCGCGAAAGAAGTTGTCGATTATAAGGCGGGCGACGTGCTTACGCTTTCGTTGGAATTCAAGTCCGTATTGCTCGACGAAGAAAACTACGGAAAGATGACGGCAAAGCTTTCGGGTATGGAAATTGGTGAGTTCACCAACGTCGGTGCAAAATATGCAAAATATTCGCTCAATACGACGCACCCCCTTGAAATTTTCGTAGAAAACGGAAAGGACGTTAAGACGGAAGTTTTGATGTATGAAATTAACGGGCAAGATTTCTTTATAAACGCCGATGAAAAAATCGAAGATACCGTTGCGCCCGCGCTCGTTATCAACGAGGATATCGAAGCGTTCTTGCTCGGTACGAACTTTGCGCTCGATTATACGGTAATCGACGTTTTGGATGAAACCACGACGGCGGTACAAGTGGAATATTACCAATTCAATCCTACGGACGAGGTGAAAGAAGGTGAAGACGAATTTACGTCGTTGAAACAAAGCTCGACGGCTTCTCTTTTCAAATCGCACAACTTCTACCACACCGTATACGAAAAGGATAACGGCGACGTGACGAGCGTTATTGAAGAACTCGGCGAAGAATACGTTGCAATCCGTTTCCTTGTTGGGGACACGACGTATTCGGGCAAAGAAGGCGCTGAAAAGAAAGTATCGTACGATTTGGCTTGGTATATGAGCAACGCTAAGGACGGCATCGACGTAGATGGAGACGGCACGAAAGAAAGCAACCTGCTCTATATTCCCATTAACAAAAATAACGACGGCCCCAGCTATAAAGTGTTAAAGCCTGCCGACGACGCTACGGAAGCGGAGAAGACGGCGTACCAAGAGCAAATTAAGCCGTTTATCACCAACCTCAACAAGAAAGCGTCGGGCGTGTACGCAGGTAGCAATGCTTACTTGTATTTGCCTTCGCTTAATTGGTTGTTAGAGGATAACAACGGTTATACCTCGTTGCAACTTACGGTCAGCTACAAATCGGAAACGTCCAGTTCTGCGTCCACGACGACGGGCAAACCGGGCGAGATTAAAATTCCCATCTCCAAAGAGGGCGTATACGAATTCAAGGTGTTTGCTACGGATAGCGCAGGCAATCCCATGAAAGCAAATTTGGACGGCGAGACCGTTGACGTTTCAGCAAGCAACGTTTGGGATATCGACGAAATTCCTTATTTCACGTTCACGATTGAAAACCTCGGCTTGAAATTATCGGAAACGTCGAACACGACGGCAAGTAGCCGTAAAGACACGAAGATTAAAGGCGTCACCTATACTTTCAGCGATTTGAAGGTGGTAGGCGCGACGAACTTGAAAGAAGCGTACGCTTTGTATAAAGTAAACGGTTTCGGGGCGTATAACGCAACGGTTGAAGATAGCAAGCAAATTAAAAAATCTACGATTACGGCTGTCACGTACGGACAAATTGCAGAAGCGCTCGATTTAACGAAAGTAGAAAACGACGATTATTTTGCATTGTATTTGAAAACGTATGCAAAGCTTCTTGCAATCTCTGCCGGCAACAGTTCGCCTAGTGAAGAACAAATCAACCTTATCGTCGGTGCTTTCGAACGTATCGGTGAGGCGGGAGATAAAGTAAATAACGAAGACGATAGATACGAGAAATACGAATGGCGTTCCTCCTCGCAAAGCTTTAAGACGGTGGAAGAGGGTGAATACCTGATTTTGGCTGATTATTGGGAAGGTATGGCACCTTCTTACCGTGCGACGGCGTATAAGGCAATCTTCGTAGAATCGGAATCGGCAACGATTAAAGGTGAAACGGATTGGTTAAAGAACAATAAAACGTCCGTTATTCTCTTCTCGATTGCAGGCGTCTTGCTTATCGTTATCGTTATCTTGATGATGATTAAGCCTTCGGACGAATCGCTTGAAGATGTAGAAGCCAAGGCTGCCGCAAAGAAAGCACGTATTCTTGCAAAGAAAGAAAACGCAAAAGAAAAAAAGAGCAATAAGAAATCCAAAAAATAATACGGATAGACGCACCGCCACTCGTTAATCGAGTGGCGGTATTCTAAAACGGGAGGTAAACGCTTTGCTACGTTTTATTTGTGATAAAGAACAAACGTTAAAAGAATTCACGGATACGCATTGTGCGCAAGCCTCATTTTATTTTAATACGTTATTAAAGACGAAAGAAATCAAAATAAACGGCAAGAAAACAGGGTGCGACGTGCCTCTTTCCGTAGGGGACGAGGTCGTTTATTTTCTCACGCAAAAACAAGCGGAAAAACGGGCGTTTCACCTCGTTTACGAAGATGAAAACCTACTTATTATCGACAAGGAAAGCGGAGTAAATGCGGAAGCAGTTTTTTGCGAGCTTTTCCAAAAAGAGGGGGGTAGGTGTGCGTTTATCCACCGCTTGGATAGAAATACGGCAGGGCTTATGGCGTTTGCCCGCAATAAAATAACGGAAGAAGCATTGCTTTTGGCTTTTAAGGAAAAGCGGGTGGAGAAAAAATATCACGCCCTTTGCTTCGGTCGCTTTCATAAACCGCAGGATACCCTCGTTGCGTATCTTAAAAAGGACGAAAAAAACGCAATCGTAAAAATTTTTAACGAGCCGATTTTCGGGGCGGAAAAGATTATAACGGAATACAAGGTTATCGACGAAAATGCGGACACGACGAAGGTGGAGGTGATTTTGCATACGGGCAAAACGCATCAAATCCGCGCGCATTTGGCGCATATCGGCTGTCCTATCGTAGGGGATATGAAATACGGCAAAACGGAGCAAAACAAGGCGAAAAAAGCCACTCGTCAACAATTGGTGGCGAAATCACTCGCCTTTTCTATGCAAGGCGGATTGGCGTACTTAAACGGAAAAATCTTTCAATCAAGGTTTGAAATATAAAGGAGAAAAAAGTGGCGGACAATGGCAAAAAACGGCTCGTCGTAGCGACGGGCAACGCGCATAAATTAAAAGAAATTGCGGAAATCTTCCCCGATTACGAAATCGTTTCCCAAAAGCAAATGGGCTTTGACGAAGACGTGGAAGAAACGGGGACGACGTTTGCGGAAAACGCACTTATCAAAGCACGTTCGGCATGTAAAGCTTTAAATTTGCCCGTGCTTGCGGACGATAGCGGTATTTGCGTAGACGCGCTTGGCGGACAGCCTGGCATTTTCAGCGCAAGGTATGGCGGAGTGCACGGCGACGATAAAAAGAATAGAGCGTTGCTTTTGCAAAATATGTGTTGTGAGAAGAACCGTAAAGCGCACTTTACTTGTGCGGTTGCACTCGTATATCCTGACGGCAGGGAAATTGTCGTCGAGGGGAAAACACACGGGGAGATTTTGTTAGAGGAACACGGTACGGGCGGGTTTGGCTACGACCCTATCTTTTTCAGCACCGATTTGCAAAAATCCTTTGGAGTGGCGACGGCAGAAGAAAAGAACGCCGTTTCCCACCGTTTTCGCGCGTTGCAAGCTTTGCTTGCAAAATTGAATAGCATATGAAGACGTTAATTGTGGTTTCCGATACGCACGGCAATACGAAGAGCTTGGAAAAACTAACGCCGTTGATTGCGGAAAACGATTATTTTATTCATTTGGGCGACGGTGTAGGGGATATTCGTTCTATTCGAGACCAATACCCTGAAAAGACGTATTTTTGCGCAGGAAATTGCGATTTTTTCTCCGCTTACCCCACGGAAGGCGTTTTACACGTGGAGCAAGTGGATATTTTCTATACGCACGGCCATAAATACGGCGTGAAAAACGGTTTGGAAACGCTCGCGCAGGTAGCGAAAAGCCGTGGTTGTGAAATAGCGTTTTACGGGCATACGCATACGCCAAACGTTTGCGAAATCGACGGAGTGACGCTTGTCAACCCGGGCGCTTTGCGCTTCGTTGGGGACAAACCGACGTATGCGTACGTCGTTGTAAACGGTAGAAAGCATACGAGCGTGCTCGTCGGGGAAAATCTGCGATAACAATTTGATACTATTAGAGGAATTTTTCAATTTTTTTGGAAAATTCCTTTTCATTTGAGTGACATTTTTGATTATTTATTATATAATAAAAGCAGAATAATCAAATAAGGCATTTTTTTGAGCAAATACGAAAATTTTTCAAAAGATAAAGAAGAACGGAGGATGAATTGTTTATGAGTTCTATACTCACGGGCGGAGGATTGGCACCGCTTAGTAGTATTCCTTTGATGGAGCACATTTCCAATATCGTTATGATGTTGGCGGCTTGCGGTGGATTTTTAATCGGCTTCAAATTGCTCAGCGATAACATGGAAAGGATTGCGGGCAACAGCTTAAAAAAGCTGTTCAATAAGACGTCGAACAAAAAACTCGTCGGGGTTGGCATCGGTGCAGGCGCTACGGCAGTCGTGCAAAGTTCCGGTGTGACGACGGTCATGGTCGTCGGTTTTGTAAACGCGGGGATTATGACGTTGCATCAGGCGGCAAGTATGATTATGGGCGCAAACATCGGTACGACGATAACGGCGCAAATTGCCGCGCTCGGCTCCTCTGGTGGCTCGAAATTCGACATTTCCATTTTGTTCATATCCTTGCTTTTTATCGGCGTTATGATGGAAATGTTCTTCAAAAAAGACAAAATCAAATCGATTGGTTTGGCGCTTGCAGGGCTTGGATTGGTGTTCTTTGGGCTTGATATTATGTCGGGCTCGATGAAAGTATATACGGAAATTCAAGAAGTGCAAGATTTGCTTTCCACGTTGAAAAATCCGTTCATTTTATTGCTGTTCGGTATTGTATTTACCGCACTTTTGAACTCTTCCAGCGCCGTGACGACGGTTATTATCGGTATGGCGGACGTCGGTTTGTTTATCGGTGGTATAGACGGCGGAAACGCGGTGTTGTACGTTATTTTAGGCTCGAATATCGGCTCTTGCGTGACGGCGCTCCTCTCCTCGATTGGTACGTCCGTAAACGCTCGCCGTACGAGTATTATCCACTTGTCTTTTAACGTATTGGGCTCTGCTTTATTTATGATAATGCTCCTCGTTTGGTCGAAAGGTGTGGTGGGTAGCGATTTCTATCAAGTGACGTTTGCAAAATGGTTTAGCAACCCTGCAACGCAAATAGCAATGTTCCACACTTTCTTCAACGTGACCTGTACGTTGCTCTTCTTGCCGTTCACCAATTTCCTTGTAAAAGTATCGACCTTCATCGTTCGTGAAAAGGAGCAAAAGGAAAAAGAACCTTGGGAATTCGTATACATGGACAAGCGTTTTCTTACAACGCCTACCGTCGCGCTTCTCCAATTGAGAAAGGAAACTTTCCGTATGGCGGATTTAGCCATGGAAAGCTTGCGTATCGGCTTCAACGGGTTTATTGATAAGGACTTGGACGCGATTGATAAAGTGCACGAAAACAACGAACAAGTCTTGAAATTGAGCGAAGAAATCAGCAACTATTTAGTGCGCGTTTCCGCGAGTGGTATTTCCTTTGAAGATGAAAAAGAGGTTCGTTCTTTGCATAACAATATAGGCGATATCGGCCGTGTGGCGGAGCTTGCGGATAACATGACGAAATACACTCGTCGCGAGGTGAAGGACAACCTTGTTTTCTCTGCGGGTATTAACGAAAAGCTTGGCGTTATGCACGACATGTTGCACGAGCAGTACGCGCTTGTAAAGCAAATCGGGCTTGAAAACCGTTCCGATTTAATCGGGCAATCGGACGAGCTGGAAGACAGAATAGATAATATGCGTCGAGAACTTGTTGCCGAGCATATCACCCGTTTGAGTCAAGGCAAATGCCGTCCCGAAAACAATACGGTGTTCATCAACCTTGTGTGCAACCTTGAACGTGTCGGCGACCATTTAAGCTACGTTGTGCATAGCGAAGACGACGCGTAAAAACCTAATAAAAAGCAATAAAAATTCGTTTTTCCGTTTTGGGAAGACGAATTTTTTTGTGCACAATAGAAAAAAAGAGAAAAAACCCCTTAATACGCGTGTTTTTTTGACGAGTATTTTTATGTATAAAAATAAAATTTAGCGACAACACTTGACGGGGCGTAAAAAAAATGGTATGATAGTACTATGGATAATTTTAACGAAATCAACAACCGCATAGCGCAAAACCTCGTTTGCTATCGAAAGATGGCAGGGTTCACGCAGGCGGAGTTAGCTGAAAAAATAAACTATTCGGATAAATCGGTGTCGAAGTGGGAGCAAGGCAACGGTGTCCCTGACGTTTACGTGCTTATCCAGCTTGCGCAAATTTACAACGTGACGTTGGACGAATTGATTGGGGAAGACGCGACAAAAAAGGTGCAGGAACAAAAGAAACGCCGTTTGGCTTCTCGTATCCTCGTCACGTTGCTTTCCTCGGGGATTGTTTGGTTGGTTGCCACTTGTCTATTCGTCACGACGAAAATGGCGTTGCCGACGCTCGATTGGTGGTTGGCGTTTATCTATGCGATATCGGCAAACGCAATCGTTATAATCGTGTATGCAGGGGTATGGCGGTATCGGTTTTTAAGCTTCGTTTCGGTAAGCGCGCTGATATGGTCGCTCCTTTTGTCGGTGTATTTAACGCTCCGCTTGGCTGGGGTAGAAAGCGGTTCGCTTTGGCTGATATTCCTGCTTGGCATACCGTTGGAAGTATTGGAAATATTATGGGTATTCTTCCGCTTTCTGTTTGGTAGGAAGGATAAAAAAACGAAGAAAAACGAAACGGCGTAAAAGCTATATAAAAAATAAGGGGTTTGGCTGAAAAGTATGTTGTGCGGAAAGTGCAAAAAAAATCAAGCGACAAAAACGTACGAAACACTTAAAAACGGCAAAAAACAAACGGAGTATTTTTGTTTGGAATGCTATCATAAAGGCTTCGTTTACGTGGAAGAGGGCGAAGCGCTCTCTGCCTGTCCTTATTGTGGCACGACGGTCGCACAATTTAAAAAGAGTAGCCTCGTAGGTTGTGCACAATGCTATCAAACGCTTGCGCACGCCGTATTCCCCGTAATCACGAAAATGCAAGGCGGGGAAAAGCATTGCGGTAAAAGCGCGTACGAAACGGAAAGCGCGAGGATAGAGCGTAGATTGAACGAACTGAATATGATGGCGAAGAAATACTATCGGGAAAACGACGATAAATCGGCGGCGGTGTACGAGGAGAAAATAGACGAACTCCGCACGCAAAAGGAGGGTGACGTAATATGGCACAGCTCGCTTCCATCCAAACAATAGTGACGTCCACCCGAATTCGTCTTGCCCGCAATCTTTCCGCGTATCCTTTTCCGCAAAAACTCACGCCAAAGCTCGCCAAAGAAATCGTATATCTTGTGGAACATACGCTTGCCGATTTGGACAATTTCCAAAAGAACGATATTGCAACGCTTAGCGAAGAGGAATCGATTCTTTTACAGGAACAGCATTTAATCAGCCCCGCATTAATCCGTAGAAAAGGGATAAGCTCGGCGTTTATTGCCCAAAACAAATCCATTTCAATCATGGTCAACGAAGAGGACCATCTCCGCCAACAATGTATTGCCAAAGGCTTTAATTTATACGAGGCGTATGAAAAGATAGTGGGGATAGACGAAGGCTTAAACGAACGGCTTGGTTTTGCATATGACGAAAAATTAGGCTATTTAACGGCTTGCCCAAGCAATCTTGGTACGGGCATGCGCGCCTCGGTAATGATGTTCTTGCCAGGGCTTGCATGGAGTAAAGAATTGGAGAACTTTATTCCCCAATTAAAGGCGGGAGGCTTAACCGTCCGTGGTATATTTGGCGAAGGTACGACGGCAGAGGGGTATAGCTACCAAATCAGCAACGAACGCACCTTGGGTTTGTCTGAGGAAGCGATTTTAGAGCAAATGTATAAGATGACGATGACGCTTTGTGATTTAGAGCTCCGCGCAAGGGAACGTATGTTAAAGCAAAACGAACTCTCGTTAAAGGACCTTTGCATGCGTGCATACGCAACGCTTATGAACTGCGTACTGCTCCCGCAAAAGGAGTTGGCGTCGCTTATCGTCAAGGTGAAATTAGGGATAGCGCTCGGTTTTTTCAAGGCGAGGAATATGCAAGATTTTAACGATTTTATCGCAGATATGCGTCCTGCTTCCTTCCGCTTGGAAAACAGCTTGCAAACGACCAACGAAACGGAGTGCGATTTTATCCGTGCGGAAATTGTACAAAAAGTTTTGCCAGAGCTTGTGGTGAAGGCAAAATAAAGAAAAAAGTGAATAACAGAAATAAGGGAAAAACATGTATCCTCTCTCAAAAGCTTCGGAAAATTTAAGAAAAGCGTTTGCGCTCGTCAACGATATTGCCGTGCAAAACGAAGTGCGCTACGTAGGTAGCGAGCATTTCGTTTACGCATTTTTACAAATGCCCCAATCTTCCGCCTATCAGGTGCTTACCTCTTGTGGGATAAAGAAGGAAGATTACGCCCAGATTTTTATTGATAAGCTCAATAAATCGATACAATACGACGGTTTGACGGTGCGTACGCAAAAGATGTACGATAGGGCGGTATTTCTTGCCGAAGAAGACGGTTTGCCCGCAACTACGGCGCACATGCTCTATGCGATTTTGGAGGTCCCCGATAGCTGGGCTACGCGTTTTTTACATCTATTCACCGATATCGTGGGTTTGCGTGGTGCTACGAGGGAGCGGATTATGTTGGAGGTGCAAAAAGCCCGTGAAAAAACGGCGCGCGCAAATTACGCCCCCTTCGAGCAGGAAAACGTTTCTTTTGACGATTTATTCCAAAAGGAAGAAAGGAAAGAGGAACGTAAGGATAATTCCTCTTCCACGTTAGAACGTGGCGACGCGTATAGCAAGGGCAGTAGAAAAAGCGAAGCGGTTGAGAAGCTTTCCTCCTACGGCATTGACATGACCGAACGGGCAAAACGCGGAAAAATGGACCCCGTTATCGGTAGAAAGAAAGAGATTGAAAAACTTATCCAAGTGCTTTCAAGAAGATTAAAAAACAACCCTGTTTTGGTGGGCGAACCAGGCGTGGGTAAGAGTGCGATTATCGAAGGTCTTTCCCAGCTTATCGTAAGTGGCAACGTGCCTCCGCAGTTGTATAATAAGACGGTGCTTTCCGTCGATTTGCCTGGTATGCTTGCAGGTGCGCGTTATCGTGGGGACTTTGAGGAACGTTTAAAAGACATGATAGGTGCGGTGCTTCAAGACGGCGACGTAATCTTGTTCATTGACGAGATTCATACGCTCGTTGGGGCGGGCGCTTCGTCGGACAATGGTATGGACGCGGCGAATATCTTAAAGCCCATGCTTGCAAGAGGAGATTTGCAGGTTATCGGCGCAACGACGATTGAGGAATACCGCAAATATATCGAAAAGGACAGCGCGCTCGAACGCCGTTTCACCCCCGTGCAGGTGGACGAGCCCTCGCAAGAGGATACGATAGCTATTATTAAAGGCTTGCGCGCAAAATATGAAGAACATCACGGCATCGTTATCACGGACGACGCGATAAAATCGGCGGTACAGCTTTCCGCCCGTTATATAACCGACCGTTTCTTGCCTGACAAGGCGATTGACTTGGTGGACGAGGCTTGCGCCCGCGTACGCGTGCAAAAGGACGGCGGAGCAGAATTAAAGGAACTCGAATACGAAATTCGCGCTTGCGAAGAGGAGCGTATTTTACACGAAAGAAGCGGGGAATACGCTTTGGCGACGTCCGCCTTTGAAAGAAAGCGTGACGCGCAAGAAAGATACTCCGCGCTCAAACAAGCGCAAGCACCCCTCGTTTTGCCCGACGGACGGCTTGCCATTGGCAAAGAACAGGTGGCAGGGATAGTGAGCGCGCGTATGCGAATTCCCTTGATGAAAATCACGCAAGAGGAAGGGGAAAAACTCATGCGCCTCGAAGCGGACTTGCATAAACGCATTATCGGTCAAAACGAAGCGGTGACGGCGGTGGCAAAAGCAATTCGTAGGGCGCGTGCAGGCTTGAAAGACCCTACCCGCCCCATTGGCTCGTTTATCTTCGTTGGCCCTACGGGCGTGGGGAAAACCGACCTTTGTAAAGCTTTGGCGGAAAACCTTTTCGGCTCGGAAGAGCAAATGATTCGCTTGGACATGAGCGAGTACATGGAAAAACAAGCGGTATCGAAGATTATCGGCGCGCCTCCTGGATACGTAGGGTATGAGGATTCGCAAACGGGGCAATTGACGGACAAAGTGCGTACCAAGCCCTATTGCGTAATCTTGTTCGACGAAATCGAAAAGGCGCACCCCGACGTGTTTAATTTGCTTTTGCAAATTTTAGACGACGGACGGCTTACGGATAATAAGGGCAGAACGGTCAGTTTCAAAAATGCCGTCATCATTTTGACGTCCAACGCAGGGGCGGCGGAAAAACCGGAGGCTCGTACGGGCATGTACGGTTTCGGTAGCGAAGATAGGGCGATGAACGGCGCGGACGAAAAGCAGTACGAATCGATGAAAGAAAGCGTCACGCAAGCGTTAAAGGAACGCTTTAAACCGGAGTTTCTAAACCGTTTGGACGACGTAATCGTCTTCCATCGATTGACGGAGCAAGACTGTGGACAAATCGTAGGCAAAATTATTGCCTCCCTTTCGAAGCGTTTGCTCGAACAGCGCGGTATTACACTTTCCGTGACGAGCACGGCGCTCGACGCGATTGTGAAAGAGGGGTATGACCCGCAGTACGGCGCACGTCCGTTGAAACGGGTAGTGCGGAAGAGAATTGAAGACAAAATGTCGGAAGAAATTTTGCTCGGTAGGATACAAAACGGCTGTAAAGTGACGCTCGATTACGTGGGCGGAGAATACAGCTTTTCGGTAAACGCATAGGCGTTTAGAAGGAGAAATTATGAAATTAACGACGGCAGGGGAATCGCACGGCAAAGCTTTGGTGGCTATCCTTGAAGGCTTGCCCGCGCATTTGAAAATTGATTTGGAGCAAATCAATAAAGAGCTTTCTTTGCGTCAAAGCGGTTTTGGTAGAGGCGGAAGACAGAAGATAGAAAAGGACGGCGTAGAAATTTTAACGGGCGTTCGAAACGGCGAAACGTTAGGCAGTCCCGTCACCCTTTGTATCTATAACAAGGACTATGCAAATTGGGAAAACTGCATGTCCGACAAAGCGTGCGACGAAGAAGCGATGTTGAAAAAAGCCTTGACGAAGGTGCGTCCTGGTCATGCCGATTTAACGGGCGTTATCAAGTACGCACAAACGGATGCGAGAAACGTGTTGGAGCGCGCTTCTGCAAGGGAAACGG
>SVIK01000044.1 GCA_015069525.1 Clostridiales bacterium | reverse complement strand
GCGAATATGTGCTGTACTATGGTGGCAAGGTCGTTGGTGGTATTTATGATAACCGCTTACTTGTAAAGCCTACGAAATCGGCAGCCTTATTGCTGCCAAACGCACCGAGAGAACTGCCATACGAAGGCGCAAAAGAGATGCTTCTTGTAGAAGATATTGAGGATAAAGAGCTTTTGAAAAAACTATTTGAAGCAATGCACGAGGAACTTCCCGAACCGAGGAAAAAGAAATAAACAAATTCCAATTTATCGAGTTGATATTTTTTGTGGGGAATTTTTTTGTGGAAAGATTTTCAAAAGTGTAGCACACTATACTTTCAAAAGAAAGCCGTGTGTTTTGCAAAGCAAAAAGTAAAGGATAGCAAAATTTTGCTATCCTTTTATAATGTCTAAAAAATCCCTATGAGTGACGCACCTATGCCGTTGCTCTTTTTTTATTTTCGTTATTCGTTTACCGTATCTTGGCTATCTTCGGGGCATTCCACGTCCTCGGGCGTATTTGCTTCTTCCTTTTCTTCCAAGGCTTTTTTTGCCGTGGGACAGGCAGAAGCGCTTGAACAACTGCTACAACCGCCACAGCCACAACCGCAACCGTTATCTTTGCCCGTCTTTTTTCTCCATACGACGAGCGCGATTATCCCTACGACGATAAGCGCTACGCCTACGATAATAATGATGTCTATCGGTTTCATACTTTTCCCTTTTTATCCGCCTTTTTATTATATAAGACGATAGCGATTGTCGTGATTATCGCTACGCTCGCCCAAATGAACGACGTCCACCAAAATTCCCCAATCGTATATACCATGGTCGAGACGAGGTAGGAAGTGAATATCCAGAACAAAAGCGTCCATTTGAATTTGCCTTTGCCAATTTCCGCCTTCGCCGTCGCGACCGCCGCAAAGCAAGGAATAGTGAGCATGTTAAAGGCAATAAACGCAAGGAGCGCAGGGATAGAAATGCCCGTGGACGTAATCATGACGATGACTTCTTCTACCCCTTCTTCCAACGCGCCCGACACTTCGAACCCTGCCATAAGGCAACCTGCAAGCGTGCCGAACGTTGCGATAACGTCCTCTTTCGCTATCAAGCCCGTCAACGCGGCAACTGCAAATACCCAGCCCGTAGACGAAAGCTGACTGCCAAAGCCGAGCGGTGTGAAAAACGGTTGAATAAGCTTACCGATAGAAGCGAGAATAGATTGGTCCATATTCTCCCCTACGTAGTTCCATGCCCAACCGAAGTTGGAAAGGAACCAAACGATAACGCAGGAAACGAGGATAATCGTGAACGCTTTTTGGATAAAGTGTTTCGCCTTATCCCAAAGGTGCAACATCAAATTTTTGAAGCCTGGCATGTGATAGATAGGGAGCTCCATAATAAAGGGAGAAGCTTCGCCACGCATCGTCGTGTTGCGCATAATAAGGAGCGAGAGCATTGCCACCACCATACCCAAAAGGTACATGGAATAGGTGATGATATCCGCATTGCCAATGCCGAATTTTTCCACGATACCGCCTGCAATCGCAAGCAAAATGGGCATCTTCGCTCCGCAAGAGAAGAAAGGAATTACCCGTACCGTTGCTTCTCTTTCCTTTTGGTCTGCCATCGTTCTCGTGTTAATCATTGCGGGAACGGAACAGCCAAAACCCATAATCATGGGCATGAACGCCCTACCCGATACGCCGAAACGACGGAATATTCTATCGAGCATAAACGCTACGCGCGCCATATAGCCCGAATCCTCCAAAATGGAGAAGAATAAGAAGAGCACAAGAATTTGAGGGAGGAAGGAAAGTACGGAGGAAATACCGCCCCATACGCCGTCGCAAACCAAGCCGACAACCGCTTCGTGCGCGCCTAATCCTTCTAAACCCATGCCCATCCACTCGCCTATCTTACTCGTCAATAAATCGAGCGCGTTGAATAGGATGACACCAGGGGAATTGAGCCCGTCCCCAAAGAAAATACCTTTCGCAACGCTACCTTCTTGCCCACACCACTCTCCAAAAGAAGGGATAATACTGCCCAAATACAGCACGTTTTCCGAGAAGGTCAAATGGAATACAGCAAACAAGATTATGAGGAAAATGGGAATACCAAACCATTTATGCGTCAACACTTTATCCGCTTTATTCGATTTGGAAAGCTCGTTATAATCAAGCTTTCTCGCGCGGGTAAGCGTTGTGGAAAAACGGGAGGTTATGTATTTATATCTTGCGTCGGCGATTTCCGCTTCCGTATCGATTTCCCTTCCGCCTGCGTTGGCTTGGATAAACGCCTCTACCGCTTTCGCTTCTTCGGGATGGCTCTTTACCTCGATTTCGTCTTTCTCTACAAGCTTTACCGCATGGAACAAGGGAGCGTATACTCCTTTGAGTTTAAGCGCAATCTCCGCATTGGCTATCGCCGAGCCGAGCAAGCTGTCTTTAAGCACCGTTTCGCCCACTCTTTTCGTTTTAATGGCTTCCGTCGCTTTTTCCATTAAATCGTCTACGTTCGTACCCTTTAAAGCGGAAATCTCCACTACGGGATAGCCAATCCGTCTTTCCAAAGCGCGTACGTCGATTTTGTCCCCTTGCTTGTCAAGGACGTCCGTCATATTGAGCGCAATTACCATCGGCACGCCCAATTCCATAAGTTGCGTGGTAAGATACAAGTTTCTTTCCAAGTTGGTGGCGTCGACGATATTGATAATACCGTTGATTTCGTCGCTCAAAAGGAAATTACGCGAAATTACCTCTTCGGGCGTATATGGCGAAAGGGAATAAATACCAGGAAGGTCGACTATTCCTATCGGTTCTGCACCCTTTTTATACGTCCCTTCGCGTTTGTCAACCGTAACCCCCGGCCAATTGCCTACGTGCGCCGTACTACCCGTTAACGCGTTGAACAACGTCGTTTTGCCCGAGTTTGGGTTGCCTGCTAATGCAAATTTTAACATTTTTTCTCCTTTAATTTAGGTTTCTTACTCTTATTTTTTCGTTTACGTCTATCTTACATCTATACGATAACGAAAGATAGAAAAACTTGGGAACGGAGGCTCTCCGCGGAGGCTCTCCGCACTCCGCGCCTACTTATTGAACTTCCACTTGGGACGCTTCCGATTTACGAAGCGTCAGTTCGTACCCGCGTATCGCTATCTCAATCGGGTCCCCCAAAGGCGCTTTCTTCCGTAAATATACCTCCGCGCCCGGCGTAATGCCCATGTCAAACAATCTCCGCCGTACCGCACCTTCCCCTCGGACCGCCGTTATCGTCGCTTTCTCTCCTATCTCTAATTTCGATAATAATCTCACTTTTTACTCCTTTCTTAACCGTGGTTAAGCTTTTGCGCAAAATAAAAAACTTGCATCATTTTTTCAAACGTATTATACCACTAATATATGCGCCCGTCAAGAAAAATGAACCATGGTTAAGAAATTTTTTCATTTTTTGGAAAAATTTTTTTTCAGGTTTTTCTTCCATATATACAATATAATATAAAAGCAAGGCGGGAAATTTGCCTTGCTTTTTTGTTCTTTCACCCATCTTATTGAATATTCCGCCTCTTTAATACAATTTCTTCATATTCGTAATTAAAAAAATCATCCCTTTCAATTATTAACGTAGCCGTATCTTTATCATATTCTACCCAACCATTTATTATAGTAATCGTATCAACCGCAACGCCGTCGATATTTTGAGTCTGGTCTATAATCTCAAATCCGCCTGCTGGTCCCCAAAGCAAGCATATCTCTTGTTCCTTTCCATTAAAGCGCATAACCCCTTCGTAGGATTTCTCCGAAGAATTTTCCACTTCAATAAAAGGGGTTTCCGAGTACCAAATCACGTCGTTATAGTTCCAAGGCGGAGTAGGCCCGCAGTTCCATGCTCCAAAGGAAAAAACTAAAACGAATATTAAAAACAATGAACTTGTAATTTTATATATTTTTTTCATGGGGTTTTACTTTTCTAAAAATTCCTTCATTTTTTCAAACGTTTCTTCACAAACGAGGTGCTCCATACGGCAGGCGTCCTCTTCCGCGTTGTCGGGGCTGACGCCCAGCTTTTGCAAAAAGCCACGGATAATACAATGCTTTTCGTATACCTTTTCCGCATACGCTTTGCCCGACTTCGTTAAATACAAATGTTTGCCGTCTTCGTATACGTACCCCTTTTCACAAAGCAGTTTCATCGCCTTATTCACCGCCGCCCCCGATACGCTCATGCGCTTGGCTACGTCGATACGGTGCACGACTTCGTTGTTTTTCGACAACATTAAAAGACTTTCTAAATAGTCTTGTTCCGATTGGTTGAAATTTGCGTTGTTCATATTTTCTCCTTATTGGATAAACATACTATCGCCAAAGCTGAAAAAGCGATACTCGTTTTTTACCGCGTAATCGTATACGGACAAAATTTCTTCCCTGCCCGTCAAACACGCCACAAGCATGATAAGCGTACTCTCGGGTAAATGGAAATTGGTAATGAGCGCGTCTACGCATTTCATCTTATACGGCGGATACAAGAAAATTTCCGTGTTTCCGCTACACGCTTTGACAAATCCGTTTTCGTCCGCCACGCTTTCAAGCGTACGTACCGACGTCGTACCTACGGCGATGACACGTCTGCCCTCCCGCTTGGCTTTGTTTATCTTCTCCGCCGACTGCGCGCTGATTTCATAGTATTCCGAGTGCATTTTATGGTCGGTGATAATCTCCTCGCTGACAGGACGGAAAGTGCCAAGCCCTACGTGCAATAATACTTCCGCGCGCTCCACTCCCTTATCTTCGAGCTTTTTTAACAGCTCGTCCGTGAAATGCAAGCCTGCCGTCGGCGCAGCCGCGCTACCGTCGATTTTGCTGTACACGGTGTTATAGCGCGCTTGGTTTTCTAATTTTTCCTTGATGTACGGGGGCAACGGCATCGTACCTACGCGCGAGAGCACGTCTTCAAACGAGCCGTCGTATTCGAATTCCAAAATACGCTCGCCCGTGTCCGTGATATCCTTGACCGTGAACGACAGTTCGTTAGAAACCGTCATTTTTGCGCCGATTTTGCCCTTTTTGCCAGGGCGCATGAGCGCTTCCCAAACCTTTAAATCGTGCCGTTTTAACAGTAGAATTTCTACCGCGCCACCGTGTTGCGTTTTCGCGTACATGCGCGCAGGAATAACCTTCGTGTTGTTGACGACGAGCAAATCCCCTTCCTGCAAATAATCGACAATATCGTAAAAATGCTTATCCGCGATGCTTTTATCCTCGCGGTTATACACCAAAAGCCGTGAAGAATCGCGCGGTTCAGCGGGCGTTTGCGCTATGCGTTCTTCGGGTAAATCGTAATAGAAATCCCGCTTTGTATACCGTACCTTCTCCACTTTATTCCTCGTCCTCGAATATCGAAAGTTGTCTTCTTGCTTTGACGCTCGGTTCTAAGCCCATGTGCTTATACCCCTCTTTCAAGCAAATTCTACCACGCGCCGTGCGCGCAATAAAGCCAAGCTGTAATAAATACGGCTCGTACACGTCCTCAATCGTGTTTGCGTCCTCGCCCGTCGTCGCGGCGAGCGTTTCCAACCCCGCAGGGCCACCGTTGAATTTCTCTATCAACGCACGGAGCAGGTTTCTGTCCGTTTGGTCTAAACCAAGCTCGTCAATCTCCAACCGCGAAAGGGCAAAATCCGCGTCCTCTCTCGTGATTTCTTTGCTCCCCTTTACCAGCGAAAAATCGCGGACGCGTTTTAACAAACGGTTGGCAATACGGGGCGTGCCACGGCTACGGCGGGCAATCTCCTCCGCGCCCTGCTCGTCTATCGCTATATCAAGCGCCTTTGCCGAACGGGTGACGATGTCTTTGAGTTCCTCGCTCGTATACATTTCCAAACGGTTGATGATACCAAATCTATCCCGCAAGGGAGGCGCAAGCATGCCTATCTTCGTCGTTGCGCCTACCAACGTGAACTTGTTTAACGTGAAACGGATATTGCGCGCGGACGGGCCTTTGCCTACGATGATATCGAGCGCGTAATCTTCCATCGCCGAATACAGCATTTCTTCCACCGAACGGTGCAAACGGTGAATTTCGTCTATGAATAAAACGTCCCCCTCGTTGAGGTTGGTAAGTATTGCCGCCAAATCCCCGCTACGCTCGATAGCAGGTCCGCTAGTCATTTTGATAGACGCGCCCATCTCGCTTGCTATAATATGCGAAAGCGTCGTTTTACCAAGCCCGGGAGGGCCGTATAAAAGGACGTGGTCGAGCGCCTCGCCACGCGCCTTCGCCGCCGAGATGTACACGCTTAAATTCTCTTTAACCTTTTGTTGCCCGACGTAGTCTGCCATCGTTTTGGGACGCAGTACGTTCTCTTCGTAATCGTATTCCGTCTTGGTGGCAACGGTTAAATTTTCATCGATAAAATCTTCCTCTTGAAACATTTGTCTTCCCCGTTAAAAGCTCGCCTGCAACGCTTTCCTGATAATTTCTTCCGTCGTTTTCGCGCCGTTTTCTCTTGCGCGCTTAATCGCTTGTACGCTTTCGTTCTTGGTAAATCCAAGCCCAACGAGCGCCTCTATCGCCTCTTCGTCTTCCTTGTTGACGGGCGTTGCCGTCCCTTTTAATTTTGCTGTAAAGACGTCCTCCGAAGCGTTCATAACCTCCGTCGCAGAGATTTTGCCGTGCAGTTCCAATACGATTTTCTCCGCCGTCTTTTTGCCCATACCCTTCGCCGACGAAAGACGTTTTACGTCCGCCGTTGCAATTGCGGTGGCAAGCTCGTCCCCGCTCATGCTCGTCAATACCGATATGCCGAGCTTCGGGCCAACCCCCGATACGGACGTGATTTTTAAAAACAGCTCCTTTTCCGCCGTCGTGGCAAAACCAAACAGCGTGACGCCGTCCTCTTTTACTTGCATATACGTATATAATTCCGCCGTTTCGCCTACGGTCAGTTTTCGAAACGCACCGCCCGAGCAGTAAATTTCATAGCCAATGCCGTTGACGTCCAATATTGCCGTTTCGCTTGCGATAGCAAGCACGCGACCTCTTAAATACGCTATCATTATTTCTCTCCCTTTTCCATTTGTTTCGCGCGGGCTTGGGCTACCTTTTCCGCGCGACGGCGTTCCGCTTCCGCAATCATTTGCGTGGCGATATCCCCCGCCGTGTTCTTGCCTTTCGTTCTCGTCATGTTCCCCACGGCGAACAACTCACCAAAGCGGTTGGTGAACGCGTGGCAAAGCGCTACGCCCAACGCGTCGGCGGCATCGTCCGGCTTGGGTACGCTTTTCAATTTCAACAGCGACGCTACCACCGTTTGCATTTGCTTTTTATCTGCATTGCCGTAGCCCGTTATCGCTTGCTTGATTTGCATGGGCGTGTATTCGTACAGCTTTCCGCACGCCTTTACGCAGGTGAGGAGGGCAACCCCTCTTGCGTGCGCTACCGCAATACCCGTCGTGATGTTCTTGGAGAAAAACAGCTCCTCCATCGCAATCTCGTCCGGTTTATAAGTATCTAAAATCTTTTGCAACCCCTCTTCGAGCTGGGCAAGGCGAACGGGCAAACTCTCTTGCTTGGGCGTCGTCACGACACCGCAGTCTATCGCCCGACAGTTTCCTCTATCGTCCTTTTCTATAACGCCGTACCCTAACGTCGCAAGACCTGGGTCTATCCCTAAAATAATCATGCCCTTTCTCCACTCGCTTTATTATACCGCAAACGAAAGAAAATGTCAAGGCTCTTTTCCCTTTCCATTGGCGATTGAAAAAATTTTTCACTTTTTTATAAAAAAAAGCGAAAGTCCCCCCTTGACAAGTGCGAAAAATGCGCTATACTATACGCGCAACGGACGGAAAACGGTGTCCCCTCCCCGTTTTCTTCCCAAATGGACGCAGGCTTTTTTCGGCGAAACCGTCTGTGCTGGCTTTGCACGGCACAGACAAAAAATAAAACGCTTGGCTTAAAAAGAAAGCCAAAAAAGGAGTTTGTTTTATGAAGAAAGCCAAATTTATGAAGTTTTTGCGTCAAGTCGGCTATATCGTGCCCTTTTTGGTTGGGCTTATCGAGAAGCTGGCGCTCGGTTTGAGTAAAAAGTTGGCGGGGCTGGCAACACGCGCCCGCAATTATCTCGACCGAGTAAAACAAGTGTGCGACTGCGAATTGGAGGAAGTTTTTCCCGATTTTTGTCAATAATCGCGTACGAACCCCGAACGGGAAATACCGTTCGGGGTTTTATTTTGCAAAAAAAACATTTCAAGACGGGGCGTGGCGATATTTTTGGCAACAAAAAAAGACTTCCTACGAAGCCTTTTCTTGTTTTCAAATTCGATTATTCCGCTTTGATTGCGCCAACGGGGCATCCGTCTTCGCAAGCGCCACAATCAACGCATTCGTCGTTGATTACGTAAATACCGTTGTCACCCAAGGAAATCGCTCCCACAGGGCAGGTATCTGCACAAGCACCGCAAGCCAAGCATTCGTCCGTAATAACGTGTGCCATTTTTTTTACCTCCGATTTTTGGTCTATTTTTATTATAACACATTTTTTTTGATTAGTAAAGAACTTTATATCGCTTTTTTTACAAGATTTTAACGCAATTTTTTAATGAACTGCGCCGTCAAGCGCGCCCCAAGGAGAATTTCTTCCTCCGTATTGTTTTTGCCGAAGCTGAAACGCACGCTCTCTTTCGACTGCTTCTCCGTCAATCCCATTGCCGTCAACACGTGGCTGGGCTTGATAGAAGCGCTTGCGCATGCGCTCCCTGCGGAAAGGCAAACGCCGTTTAAATCCATATTGAACAAAAACGCCGTGTTCTCCACCCCGTCAAGGCGCAAATTTACCACCGACGGAAGTACGTTATCCCCCACGCCGTTGCGCGTTATCCCCTCGATGGGAGCGAGTTCTTCTAAAAATTTCGTGCAAAGAAAGCGCAATTTTTCGTTCGTTTCCGCACGCTCCGCACACGCAATTTCGTACGCCTTTGCCATACCCACGATTGCGGGCACGTTGAGCGTACCCCCGCGCATGCCACGTTCTTGTTCCCCGCCACCGACGAGCTTTTCTACCTTTACCCCGCTTTTGATATACAAGACGCCTACCCCTTTCGGGCCGTAGAATTTATGGGCGGAAAAGGAAAGCATATCTACCTTCATTTTTTTGACGTCTATCGGCATATACGGCGCGTATTGCACGGCGTCCGTGAAAAAGAGCGCACCCTTTCTATGCGCGATTTCCTCCGCTTTATCAATCGGTTGCAAAACGCCCGTTTCGTTGTTCGCCGACATTAAACATACGATAGCCGTATGCTCGTTTACCGCTTCTTCTATCGCGCTCGACTCGACCATGCCCCCTTCGTTTACGGGCAAATAGCGCACGGTAAAGCCCGCTTTTTCCAAACGCTGGGCAGAGGATAAAACGGCGTGATGTTCGATAGAGGAAAGCACGATTTCGTTTCTGCCCTCTTTGCGTTTTGCAAGCGCACCGCCTATCATCGCCCAATTGTCCGCTTCCGTACCGCCCGACGTGAAATACACTTCGCTAGGCTGGGCGTTGATGAGCGTCGCTATCGTATCGCGCGCTTCGTCTACCGCGCACATAGCCGTGCGACCGACGGCGTGCGGAGAATCGGCATTGCCGAAAATTTCCGTGATATAGGGCAACATTTTTTCTGCTACCCGTTTGTCCACGGGGGTCGTCGCCGCGTGGTCGAAGTAAATTCTTTGTTCCATAATTTTATTATACGACTTTCCTTTACTGCTTGTCAACCTAAATGCCAATCAATTCTTCTATCGTTATCCCGTAATATTTAGCAAGTTGGACACAAGCATGAATATTAGGCAATACTTCGTTTCTTTCCCAGCGGGAAAGGTTTTGATTGGATATACCCGTGTCCTTTTCTACTTGCAAAAGGCTTTTCCCACAAGCAAGACGTTGTTGCTTCATTGCTTCTCCGTAATTCATATCTTTATCTCCTTATAATAATTTTGCCACATTTTTGTGGAAAATGCTTGACATCCACATATTTGTGGAGTATACTATTTTTACAGCCAAGCTTCGTTCGTTGTCGCACGGTAAAAATCCGTCTTTATAATAAGGCGGGTTTTTATTTTTGGACCTCTTATAAACTTTTTTTCCAAAACCCCTTGAATTTTGTGCGTATTTATATTATAATAGTTAAAACTTTTCAGTTAAACAGCGTTTTTCGTTGGAAAAGAACATTTCAAACCAAAATTGGGGGTATTATTTATGAAATTTCAAGGTGAAAACATCCGAAATATTGCCATTATCGGACACAGCGGAGAAGGGAAAACGACGCTTTGTGAAGCGATGCTCTTTAACGGCGGTGTAATCGACCGTATGGGAAAAGTCGCTGACGGAACGACCGTTTCCGATTTTGACGAGCTGGAAAAAGCCAAGAAAATGTCTATCTATACGTCCGTCTCCAATCTCGTTTGGAAAGACGTGAAAGTGAATTTACTCGATTTGCCCGGTTATTACGATTTTGAGGGCGAACGCAACGAGGGGCTTCGCGCTGCCGGTGGAGCACTTCTTGTTATCGGCGCTAACGGCGTCCTCCCTATCGGCGCGGAATCTATCGTCGATTATTGCTTAAAGCTTGGTAAACCGTTGATTATCTTTATCAACGGCATGGATAAGGACAACGCCGATTATCTCGGTACGGTAGCCGCTATCCGCGCTAAATATGCGGGTAAAATTGCGCCTATTCAAATTCCTATTATGGAAAACGGCAAAATGCAAGGCTGTATCAACGCTTTGCAAGAACGTGCGTATTTGTTTAAGGAAGGCGGACCGCAAGAAATTGCTATCCCTGACGATATGAAAGACGCCGTGGAAGAAATGAAACAAAGCCTTATGGAAACGGCGGCGGAAAACGATGAAATCTTGCTCGATAAATATTTCGAAACGGGAGATTTGACGAGAGAAGAAACGATACGCGGTATCCGTATGGGTATTGCTTCCGTTAATACGATTCCCGTAATGGCGGGCTCGGCATTACAAAACCGTGGCGTTATCAACCTCTTAAACGAAATCGTCACCTATATGCCCCAAGCACGCGAAAGATTGAACACGATGGCGGAAGATTTACAAACGGATAAGATGATGTCCCTTCGTACCCTCGAAGACGCACCGTTTGCCGCACAGGTGTTTAAGACGGTTATCGACCCGTATTCCGGCAAACTTTCCTATATTAAGAGCTTCCGCGGAACGCTCAAAAGCGGTTCTACCGTGTGGAATTCTAATACCGAGTGCGAAGAACGTATTGGACAAATTTACGTGCTCCGTGGGAAGAAGATGGAAGCGGTGGACGAATTGGGCGCAGGCGATATCGGCGCGGTGAATAAGTTGGGCAATACCAACACGGGCGACACCCTTTGCGACGTCAATGCAAAAGTACGCTTTACCCCTATCCACTTCCCTAAGCCTACCCTCTTTATGGCGGTGAGCGCGGAAAAGAAAGGCGAAGAGGATAAGGTTTTCGCAGGGCTTGCCAAACTGAAAGAAGAAGATTATACCTTCACCGTGGAAAAGAACGTGGAAACGGGCGAAATCTTGTTGGGTGGACAGGGCGACGCACAATTGGAAACGCTGGTGAAAAAGGTTAAATCCCGCTACGGCGTGGATATTAAGCTCTCCTCCCCTCGCATTGCGTACCGCGAAACTATCCGTGGCACGGCGGAAGCGGAAGGCAAGCACAAGAAACAATCGGGCGGACACGGACAGTACGGACACGTTAAAATCCGCTTCTCCCC
>SVIK01000043.1 GCA_015069525.1 Clostridiales bacterium | reverse complement strand
CGTAAATAATATCAACGCAGAGAAAGGCATTTTGTCGCGTGGCGACAAAGCTTCGTTGCTCGCCTACAATTCGTCTTTTCTTTCCTTGTTTCTTCTCGCAACTCGCGTGAACCCTTGCTAATTCAACGTTTCTGCAAAACCTTTCTACCCCACGAAAAAAGCACCCACGTTGGGGTGCTTTTTCCGTGGCGCAGAGAAAGGGATTTGAACCCTTGGATACGTTCCCGCATCACACGATTTCGAACCTTGTCTTTTGACACGAAAACGCCCTAAAATCGTGTAATAAATTAAGGTCAGGTTTCACGAGCCACTGCATAAAATCCGTGCCGTGTATTGTAGCTGGCAATATAAAATAATCAAGTGGTGGAACGAACATAGCGGGGTGCAGGGCGTTGCGTTGGGTGTTCGTTGCGTGTGAAAGCTTGTGCAAGTCGATTTTCGAAGGCTTTTGACGAAGGTCAACATTTCCCCCTTTTTTAAGGGGGGTAGTCTCTTTTCTCGGCAATTTCAAAAGGTCAACAATGATAAGACGACAAAACCCCTTGCAATATCCGCAAAAGTATGGTATATTGAAAAAGCCAAAATCTTGCGAACGTCCTTGTGCGGGGAAAACCGCCGAGCGGGGCGTTCCTTGATTTATTGGTTATTAGGAAGCAAAGCAAAGGCAACGCCTTTCAATCCAATATCTCCCGTTTACCTCGTAAACGGACGTAGACTTTATGCGAGCATTGGGATTGCAAAGCAATCGCAATGGGCGTGTAAAGTTTAGCGCTATGGCGCTTCGACGATAAAATTACATTTTTTCATAAAAAATATTGACTTTTACGTATAAACGTGTTATAATGCTTGCAAATCCCTTGTTTTCTCCGTTTTTATATAGATTGCAGGGAAAAGGTGGAAAAGGTGGAAAGACAAGACACACCGAAAGGTATGGAAAGCCTTATAAATCAAGGGATTGAGCCTTAAAATTTACGCCTTGAGGGCTTGTCCAAGGCGTAGGTGGAAAAGGTGGAAAAGGTGGAAAAAAAATCGCTTAAAAAAGCGGTTTTTTTATTTTTTATATAAAAATACTGTCCGAGGCAAATGCCTCGGCGAAAAAAAAGGAAAAGGAAAAAGCAAATAAGCGCAGGCTTTGCTTTTTCCTTTTTTTCGTGTGGTGTTTGTAAAAACGTTATTTTTGACAGTCCCCCTCAATCTTCCCAGCCAAGCAATTCATTTGGCGTACTGTCTAAAATTTTACAAAGCTTTAAGATTGTTTCACAACTTGGTTCGTTTGTTCCTGTTATCCATTGCGAGATAGTATTTTGTTTTACGCCTATTTCTTTGGCTAACGCAGATTGCGTTAAGTTTTTTACTTTCATTAAATATTTTATATTTTCGCCAATTTTCATTTTTTTTCCCTCCTTGAAATATTTTATCGTTTTTTAAGATAAAATACTTGACATATCTTGTTTTAAGATATATAATTGTAATATCTTAAATTAAGATAAGTCGTGCGAGGACTTACAAAAATAATCAAAGGTCAACAATTAAATAACAACATAATCTGTAAAGGCTCGCACTCTCGCACGGTGCGGGCTTTTACTTTTAAGGGGATTTTATGAATAAACATTTTACAATCAAAAACGACTTCGACACATTGGAATTAAATATTGAAGAAATTTTTTGTGCCGTTCCTATGTTGAAAGATTATTTTTTACGTATGCACGAAGAAATTGAAAATTTCGAAAAATTGAAATGGCAAAAGACTATCACAAAACAAGTGCTTTGCCTTCGCATTGAGCTTATTTTAGGGCTTTTTAGTAGCTTGGATATTCGAGATATAAGATTGCTTTACTATGTTAAAAATTCACGTGGCATTAACTATATGCAATTATTGAAACGTTGTGAATCCGTATTTGAGAAAGAAACGCAACTTTATAACGATTTTTTAAGAGGTAATGAGCGTAAAAGCTTTAATCCCTTTCTCCCTATTTTTAATCCGTTGGAAGATTGATTTTATGCTGTCATTAGAAAAACTGAAAAATATTACTTTGGGCGAGTGGCTCTCCCTTTGGTTTACGACTTATAAAAAACCCGTCTTAAAGACTTACAGTTTACGTAATATCGAGCAAATGATACGCTTGCATACTCCTGCGTGGTTGAAAGAAATTCCCTTGCAAGATGTAAACCCTTTGCAACTTGATTTTGCTTTATCTTCTATAAAGCAAACGCGTACTCGCGTTTACGTTCGGCAAGTTTGGTTTTCGGCGTTCTTAAAGGCTGTAAAACTTGGAATAATCACACGCAACGTTGTCGAGCTAACCGAACCTATAAGACACAACAAAAAGCGCGGAAATGCCCTTACGATTGACGAACAACAAAAATTTATATTTTCCCTTGACGGAAAATCAATTAAGTGGCTTATGCTCTTTTATCTATATTCGGGCGTTAGACGGACGGAAGCCCTTACGCTACGATGGGCAGACATAAACGAATTACAAGGCGTAATTTTGATACGTGGAACGAAAACACAAGATAGCTTTCGTAATATCTTTTTAACGGAAGATTTACGGCTGATATTGAACGAGCAACGAAAAATAAGCTATTCCAAAAACAAAGAGTTTGTTTTTCCTTTTGCCCCTTGTTATGTGTCGCACGCGTTCAAAAAGCTTTGCCCTACTCACCGACTACACGATTTACGGCATACCTACATAACGAGGTGCGCTGAAAGTGGCGTGAACGTAAATGTATGTCAACAACTTGTAGGACATTCCACCCCACAAATGACTTTGACTGTTTACACTCACGTTTTAGACGATTTCAAAAGGAAAGAAGCTTCTAAATTCACGCTTACGCCGTATTGAATTTTACATACAACTAAATACAAAAGATTAGATTTTGCAATAAAAAAGAGTTTTAGCACTTTCGCACTAAAACCCTTGTAAACTGTGGCGCAGAGAAAGGGATTTGAACCCTTGGATACGTTCCCGCATCACACGATTTCGAATCGTGCGCGTTCGACCACTCCGCCATCTCTGCAAACAGCTTTTATATTATATACTAACGATAAAAAAAAATCAACTGTTTTTACGCCGTTTTTATAATTTCCCCGTTGCGTATTTTCACGCAACGGGGAATTTTTCTTTTACATTAACGTTATCAACAACTGCGACGCTAATACAACCAAAACAAGGGCAATCGGATACGTGGATGCGTATGCCGACGCTACGTCGTCCGTCTTCGCCGTCGAAATCAACGTACCAAGCGCAGGCGTACTCGTCATACCGCCCGTAATCGAACCAAGGTTGTTCAAAAGAGGCAATTTAAGCACGTACTTACCAAGGAAGAATCCTACAATCATAGGCACAATCGTCATGAGTGCACCACCTACGAAGCCCCATGCAACAATTCCGCCACCAAACGCTTTGATTTGCTCTACAAGCGATACACCACCGTGTACACCAGCACCAAGCAAGAAGAGCGCAAGACCTAATTCACGCATTACTTTCAACGTACCCTCTTTTACTTCGAGCGACAATTTGCCGATATGGCCAAAGTGTCCAAACACCAAGCACATAATCAACACGCCACCCGTCGTACCAAGCGAGAACGTTGCACCGTCATATCCTTTGCCCGTCAAAGGAATGGTAATCGAACCTAAAAGCAAGCCAGCCACTATCGCAAGACCAAAAGGCAAGAAACCAAAATCTTCGCACTTGAAGAATTTAGAATAATCTCTCTTTTCTTCTTGTGCACCAATACGCAAATAATCTCTTTCTTTTGCCATATCTGCTTTTGTAAATTTAGGCAATAATTGCACAAACAATACAACCCCTACAACGCCGAAAGGATATGCAATAGCGTGACCAAGCGTGATGAGCGATTCTAAGCTTTCTTGATTTACCGCACCTACCACCGCGTCTTTTGCCGCGGAGAAACCAGGCGTAGAGGTTAATGCACCCGAAAGCACGCCAGACCAATATTCAGGACCGTATTCAGGTGTTAACAGAGTACAAATAACTGCCACAAGCGTACCCGACAGGATAATTACGATACCCAATACAATGTACGTTTTGAAATTTTTAGCCAAGTTCTTAAAGAAGTTAGGACCAGCAATAAAGCCTACACTTCCTACAAACATTACCAAACCGATATTTTGAATAGTCCCTTTAAAGGTATTAACTACGGAAGAACTTTCCGTCAAATGAAAGCCCGAAAACAAGCCTGCATTTTCAGGAATTAACGTACAAAGGAACCCTACCAAAATTGCAATTAAGAACACCCCTGCCGTACCAAGCGAAATACCTTTGATATTGATACCACCAAGCAAATAACCTAATGCCATTACGATAAACGTTATCGTGAACAATACAAACGTAGAGCCAAAGTTAAAGACGTTTTTCACCCCTTCAACCTCTTTCCCATCTTTAATATTGGGATTAAAAATAGCGCTCAAACTGCACCAAACGCCAATCCCTGCAACAATCACAAGCGCAAGCGTTATCCAAAGCCATTTTAGGCTTTTCTTTTTCTTCTTTTCATTTTGAAGAACTACTTCTTCATTTTGATTTTCCATTTTCTACCACTCCTTTTTTGCGGACGAAAACGCACAAAGCGTACATACCCCGTGCGTTTTGTCCTTTTTATTCAGTTTTGTAAGATTAGTTCGCTTGTCTTCTGTAATCAGGAAGGAGTTTAGGCGATACAACGTCCGTCGTAATACCCGCTTCTTCCAATTCCTTTTCAAACTCGTCCACGTGCGCAAGGGTGAGTTCTTTGAGTTCTACACTCTTCCACTTTTCGCCCGCTTGTTGACCAGCGTTTCTACCGAATACGATGATATCGAGAAGCGAGTTGCCCATAAGACGGTTCGTACCGTGAATACCGCCAACCGCTTCGCCTGCAACGTACAAGTTTTCAATGCACGTCATACCGTTTGCGCCGATATCCAAACCGCCGTTTTGATAGTGAAGCGTAGGATAAATCAAAATCGGCTCTTTACGGATATCAATACCGTATTTACCGAACATACGAAGCATGGCAGGAATACGCTTTTCAATCGTGCCTTCGCCGTTCAAAATATCGATAAGCGGAGTGTCAAGCCATACGCCTTCGCCGTCCGTCGTCTTAATTCCCTTCTTATTCGCTTTGCATTCACGAATAATCGAAGACGCCGTCACGTCACGCGTTTCAAGCGAATATACGAACGCTTCGCCGTCTTTATTGACGAGCTGTGCACCGAGCGAACGTACTTTTTCCGTCACGAGTGCACCATAGATTTGCGTAGGTTCTGCCGCACCCGTAGGGTGATATTGCAACGTTTCGGGATACAAAAGTTTTGCGCCTGCACGATAGCCGAGTACGAGCCCGTCTGCCGTTGCGCCGTAGTGGTTGGACGTGGGGAAGCCTTGGTAGTGCAATCTACCAGCACCGCCCGTTGCGATAACAACCGTTTTCGCCCTTGCCACCAAGATTTCTTTCGTTTCCATATTCATAAGCACCGCACCGGCAACTTTGCCGTCGGTATCTTTGATAAGCTCGATTGCGGACGTGAAATCTACCACCGTAATGCCACGGTTGAATACTTCGTCGCGGAGGGTACGCATAATTTCCGAACCGGAATAGTCGCGACAAGCGTGCATACGTTTTCTCGACGTACCACCGCCGTGCGTCGTCACCATCGTGCCGTCCTCTTCTTTATCGAACATAACGCCCAAATTATTCAACCACAAAATCGCTTCGGGCGCTTCGTTTACAAGCTTATACAAAAGCTCGGGCTTGTTCTTGAAGTGTCCTCCGCCGAGTGCGTCAAGATAGTGCGTAGCAGGGCTGTCGTTGGGCTTATCCGCAGCTTGGATACCGCCTTCCGCCATTGCCGTATTCGCATCGCCTAAACGAAGCTTCGTCACAATCATAACGTTTGCACCGCGTTGATGCGCTTCGATAGCCGCAGACGAACCTGCACCGCCACCACCAATTACGAGCACGTCTACGTCGTAATCAATCTTCGTGAGGTCAATTTTCATATCCTTCACACGAGAGTGTCCTTGCAACAAATTGGCAAGCTCGTGCAAGACCTTTCCGCCTTTATTTTTCCCTACTTTCAATTCTTCATACGCGGAAGTGATATAGTCGGGGTGAAATTCCGCCAAAACGGCGTCTTTTTCTTCCGCCGTCATGCGTGCGTGCAATTTTTCAATACGAGAAGCACGGCTTGCTTCTACTTTTTTCATCGATTCCAATTGTTCATCGGTATAGTGATACATAGTGCTTCTCCTTATTTTTCGATTTCTCTATGGTTATAGAGATTTTTTTGCTCTTCAAGCGGAGTGTTCATAATCGCTTCAAGCGCCGCCTTGCAATCCCCCGCGTCAATTTCCGCTACGCGGTTGACAAGATGCTCGCTCTTAGGCGCAAGGTATTTGCCCGTAAGTCTACGCGTAAGAAGTGCCACTTGGGGATGAGAAATACCCGCAGGGCAACGGGAAGAACATACACCGCACATTACGCAGTCGAAGCTCTCTTCCGCAGCCTTTTCATATTCGCCACGTTGCGCGTATGCGATATATTGCATAACGTTAAGCTCTTGCGTACAGCTCTTCGTACAAGCGTTGCAACCGATACACGAATAGATTTCGGGATAAAGTTGCATCATGATTTGTTGCGTAGGCTTAATCTTTTCGATATCGTAAACTTGCTTTACGAGGGGGAAGAAAGGAAGCGTCGCCACGTACATACCCTCTTCAACCTGTTGTTGACAAGCCAAACACGTCTTTAATTCTTGTTGACCTTTGATACGGTAAATCGTTGCGCAAGCGCCACAAAAACCGTTTCTGCAACCGCAACCGCGAACAAGCTGATACCCAGCGTATTCCATTGCTTTCATAATCGTCAAACTTTCCGGAACTTCATAACGTTTACCGAAAAGAAATACGTTTACCATTTTTTCCATTGTCGTTTTCTCCTTAATACTCATTGGGAAGTTCGTCAAGCTCCGTCATACGGAAGACGGGTCCGTCTTTACATACGAACTTGTCGCCTACGTTGCATCTACCGCATTTACCGATACCGCACTTCATACGAAGCTCTAACGTCGTAAATACGTTCGATTTATCAAAGCCGAGTTCCAAAAGCCCTGCGAGCGTGAATTTAATCATGATAGGAGGTCCGCAAAGCACCGCCGTCATGTTGGGATTTAACCCAAGTTCTTTTACGTATGCAGGTACGAAACCAACGTGTCCGTCCCAATCGTCTTGGGGACGGTCGATGGTGAGATAAACTTCCATATTCGGTTCGTTTACCCACTCCGTTTGAATTTCGTTGATGTCAACAAGGTCTTCCTTGCTTCTTGCGCCGTATACGATAACTACTTTGCCGTAGTTTTCACGGTAATGACGTACGTAGTTGATAACGCTACGAAGGGGCGCAAGCCCGATACCGCCTGCGATAAAGAGCAAATCTTTGCCCTTGAAATCTTCCTCTACGGGGAAGTTTTTACCATAAGGCCCACGCACCGTGATTTGTTGCCCTACTTCCATTGCGTGCAACACTTCCGTCACGCATCCGCATTTTTTAATGGAGAATTCCATAAATTCCTTATTCGTGGGCGAGGAGGTAATAGAGAACATACATTCGCCAACGCCGGGTACGGATACCATTGCGCATTGTCCAGGCATATGCTCGAACAATTTTTTGCCGTCCAAACCAACGACGCGGAACGTCTTAACGTCGGGCGTATCTTTTCTAATGTCGGTAATCACGCCGACTTTGGGAATCAAGTTTTCATTAGTCATCGTTCTTACCTCCAAGCGTTTTAATAACTTTTACGATATTGAGGTGTTGCGGGCATTTGTTGACACATCTACCGCAACCTACGCACGAATACAATCCGCCGTTTTGCGAAGGATAGTACACGAGCTTGTGCATGAATCTTTGTCTAAATCTTTGCATTTGCGTCGTACGGGAGTTGCCGTGCGCCATAAGCGTAAAGTCGGAATACATGCACGAATCCCAGCAACGATAACGCAAAATACCATCGTTCGTCTTGAAATCGCGGATATCAAAGCATTGGCAGGTCGGGCAAACAAACGTACAAGTACCGCATCCAAGGCAAGCCTCGCTCATTTCTTCCCATTCCTTTGCATTGAACAATTCGTTCAAATTCTCAGGCTTAAATCTGCTCAAATCCAAATTCGAGAAAGGAAGTTCGTCAATCACCGCTTTCGTAGCGTCTTGTTGCGCTTTTACTTCCGCTTCCCCGCCCTTTTCAAAGAGTTCTGCCACGAGCGAAGTAAGCTTTTCACCCTTTTCGGTGTTTGCTTGCCAATATAAATAGTTATCGTCCAACCACGTCGTCACGTCCCCTTTCGGTGCCGTCGCGTCAATGTCGAACACTTTACAAAAACAGCTTTCCTCAGGCTTGGAGCAAGCGAGCGTGACAATCGTCGTCGCTTCTCTTCTCGATTGATAATAGGTGTCCACAGGGTCGGCAAGGAACACTTTATCAAGCACGTCTATTGCCTTATAATCACATGCACGCACCCCAAAGAGCACGAACGGTTTCTTTTCGAAATTCATATCTTCGATAGAAATGTTCTTATCTTCCGTTTTGAATTTCATCATATTCTCGCTTTGCGGGAAGAACATGTTTTTGGGAGATTTAACCGTTTTTAACGTTTCAATCGAAACTTCTTTACCCTCTCCCCAAACGTGGTAGTTTACTTCCCCCGCTTTTTTAATGGGAATATACAAACCGAAAGCTTCATTGATTTTTGCATACAATTCGTTTAATCTTTCTTTCGCTATTTTTAACATTATTTTGCCTCCCCGTTAAACACGTCTTTCGGCTCTACGTCCCCTTCCGTATAAGAAGTGAGGGGCGTCTTGCCTTCGTCCGTTTCCCCTGCTTGGAATTGACCGTACAACCCGTCGATATCCTTAATGAATTTACGGTTGAGAAGGTGCAAAGGAATATTTTGAGGACAAACTCTACTGCATTCGCCACAGTCGGTACATCTACCCGCCACGTGGAACGCACGGATTACGTGGAAAAGCTTCTCTTCAAATTCCGAATCGTTTGCTTTTGCCGAAATCCCCGATTTCGGGTTATCAAATACGCACTTTACGCAAGAACATGCGGGGCAAACGTTGCGACAAGCATTGCAACGGATACACTTGCTAAGTTGGTCTTTCCAGAACGCAAAGCGTTCGTCCGCCGTCATCGTTTCGAGTTTTTCTACCTCTTCAAAACGGTCTACGTCGCGAACAGGACGCTCGTGCAAAATGATTTCCTCATCCTTTACTTGGTGCGTCTTGTTGCAAACCGCACACTTAGAAAGAACTACTTCCGGTTTGTAAAGGGTGTATTCGCCACTCGTCGTCACGACCTTTACGTCCTTTTCAACGACGTCAACGCTCTTTACGATGCCGTCCGTTTGTGCTTTGATTGCTTCGATATTGAGTTTTGCAAGGCACTCTACGGCGATTACGTGGATATTTTCACGCTTAATACGGTGTTCTTTAACGAGTTGGTTAAAGCTGTACGTATCGCAAGGTTTCAAAAATACTGCCGTCTTGCCTTCTTTTTTGCTCATTTGAATAAGGTATTTGGAAAGGTTTGCGCCACAGAACCAATTGTAAACGAAATCTTTAAGTTCGTCTACCGTTTCAAAAGACGCAGGCGTAGGGTCGTAGAAAAACTCCCCTTTCTTCCAACCGATAACGCGTGCCACTTCTCCGCTTTCAAGGAGCGCTTTTGCACGTTCAAGCATTTTCATTTCAACGTCTTTCATATTATTCGCCCTCCTTTACACGCAAATCGGACAAGCGTTTGTTTTCGCCAAGCTGAGAAATCGTTTTCACGAAATCGTTCATAACGGCGGAGAAACGTGCGCCTTCCGCTGCGGAAACCCATTCCACGCGCGTACGCTCTTTTTCAATACCCATATAGTTCAAGAAACTAAACAAGAGTGCCATTCTTCTTCTCGTATAGTAGTTGCCCGTCACGTAATGGCAATCCCCAGGGTGACAACCGCAAAGGATTACGCCGTCTGCGCCTTGTTGGAAGGCTTTCAAAACGAACGTCGGGTTTACTCGGCAGGAGCAAGGTACACGGATAATTTTTACGTTTGCAGGATAGCTTAAACGGCTAGAACCTGCAAGGTCCGCCCCTGCATACGAACACCAGTTGCAACAAAAGGCAACGATGTTAGGCACAAATTCTTTCTTTTCGGTGCTTACTTCTTGCATATTGCTTCCACCTCCGACATAATTTGTTTCGAGCTGAATCCTTTCAAATCCATAGCGCCCGAAGGACAGGTCACCGTACATGCACCGCAACCTTGACATACAGCAGGGTTGACGGACGCTACGCGACGGATTTCCGTTTTACCGCCACCAAGACGGAATTCTTTATCCACGTACGTGATTGCGCCGTATGCGCAAACGTTCGCACATTGGCTACAACCATTACACATATTTTCATCAGGCGTAGCCACGCAAGGGTTCGTCTTCAACTTATCTTTCACAAGCAAGCCGATAACCTTCGCGGCACAAGCGGACGCTTGGGATACCGTTTCGGGGATATCCTTCGGCCCTTGACATACACCTGCAAGATATACGCCAGCCGTAGGGCTTTCAACGGGACGAAGCTTCGCGTGCGATTCGGTAAGGAAGTTGTTCGTATCAATACTTGCCGTCAAGAGCGTTGCAATCTTTCTAACGGAAGGCTCCGGTTCGATTGCCGCCGCCAAAACGACTAAATCCGATTCAATCGTCACTTGTTCGTTGTCGATGAGGTTAGAACCTTGTACCATAAGTTTACCGTTTTCGTTGTAAACCTTGCCAACCATACCCTTGATATAGTTTACGCCGTATTGTTCTACCGCACGGCGGAAGAATTCGTCGTAGTTCTTACCAGGCGTACGTACGTCGATATAGAATACGTTTACCTTGGTATCGGGATATTTTTCACGGATAAGCATTGCGTGTTTTGCCGTATACATACAACAAATCTTAGAACAGTACGGTTTTCCGCAACCGCTGGTATCACGCGAGCCTACGCATTGAATAAAGGTAATCGTGTGCGGGTGCGCGTTATCCGAAGGACGGAGCAATACACCGCCCGTAGGGCCTGCCGCGTTCATCAATCTTTCAAGTTCGAGCGAGGTGATAACGTCTTTATTATCCGCATAACCGTATTCGTTGAACGCCGTCAGCTCGATAGGCTTGAAGCCCGTAGCAACGACGATTGCGCCGTATTGACGTTCTACAAAAGTATCCTTTTGCTCGTAATCGATTGCGCCTACTCCGCAGAATTTTTGGCAGATACCACATTTACCCGTTTTAAGCTTTATACATTGTTCGGGGTCGATTACCGCCACGTTGGGGATAGCTTGCGCAAACGGGATATGAATTGCAGGACGAGTGTTCAAACCCATATTGAAGGTGTTCAAGCCTTTCTTGGACGGACACTTATCCATACAAGCCTTACAGCCCGTACATTTCGTTTCGTCAACGTATCTCGCCTTACGACGGATTTTTACGTTGAAATTACCCACGAAGCCTTTTACCTCTTCCACTTCGGAATAGGAAAGGATATCAATCTTTTCGTGTTGCGCACAGTCTACCATTTTCGGCGTCAAAATACAAGCCGAACAGTCGAGCGTGGGGAACGTCTTATCGAGTTGCGCCATTCTACCGCCGATAGTTGCGTTCTTTTCCACGATATCCACTTCAAAGCCTGCGTCCGCAATATCGAGCGCCGCTTGAATACCTGCAATACCGCCACCGATAACGAGCGCACGTTTTACAACGGGGCTTTCCCCTGCCATCAAAGGCGCGTTAAGTTTTACTTTCGCGATTGCCGTACGGACGAGGATAACCGCGAAAGTAAAACT
>SVIK01000042.1 GCA_015069525.1 Clostridiales bacterium | reverse complement strand
AGCTTATCCAAAAGAAAGCGAAGTCCGTTTACATGATGCTCGACAGCTCGAAAATCGGCAAAATCAAGCCGTATACGTTTGCGCGCGTTGAGGATTTGAACGTACTTATCACCGATGAAAATTTCCCCGAAGAATTGAAAACGGAAATTGAAAAGAAAAATATTGTAGTGTTGTAACGTAGTATATTTGCAAAAAAAGTATCACACCCGAAGGCGTTTGCCTTCGGGTGTGTTTTTATGTATTTTGTTTTATTTATTCGCCTTTATATCCCCAGATAACGGGACAATTATCGGGATTCCAATCATCAGACCATGTTATTGGTTGAGTGTCCTCTTCACAGTAAACTCTTAAATTTGAGCAACCAGCAAACGCTTCTCTTCCAATAAGCAATGTTTCTTTCGATATTCTAAAATATTGTAATTTCCCACAACGAGAGAACGCCCCTTCCCCTATTCCAAGCAACCTATTATTATCGGGTATCAGTACATATAATAGATTTTGACAAAACGAAAACGCGTCTTTTCCTATACTTATTATGCTATAAGGAAAAAATACTTTCTTAATGTTTTGGCAATCCAAAAAAGCATAATTGTCAATACTCTCTACTCTATAGGTCTTGCCTTCATACACTATCGTTGGTTTAATTATTAATGTTTCCCTTGTGCTTATATGCCTTCCAACTATTGCAACTTCCTTTTTGAGTTTATAATGTATGTCTTCTAATATAATATGAATACAACCATCGTTTGCTTTATTATTGTTTTGACAATCCCAAACAACAGGTCGATAAGGATAATTCCACTCTTCATCCCAATCTATCGGTCTTTTTGGTGCTTCGCAATAAATCACTACATTCTCACAACTACATATATAATGCCCATGGAGATAAGCTCCTATAGATACTACACTTTTAGGGATTACTATCTTTTCTAAATAGGTGCATCCTTCAAACACGCACTCTCCAATAGAAATCACCCCCTCTCTTATAACCACACTTCTTAAATTCCCCTTATTCGCAAATGCGTACGAATCAATTGAAATGATTCCTTCTGGAGTGATAATGTGTTCGTCGTTTCCCTCATACCTTATTAATACCCCATCCTCTATTATAAAATCCTTGGAATTACTCATATTCCTCTCCTCAAAAGTTTCTTACTATATATATTCGACAAAAAATGACAATTTCCTTTTTTTATAAAAATTTATTCCGTCAATGCGGAAAGCACGTACGCGAGTGCGCCGATATATAATACGCTTTCGTCAAAATCGGCTTTCGGGTGGTGCAAGGGGTATACGTACCCCTTTTTCTTTTGCCCTGCGGAAAGCGCAAGCATGACGGACGACACTTTTTCCGCAATATAGGCAAAATCCTCGCTCCCGCCCATGCTCTTTTTTACGTTTCCGCCCAAATCCGCGGAAGCGTACACCTCGTCCTTGCCTATCCCGTTTTTTAACCGCTCGCCAATCAACGCGGACATACCCCCGTCGTTTTTTAACGCGGGACAACCGCTTGGATACGCCACTTTCGCCGAGCCCTTAAACGTTTTGGCTATGCCTTTGGCTATTTCTTCTACTCTTCTTTTAATATACGCGCGCGTAGCCCCGTCAAACGTGCGAAACGTGCCTTGCATAACCGCCCTATCCGCAATAGCGTTGCCCGCAACCCCTGCCGACATTTTTCCTACCGTCAACACAAACGGCTCTATCGTCGAAATCTCCCTTGCGGAAAGCGTTTCCAACGCAAGCAAAATTCTTGCGCAAATGGAAAGGGCGTCCACGCCGTTTTGAGGGGACGCGCCGTGGCATGCTTTACCTATCACTTCTACGGTGAAATAATCGGCGGAGGGTGCGCTTATTCCCTCGGAGGCGACGACGATTTTGCCCGTTGGTAGGTCGGTTGCCGTCAATACGTGTAGCATTACCGCGCGTTTGACGTTATATTCTTGCAAAATCCCGCTTTCCACCACGTCCTTTGCCCCTTGCAATGTTTCTTCGGCGCATTGAAACAAGAAAACGACGGGCGAGCGCAATTCTTTCTCCCGCTCTTTGAGTAGCTTTGCCGAGCCAAGCAACATCGTCGTATGCAAATCGTGTCCGCAAGCGTGCATATTGCCCCCTTTACAAGCGTACGTCTTGCCCGTCTTTTCCTCGATTGGCAAACCGTCCATATCCGCGCGGAGCAAAATGCAATCCCCCTTTTTCTCTTCGCCAAGCGTGGCGATTATCGAGCCTTTTCCCACTCGGTTAGGGGCATAGCCGTATGCTTCCAGCGTTTCCCATACGATTTTTTGCGTTTGGGGTAAGTCGAACCCCGTTTCCGCGTTTGCGTGCAATTTCCTACGGATTTTGACAAGCGTTGTTTGCAACGCTTTGGCTTGTTCTATAATATTCATATATATAGTATATGCAAAAAAAATATAAAAAATAAGGAACGGCGTATTGCCGTTCCTTTATTCTTCGTTTTTTTTCTATCCACGATAACCTTACGTATAAACGTTAACGAAAGATAGAAAGACTTGCCAGCGGAGGCTCTCCGCTTATGCTTTCATTGCAGCTACTTGTTTAGCAACTTCTTCGCTCAAATCTTCGCTCTTCTTTTCAAGACCTTCACCCATTACGAAGAACGCGAACTTGGTGATAGCCGTACCAGCGGATTTAACCAAATCGCCAATCTTCTTGGAATCGTCTTTAATGAAAGCTTGTTCGATAAGGCAGTTTTCTTCGTAGAATTTCTTAATTCTACCCATAACCATCTTTTCAGCGATAGCTTCGGGTTTGCCTTCGTTCATTGCTTGTTGTTTAAGCACAGCCTTTTCCTTTTCAAGCGTATCAGCGGACACTTCGTCTTTCGTAAGGTAAGCGGGCTTCGTGAACGCGATTTGAAGGGTGATATCGTGTGCCGTTTCCTTTGCTACGTCCGTTGCTTCGCCTGCCATTTCAAGCATTACGCCAAGCTTACCGCCAAGGTGGATATAGCTTTCGAGGAAGCCTTCGCTTTCATAACGAACGAATCTTCTAACCGCAATCTTTTCACCGATAACGGCGATGTTGCTCTTCAAATAATCTTCTACGCTACCTTCGCCATAAGCGCACGCCAAGAGTGCGTCTACGTCAGCAGGGTTTTCTTTCACGATAACTTTTGCGATTTCTTCTGCGATTGTAGAGAACTTGGGGTTCTTTGCAACGAAGTCGGATTCGCAGTTGAGTTCTACGAGAACGCCGATTTTGCCGTCGATATAAGAGGATACGATACCTTCCGCTGCGATACGGGAAGCTTTCTTATCTGCCTTTGCAATACCTCTTTCTCTAAGAAGGTCTGCCGCTTTGGTCATGTCGCCGTCAGCGTCCGTCAATGCTTTTTTGCAGTCCATAACGCCTGCGCCCGTCTTTTCGCGGAGCGCCATTACGTCTTTTGCCGTAAATGCCATAATAATTTATCTCCTATTTACTTAAATTTTCTTTTTCAAAAATTCGCCCGATGGCATACATCGGGCGAACGGTTTTGCACGCCTTACGCGTTTTCTTGTGCTACTACTTCTTCGATATCCGTAGCTTCCGTCTCTTCTGCTACGGGAGCAACCAACGCTTCTTCGCCTTGGTTTGCTTCGATAACCGCGTTTGCGATTACGGACGCAATCAATTTGATAGCGCGGATAGCGTCGTCGTTGCCAGGGATTACGTAGTCTACTTCGTCAGGGTCGCAGTTCGTATCGGTGATTGCAACGATTTTAATACCAAGCTTCTTCGCTTCTTTGATAGCGATGTCTTCGTTGTGGGGGTCTACCACGAACATTACGCCGGGCATAGCCTTCATCGTCTTGATACCGCCAAGGTTTGCTTGCAACTTCGTCATTTCTTTCTTCAAAAGCATAACTTCTTTCTTGGGAAGAACTTCGAAATCGCCGTTTGCTTCCATCGCTTCAAGCTTTTCCAATCTTTCAACACGGCTTCTCATCGTCTTGAAGTTGGTAAGGCAACCGCCAAGCCAACGGGAGTTCACGTAATATTGACCGCAACGTTCTGCTTCTTCCTTAATCGCTTCTTGCGCTTGCTTCTTCGTACCAACGAAAAGCACGCTCTTGCCTGCTTTTACGCTTTCGCAAACGAATGCATACGCTTCTTCGATAAGGTTAGCCGTGACTTGCAAGTCGATAATGTGAATATCGTTTCTTGCCGCGAAGATGTACTTCTTCATTTTGGGATTCCACTTTCTGGTTTGGTGACCAAAGTGTACGCCAGCTTCCAAAAGCTGTTTCATAGTGATAACTGCCATAATTCATACCTCCGTTTTTACCTCCCCGCCTTGTGTTGGCTCGTAATGACGCCCGCATTGAAAGATTTTACGGGCACGGATTACGCACAATGAGCGAGTGTGAATTTTTAGCTATCTTATTTTAACATAAAAGACAAGCCCTTGCAAGCTATTTTGCGTATAATTTTTTCATTTTTTTGCCATTTTTTATTATTTTTTATAAAAAATAAAAAAGCGATAGGAATTTCCCATCGCTTTTATCGTGTTTTTATCGTACTTTTAGTCGTTAAAATTGATAGCTATCCATTAAGAAGCGCTTTCTTCCGCCACCACTTTATTAAGCCCTGCCAAATCTGGCAAATTGATGGTAGGACGTACAAAAGTAAACGTAGTGTCCATATTTGAGTAAAACTTTTCTTGTTCGTATACGTATTCCGTTGGCATCGTTTGGCGGAGGGAATATAACTCGTTCCCGTTAAATTTTACCTCTTGACGGATACCCTCTTCCTCCAACATTCCGCCAGCGTCCATATAATAAACATTATTTTCTTTATCGTACGTGTATAAGAATTTCCCAAGCCTTAACAAACTGACCATCGCCCCCAAAGGCTGTATCGTAGTCTCGCGGAAATCTGCTAATTCCGTGGCATCATAACATTTTCTCCAACCTTGTATATTCGGCTCTTCCCACGTCCTCGTTTCTACGTCGTAATAATAGCTTATCGTATATTCGTAGCTGATACCATTGACTTCCACTATGTATTCTTCACTCTTACTATAATCTACTCTCCCATTTTTCATGGTTTCGCTATAATAATAGCTATATGCCCTATCTCCTCCAAATTGGTATTTCCAATTAGTACTTCCGCTTTCTGTCCTGGTCTCATTATAATAATAGTCCTTCGTTTCCAGCGTTAAGTACTGCGAATCTATCGATTCCGCTCCTGCATTCCACGCTTCCGCGCTTACGCCACCGTCGCTATCTCCGCCAACCCCCGGTATCCCGCAAGCCGTCATCGCACCAAACGCCATAATCGCCGTTAAGCCAAACACTACCCATTTCTTTTTCATCTGCTTTATCCCTTTCTTGTTTATTCACCTTATCTTCTTGCCCCGATACCTCTACAAAAGTGATACGAGCGATACGGAAAGATAGAAAAGCTCGCCTGTGGCGACGCGCCACTCGCTTAATCTAATAACTGCGCTTCTTCGCTGTCTTCAAACGCTTCGTATTGGTGGCAAAATTCCGCAAATACTTCGTCCAAGAGTTGTTCGTCTTCCAAGGGCAACAATTCGCCTGCTTCTTCGTTGAGCTTGAAAATAACCACTTCTTCCGCTTCTTCTTCCGTTTCGGGTTCTGCCTTTTCAAATACGCAATACATATCCCCACGATATTCTATCGTTGCAATATGAAAATATTTCTCTACGTTGCCCTCGTCGTCTTCGAGTTCGATAATACGTTCTTCTTCGTTTTCGTATTCTTCCATCATTTCTTCTTGCATTTCTTTTTCCTTCCTTTCTTTTATTTTTTCGCGCTGTAAATAACTTTCCAAAATATACGAGGCGGCGATAGAATCAATCGTCTTCTTCCTATCCCCGCGCTTTACGCCACCGGCAATCTGCGTTTCTCGCGCTTGCATCGTCGTAAACCGCTCGTCCTCTAAAACGATAGGAATATCCGTCTTCGTCTTCAACGCTTCGATAAAATCTTGCGTCTTCGTCGTTTGCACACTCTCCGAGCCGTCGAAATTGACGGGCATTCCGCATACGATTACCCCTACGCCTCGCTCCTTGGCGATATTCGCCACCGCTTCCACGTCCGTCCAAAATCGGTGGGTGCGGAAGTACGTTTCGCAAGGCATTGCGTATTCGTTAAACGGGTCGGAAATGGCTACCCCTATCCTCTTGTCCCCTATATCAAAAGCTATTGCGCGTTTTTTCATAGCTCTATTATAACACAAACTCCGCTTTTCGTCTATCGTTTCGCACTTTTTTCTTTTGCATATTTCAAAAATTTTATCACATACTGAATATATCATAAGAGTTTTCCACTCTTAAAGGGGGTATCGTATGGAAAAGTTTGCAATCGGGCTTATTATGGGTGGCGCTGTGGGTGCGCTTCTCGTAGCCAATAACAATAGAATGCGTGCGTTCGTGAAAAAGGCGCAGGACGAAACGCAAGCCAAGCTGGACGCGTTTATCGATGAAAAAATCCGTAATATGGAAAAATGTACGGAAAAAATTGCGCAAAAAGCAGATGAAAAAGTGGACGAAGTGAAAGAGAAAGTTTCGAAAAAAACAAAGAAAAGCGCCGACTAGCGGAGTGCCTCCGCACGCGAGTCTTTCTATCTTTCGTTATCGTTAGAAAGAAAGGTTATCATAGAGGAGCGCGTGCATATTCTTGCTATTGAGGTTGCGCCTCCGCGTGGCGTGTCTTTCTATCTTTCGTTATCGTTAGAAAGGTTGTCATAAAGGAACGCGTGTATATTCTCGCTATTGAGGTTGTGCCTCCACGTGGCGTGTCGCCACAGCCAAGTCTTTCTGTCTTTCGTTATCGTTAGAAAGGTTGTCGAGCGCACGTATACAGCGTTTTTTATAAAAGCGAGCCGATATTTGACGTATCGGCTCGCTTTTTTATCCTGCGTTTTTCTTTCCTATCATGCGTTTTTCTTGGCGTTTTCCGCTTTGAGTTTCGCGTTTTCCTCGCGCAAACGAGCGTTTTCTTCCTTTAACGTCTGCGCAAGTCTATCGTAAAGAGCGTTAATTTCGTTTTCCAAACGACGGCGTAAAAACTCTCTATCGGGGATTGGTTGTTTGTTCACTTTTGCGCGCGTTTCCCTACCGTACGCGCGCTTTTGCAAGCGTTGCGCTTCCTCGTCCATACCCAACCGTTTGGCGATTGCTACGATTCTGTCAGGGTCTTTTTTGAGCATGTTCCTATACTTATTTTGCAAGCGGAGCATCAATTTATCGTCCCCACCCGAAAGATTGTATATGGCGCGTCGCACGGAAATGCCTTTGCTCTTTTCCGCCAAAATGCTTTTCAACGTTTCCTCCGTTTCCTCTTCCGTGAATTCTCGAATTTTTTCTACGCTCAAAGACGAACCGTCCAAGAGTTTGACAATCCGCTCGTCCTTTTTCTCGTTTTTCATCAGCGCGTAGTAGTAATTTCTTACGCTACCCTTCGCCCTACCGCGCGCCAAACCGTAGCTTTCGAAAAGATAGGTGAGCGTCTTGCCTTTGCTTTTGCCCTCTTTGATGTAATCCACAAGCGTCTTCGCTTCTTCTTCCGTATAACCGTTGATTTTTTGCATAGTTTTTGCCTCCGATTTTTAATTTAGTTTCTCTGCGTTGCCTTGTGATTATTGACAAATTTTCTCATTTTATACTTTTTCAAACAAAAAAAGAATATATTAGCGTATGAAAGTTTATTTTTTGTCCTCAACGCCTTGCGCGCTCACTTTAAACGGTGCGTATTTCGGCATTACCGACGGCTTCGAACGGTTTGCCGAGGTCGCTTTACAAGATAATATTTACGCGCAATTTTCTCCGCAAAACGCCCTGCCAATCGGCTGTTTTTTAAACGAACAGCTCCGCTTTGCTCCGCCAAACGGCTTTGACGTGTATCTTTTGCCAGACGGACTTGCACTATACGCGCGGGAATTCCCGCCCAACGATTTCACCTTGAAAACGATTGCGCAAAAACGTGAAAACGATACGCTCGTCACCCTCTTTCAGCAAGGCAAAGTGCAACTGTCTATCGAGAGCGAAAAAGGCTTCTTCCTATGCCCGTTAGACGCTTGCTTTGCCCATGCCGAGCTGGACTTCTTCAAAGCGCTCGTCGCGGTTAAAACGCAAGAACGGCTCGCTTTGTATACGCGCTTGGGCGAGTGTGTTTTTTGCGAAAAAGTGCTCTCCTATGCCCTTGATGGAGATAAATTGCGCACCGTTATGCCCCTCTTCGACGGATTGGGACGGATAGCGGAGTGCGAGTATCTTTTAGCGGAAAACGGGTGCGAGCGCACTTCGTTTACACTCAAACAAGCGTATACCTCTACGGGGGAAAACGACGGGGAAAAAATAGCGGAGGAATTGCTCCCCTACGCCTTTTTCGAGAGCGTGCTTTTGGGGGTGGAATACGTGGATTTTTTGGCGGACGAATTGCGAGAAAAAGCACACGCTTTGCGAGAATTTTTGGGTGCGTTTATAAGCGTAGTCCCCACGCGAAAGCCCAACGTTTGCGGATTGGTATTTCCAAAAGGAAAAGGACTTTTCGAAGTGCGAAATTTTTCCGTGACGGTAGAAAAGGGAAAAATCACCAACGTAGAGGGCTGATAGATTGTTTTTGGGTGGCTTTTCCAATAAAAATAATTGATTTTTCGCAAAAAAGCACTCGTTAAAAGTTGACTTTCTTATTTTTTTTGTATACAATAAAAATACAAAACTTAAAAAAGGAGAGAACGACTATGCAGAAAATTATTTGCAAGAAAGTGTACGATACGAAAACTTCCGAATTCATTAAAAAGGTGACCTACGGTGAATTTGGTAGCGCTGACGGTTGGGAAGAATGCCTTTTCAAAACGCAAGACGGTTTCTATTTCCTCTACACGAACGGCGGTGCTGAATCGAAATATACGTGCGAAAACATCACGCGTATGAGCGCTGACAAAGCAAAAGCTTGGCTTGAAAACAACTAAACTTTGACTAACCAAAAAGGGCTGTGGATTTACCACAGCCCTTTTTGGTTTTTATTTTATTTTTCCATTACCAAACAACAACTTCGCCATTTCCATCGTAATACCAATAGTTGCCCGTTGTCGTGGGTTGCGTTTCGCTATACCAATACACAGGACAGTTAGAATAATTCCAATTTTCTCCCCAACCGCTTGGTTTACTTTCCGCTTTGCAATAAATGGTCAAACTACCGCAATTCCAGAACGCAAAATCGGAAATAATCTCTACCCCGTCGCCAATTACCACGCTTGTCAAACTACTGCAATTACAGAACGCAAAACCGAAAATAATCTCTACCCCGTCGCCAATTACCACGCTTGTCAAGTTAGTGCAATTCCAGAACGCATTCATACCGATACTTTCTACACTTTCAGGGATTACTACACTTGTTAAACTACTGCATTCAGAAAACGCACCGCCATCGATACTTTCTACACTTTCAGGGATTACCACGCTTGTCAAACTACTGCATTCAGAAAACGCATGGGCACCGATACTTTCTACACTTTCAGGGATTACTACACTTGTTAAACTATCACAACCCAAGAACGCCATCACACCGACATTTTTGACGCTTTCAGGAATAGTAAAGGATTTTTCTGTTTTTCCAACGGCATATTGGATAAGCGTTTCTCCATTTTTAGTGTACAAATTCCCGTCCACTGATTTATACGCCGTATTATCTTTACTTACCTCTATACTCGTCAAATTAGTACAGCCAGCGAACACTTGCAGTCCGATACCTTCTAACCCGTTACCGATAACCACACTCGTCAAGTTGGCACATTCGATAAATGCCGCCCATTGGATAACTTCCACACTATCAGGAATTACTACCTCTTGGATAAAATTATTCTTTTCAAATGCAAATGTCTCAATTTCTACAACAGGTTTTTCATTATATTTAGCTGGTATAACTAGCTTTGTATCGCTACAATTGCCAATCCCTTTGAGAACGTATCCTGTTTGCTCTTCGTTTAATTCAAATTCTAAATCTTGGCTATACTTGACATTAGTATCCACACTATTATCAACACTATTATTGCTATCACACGCAATAAAGTATATTAGTGTAATGCACATAATAAGCGCGGTTGTTAAAGCAGAAAAAAGTTTTTTCATAATATTTCTCCTTGTTTTATTAAAAAATGAAGAGCGAAAAGATAATAGATAAAACCGACAAGCCACTTACCGCGACTTGTCGATTTTTGGAGCAGGTGACGAGAGTCGAACTCGCCGGGAACAGCTTGGGAAGCTGCCGCCATACCGCTAGGCGACACCTGCATTTTTTGCCGTTCTTTCCGAACGGCTTTTTTATTATATACCTTTTTCTTTTTCTTGTCAACGCTTTTTTCGCGCCTTTTTGAAAATTTCCTACGCGCGGATTCCCTCGCGACATTCTTTACACGTGCCGAAAAATTCTAATGCGTAGCTCTCTACCTCGAATCCGTCACACGCCGTCGCTTTTATCCCGCTCCTAGGAAGCCCCTCTACCTCTACGTCCGCAAGCTTTCCACAGGCAACGCATCTGCCGTGACAATGGGGCTCTACGTTATAATCGTATCGCACTTCGCTTCCCGCACTTCGAAGCTCTAACGCCCGTCCACCGCTCGCAAATCCACCAAGTACCCTAAACACCGTCGCTCGCGATACCGTCGGGTGCAAATCGTGCACGTAGCCGTATACTTCCGTCGCCGTTGGATGATTTAACGTCTTTAACGCTTCGTATATAATCTGCTTTTGCTTCGTCTGCCTCTCTTGCATACCTTTACCTCCTTAATAAGATTGGATATCGATTATAGTATATCATACTTTCCCCGCCCCGTCAAGAGTTTTTGCAAAAAAAATTTCCGTTTATCCATATAGTAGAAAAGAGAGCGTCAAAACCGCTCCCTTTCTTTTATTTTATAAATTTTTAATATTCATAATTGCAATTTCTTCGCCGTGCATAGCGTCCAAATACACCAAATATTTTTCTTCACCGTAAGAGCAAAGGAATTCGTACGCCGTGCGTTCCCCGCCCTTCGCTTTCACGACGGCGAGCCGTGCGTGCTCCACCGTCAAACCGTTATGAAGCTTTGCCTGCGCCTCTTCCATCGTCACGCCCGTCTTAATTTCGCCCTTGCGTTCGTGATTGCGCAAATACTGCGACGCGTCAAATCCGGTGACCACACCGCGCGTACGGCATACTTTAACGCGCACGGTATCGGGGTAATACGCCACGCCGTCCGCCTCGTACACGAAGCTGAAATCCGCATCCGTGCCGTTTTCGTGCGTACGGAGTGCCGTCATATCCTCATAACCGAGCCTTTCTAAAAATGCGAGTGCGATTCGTTCTGCGTTTTGCAAATCGAACGTTTCTTCGTCACACAGCTTGAAATAATCAAAGCGAATAAGTTCGCCGTCGTTATAATCAATTTCCGCAAAGAGCATCGTGCCCTCATCGTCGTAGCCCTGCACGTTATACGCCGAGTAATCCCGTGCTACCGTTTCGCCTACGCATTGAAATTCGTCAATTTTATAATCGGAGAAATACCGTTTGCAAAGCTCTTCCGCCTGCGCCGTATCGATTTTAGGCGAGCCCGTCTTCTCCTTTTTGGAGGGAGGCGTCATTGAACCCATACCTGCCCCCTTCATTTTTTCACCCAACGCCTTACGGTTTTCTTCCAACGTTAAATTTTCCAAGCCGTTAATAGCGTCCATAAACATGCCTTCGCCCTTTTTCATAAAAGACGTCAAATCTTTATCCGTCATTTTCGAGACGTATTCGTCCAACTGCATGCGCATTGTATGGTTGGTTTTATACAGCCTTTCCAACGTTTCTTCGTCCTCTTTTGAGAGCTTCCCTCCGTGACGGAGCTTGGCAAGCATACGTTCACTCTCCGCGCCAACGCGGTTGATAAAGCGCGTTAAATTGCCGTCCATCTCCCCGCTGATAGGGAGCTTTTCTAAATCCAATTCCGCAAGGCGCGCTTGCACCAAAAGGTCGGTTAAAATACGTTCCTGTTGCACGGGAGAAGCGGAAATACGCACTCTATCCAAATCGTCGTCTACGTGTTCCATAATCCCCGTCAGCTCGTACGTCGTACTTTGTATGCCCGTCATAGCGGTGTTTTTCATGCCTTTCATCTCGATTGCGCCCACCGTCACCGCCGTCGTCAAACCAAGCGTGACCGTGCCGAGCGCTATCACCGCCGCAAGCCAACCGCCGTAGCCCTTTTTGCCACCTCTATTTTCCTTGCGTTCTTTATTTCTGCTCTCTTTCTTTTGGCGAGTTTTATTCTTTTCCTGTCTGCGATTGGCTTTTGCATGCGCGTGTTCTCTACGTCTTGCCTCTGCCTCCGCTTTTCTTCTCTCCTCTCTCGCCTTTCTTTCCGCCAAGCGCTTTTCCGCCTTGGCTTTTCTT
>SVIK01000041.1 GCA_015069525.1 Clostridiales bacterium | reverse complement strand
GCCTCCGCTTTTCTTCTCTCCTCTCTCGCCTTTCTTTCCGCCAAGCGCTTTTCCGCCTTGGCTTTTCTTTCCGCTTTCTTCTTTTCTGCTTGGGCTTTTCTTTCCGCCTTTCGCTTTTCCGCCTCTGCCCTACGCTCCGCCGTGTTTTTTTCCGCTTCTTTCTTGCGTTCCGCTTTGCTCATATTGGCGCGCTTTTCTCTTTCCGCGCGCTTTTTCGCGCGTAATTTTTCCTTTTCCGCTTTCGCTTGCTTCTTTTTTAAGGCGCGTTCGACGCGCTTTTGCGCACGCTTCTCTTCCTGCTTAATCTTCTTTTCTTGTTCTACCTGCTTTTTCTTTTCCGTCGGCTTTTGCGCTTGTTTTTGGCTTTGGTTTGGCGTTTGCTTTTGCGCCGTTTCCACCTTTGCCACCTTTTTAACTTGCTTTTCCGCGGGCTTGTTTTCCGTTTTCACCGTCTTTTCAATGCGCTCCACCTTTTCCGCGCCCGAAGAAACGTTTTGCACTCTTTTAGTCTTCTTTTCTTCCATACTTCACTCCTTTCCTCCCGTTAAATCGCAAAGACGTGCTTGCCAATTACGGTAATCGTCTGTCTATCGAATATCCAAGAACTCGTCGCGACGGCAGGATTATAATAATACAACGCTCCGCCCGTAGGGTCCCAGCCGTTGATGGCGTCCCGCGCCGCACGCATCGCCGTGTCGTTGGGCGTAAGATTGATTTGTCCGTCCGAAACCGCCGTAAACGCGTGCTTTTGATAAACAACCCCCGAAACGGTATTCGGGAAAGACGCACTACGCACCCTGTTTAATACCACCGCGCCGATGGCTACTTGTCCCGTATACGGTTCTCCCCGCCCCTCGGCGTAAATGGTTTTTGCAAGCAGATACACGTCCGAGCTCGAAAATCCGTTCGTCCCAGCCGTCCCGACGAGCAGGTTATAAGAAGCCGTCATACCAAGCGCCTTATACGTCGCTTTCCCGACGATACCGTCCGCTTTCAAGCCGTTCTTCTTTTGAAAGGCGATTACCGCCTTTTTCGTACCCGCGCCGAACACGCCGTCCACGCTTCCATTATAATATCCCCAATTTTTCAATCGGCGTTGTACTTCCTTTACTTCCTCGCCTTTCACGCCTTGCTTCAAAACCGCCGTTTCTATCGCTACGCTTTCCTCGCAAACGGGTTGTGCGTGCGTTTCCGCCACCGAAAGTCCGCCTACCGTCGCGGAAAGCCCGAACCCGAGCCCCAACGCAACGAGCAGGGCAATCTTTCTCGTTTTCTTTTTCATATTTTTCCCTCCTGTATGTATTTCAGCCCGTACATGGTGGGGACGTTTTACTTCAACGCGTACTTACCCCTCGCGTTTTGCTCTCCAAGCCTTGATAATTTCTACGATTTTGCTTTTATATACGACGTTTTCACCCTTCGTCGCCGTAAAACAAAGGGGCGGATACACCACGCACCACCAATTATCCCCTTTACCGCTACCAAGCTCGATAATCAGCGCCGTATACTCACCCGCGGGCAACGTATATCCCTCGTATACGCGGGTAGGGAAGTTCTCCCGACGGACGCTCGCTTTGGCGCCGTAGGAAAATCCGTTTCTTTTCAGCACTTCGCTTGCCCGTTCCTCAATCTTTATAAGGTTGTCCGCCACGCCGTAATACGCCTCTTCCATGCTTTCGTATTGCGCCACGAGCGGAGTTAAATAATCTACGACTTCCTCTTTTACAAGATATTTTACCGCTTGCGCTTCGTGCTCGTTCGAGTCCGCCCGAATATGAATACGCAAATATTCCGTTTCATTGGGCGCAGAGTTTTCGCTCCCCAACCCCCCAACGACGCCAAACGCCGTTAAACTTATTATGATTGACAGTAAAAAAATTATGCAACATTTTTTCATAAAAAAATAACCTCCGTGTGTGGGACACGAAAGTTATTGCCTGATTTTATTGAATTTATTCAGCTTTTCATAAATTATTTAACTTGCCACGCGCTACGTATAGGGGGATAGCCTTTTTATTTGTTTTCCGCCCAAGTATGCTCGTGCAATTCCCCTTCCTCCAAGAGGTTGGGGTATTCGTTTTGGCGGAGCGCCTCGTACAGCGCAACGGCAACCGAGTTGCCTAAATTGAGCGAACGAGCTTGTGAGAACATCGGGATTCGCAAACACGTTTCCTCGTTTTTCATAAGCAGTTCTTCGGGCAACCCCTTCGTTTCCTTTCCAAACACGAGGAAGTCCCCGTCCTTAAACTGCACGTCGCTATGGCGATGTCTGCCTTTCGTCGTAAAGAAGAAAAAGCGCGCGCCTGCGTATTTTTGTTGCAATTCCTCAAAGCTATCGTAATAGCTAATTTCAACGAGGTGCCAATAATCCAACCCCGCCCTTTTCAAGTACTTATCCGTCACTTCAAAGCCAAGCGGACGAATCATGTGCAAGTGCGTGCCCGTCGCCGCGCAGGTACGCGCGATATTGCCCGCATTTTGCGGAATTTCCGGTTCTACTAAAACAATATGGAACATAGCTCTTCCTTTATATATAAGCGTATTCGTGGAGAAAACGTCTTCTCGCAACACAGTTTATTTTAGCAAAAAGCGCGCCTTATAGCAAGTCTTTTGGCATAGTTTTCTAATTTTTTACCGCATAAAGTCCACGCGTTCGTCCATACTAAACATAGAAGGCAACGCCTTTGAAAGGAACGGTTTATTTATGCAATTTGAAAAAACGGAAACTTATAAAAACCTTGCCCGTAGCTTTGCGGGCGAATGTCAAGCAGGCATGCGCTATCAAATGATTGCCAAGCTTGCTACACAAGAGAAGTTAAAGACGCTCGCTGATGCGGTACGCACGATTGCGAAGAACGAAACGCTACACGCGACGCAGTTCTTTAATAAAATTATCGAAAAGACGGGGAGTAAAGAAAATATCTCCTTTGACGCGGGGTATCCCTTTCATACGGGTACGCTTGCAGAAAGCTTAAAATTTGCCTCTATGGACGAGAAAAACGAATCGGAAGAGATTTACCCTATCTTTGCGGAAACGGCGAAAAAAGAGGGGTTTGAGGACATTGCCACCCTTTATAGGTTGGTGGCGGACGTAGAAAAACAACACAAAATCGTTTTTCAATATCTTTGCGAGGCGGTAAAGAATAATACTTTGTATAAGGCGGAGAGCCCTGTTTTGTGGATTTGTAGCGAGTGCGGTTATATGCACGTAGGCAACGAAGCTTGGAAAATTTGTCCTCTTTGCAAAGCGGAACAAGGATACGTGGATTTGCATTTACCCTTTGAAGGCGTGCGGGAATAAGCTCGTACGGGGATAAACGGTAATTTCAAGCGTTTCCCTCTTTTTTGGGCTACGTTATCAAAAAACGAGCCGTTTTATAAAGTAAGGAGAAGAGTATGAAAAACAAACAAAACAACTATTCTAAAAACAAGAATTGTGGCAACAAAAATTGTTCTAACAAACAAAACAAGAACAATGAAGCAAACGAAAACCACGGCTATAACCATGGCGGAAACAACGACTAAGCGTAAAAAAAGAAAATTGCCTGCCCCGACGGAGCGCGCCATAAACGTCTTTAACGAGCCTTCGAAAACGGACGTCAACGGTAGCTATACGGGCAGGCCGAAAAACAAACGGGAACTTCCCGTACAAGACGCGGACGATTTGTAATTTTCCGCAAAGGAAAACCCCTGTGTGGAATATCCACACAGGGGTTGCTTTCGTACATTTTTCAGGCGATTAGAAATCGTCGTCCTCGTCGTCGTCCTCTTCGTCCTCGTCGTCGTCCATATCGTAATAATCGTCGGCGGAAACGTATTCGAAATCGTCTTCTTCCGCGACTTCTTCTTCCTCTTCTTCCTCTTCCTCTTCGTCGAATTCGGAATCGGGAATACCAAGGTCGACGTCGTCTTCTTCGTCGTCGAGGTAGCTACGCCAAGACGCATCTTCTTTGTCTTCGTCTTCTTCGTTTACTTCCTCTTCGTATTCGCTCTTCTTCTTGCACTCCTCGCACATCTTTTCGCCGAACGCCATATAATTTTCTCCGCAAACGGGACAAAGCTCCGTTTCTTCGATGGCTTCCTCCGCTTCGATGTCGTCCGAGAACGTCTTTTCACCGAGCAATTCTTTTACGCAAACCTCGCAATACTCTTGCTCGTCAGCGTCAATAAAGTTTAATTCGCATCTGGGGCATAAAACGTATCTTGCCATAATTTTCTTCCCTCGTCATTTTCCTTATTGGTAGGACTGCTATATTATATTAAGAAATGAAAAATTTGTAAACCGTTTTTATAGCGTTTTTCACATTTTTTTCGAAGTTTTTTCTTTTTTTTGCCCCTTTTTTCTCCAAAACCCTCTTCAAAAGGACATAAAAAAGTCGCATCCATTAAGATGCGACTTTTCGTTGCTTTTTATTCTTGGTCGTTTTTCACCGCTTCTTCTACGGTTTCTTCGTCTACAACGGCTTCCGTTTCTTCTACGGTTTCTCCGTCTACAACAGCTTCCGTTTCTTCCGCTTCTTCGTCGGCGTATACGTCGATGCTCTTATCGTCCGTCGTATCAATCTTCTTGCGCTTGTATGCGTTTACCGTAGCTTCGGCTTCCGCTTTTCTCGCTTTTCTTCTCTTTATCGTACGAACAACGATTACCGCTACCGCCAATACGAATACCGCACTTCCACAAGAGATGAGCCAGATTGCCCACGTCGGCAAACCTTCTTCCTCTGCTTCTGCCTCTTCTGCGTATTTGCGGACGTATTCTCTCCACGCTTCCGTCATTGCGTCCTTATCTTCTTGCGAGGTTTTACCCACTTGCTTGATAAAGTCGCTTTCTCTCATTCCGTACAATTCGCCGTTTTCTTCGAACATTGCCACGAACTTATCAAATTCGTTGCCCTTAGAAGTGCTGTAATCGGCGCGGAATTCCTCAAAGATAGCCGTTTCGCCCGTCTTGTAGTAATATTCGAGCGCTTTCTTCAAATCGGCATACGCGGAATATTCGTTGAGCTTATCTTGCGCTTTCTTATAATCCTCGTTCGCTTTTTTCACGTCCGCTACGCTACCCATCTTCGTTGCGTAGATGTATTCGTAAGTCGCGCCCGCATACGATTGTGCACCCGAATAGAGCACCGTATCCCCGAACAATTCGGGCATATACCAATCGGGATTGAACGAAAGATAGCTAAGCGATACCACTTGGAATTCTTCCTTGCCGTGCAACGCGTTATAATCTTCCACGTCCCCGCCGTAGTTCACTCTCGAAAGGGTGTTGCCGTTCGTTCCTTCGGAATAGAAGTACAATTCCTTTTCCGCTTCGTCCAATTTCCAAAGCTTCACCGTGCCTACGCCGTTTGCAATACAAACGGGCTCGCTCGATTTGCTCGCCTTATAAAGGTTATTGTTTTCCGCGTAAATATAGCACTTTTCACCCTTTTCTTCGTAGAAGAGTGCCGAGCCCGTCGAAGCTTGCTTCGTATCCAACGCTACGACGTTCGAGGAAACGACTACGTTTCCGCCAATCGTCTTCCAATCGCTTGCTTTCGTGGCTTCGTCTGTTAAATAATAAAGCTTCGTATCCGTCGCGTCAGAGCCCGTCGTCGCACCTGCTTTCTTACGCGTGAAATAAACTTCCCCGTCTTGATAACAATCTTCGCCGAGCGAATAGGTGAAACCGTCGAATTCCATACAAGCACTACGGTCGGTTTCCCAGTTGTATTGCGTTTGCGGGATATACTTGTCCCCGCCCTTGCCTACGCCGTCCAAAACGAGCGTACCGAGGTTGACGTACGGATAGGTCGTATAGTCTTCGAAATCGTAAGGCTCGTCCCTGTCTTCGTCTTCCGCTTTTTCGTTCGCTTCTTCCATCGCGCCTTTATCGAAAGCGTATTCTTTAATCTTATTCCCTTTCGCGTCGTACGCGGTGTATTTCGCGTTGTCCTCGTCCACGTTCGCCGTAGCGCCCGCGTTTACGCGGTAGATTTGGTTATAGCTTTCCGTAGGGGAATCCAAATCCTTTTGCACGTTCATCGTGTAGTACACGTTGGGGTTGGTAGGGTTTTTCGCGTCGAAGAAGAACGCCGATTGCGCGCCTTTAACAAGCGTCGTAATTTTCTTATTTTCGGTGTTTACCGATTTTAAGACTTTTTTGCCGTCTACCGTTTCTTCATACAAGCAGTATACCGTGCCGTTTTCTTCTACGAAACGGTATCTGGACGCGTTGTCGGAAAGACGAAGGAAGTAATCCTTCATCGGGCCCTCCGAACCGTCGAGTTTCGCCCGCTTAAAGTCGATATGCGTATCAGCAACCGATTCCCCTTTCTCCGTCGTATCCGTAGTGGGGGTTGCGTAATACACGTAATCGCCGTAAATATAAATACCGGCGTCAATATCTCTTGCCGAAAGCAATGCAGGCACAATCGTTTTCACGTTAGAGAAATTGCTCGCTTGCAAATCCGCCTTGGAAATACGCATAAGCGCGCCTTTTACCACTTCTCCATATTCGTTGTTCGCGTCTTGCGCCGTTTGACCGTTGATAAAGTAGATATAATCCCCCTTTTCTACGGCAAAACCGCCGTTGGAAGAAACCGTAGCAGACGAAACGTATCCGTCGCCTATCGCATCCCCTTTATAATCAAGCGCACCTTTTCCACATCCTACGAACGCAACGCTTAAACTTGCCGTCGCAAGCAATATGCCGAGTGCTTTTTTTATCTTATCCCTCATTGTAAAGGACTCCTTTTTTTTCTTCGAAATACCTATAAGGTATTATTCGACTATTTTAACGCATATTCTATTATATATCAAAACGCCAATTAAAGCAATAAAAAACGCCGTCTGTTTTTCGCTTTTTTGCGTGAAATTTTTTGAAAACGAACAATTTTTTGTAAATTGGAGGCAATTTTTATGGAACCGTTTGCTTTGTTCAATCTTTTAAGCTCGCTCTTGTCGCAAAACCCGCCCCCGCAAAACGCGGAAAACGCCCCGTCTTCCGCCCCTCTTCCTACGGAAGAGCCACCTACGCCTTCCCCCCTTTCCACACCGAAAACGGACGTGCCGACGCCCACACAGGAGGCGTTATTAAACTTTTTATCCACCCACGACGCACGGGTAAAACGGACGAAAAAACCGTAAACATACCTGTCGATACGTCTTATTTTTGCCCTTTCAAAGCGGGATATACGCTTGCCCCCAAAATCGCTTGCGAAGGTGGATAAAACACGTCCACAAACGACACTCCACCATGTAAAAAGGCGTAGAGTGCACTCCCTTCCCCCAACGCAAAAATATCGATAAGAAAATCCAACCCGATAGAAACGTCGCAAAGGGCAAACGATAAAAATCCCACCGCCATAAGCTTTGCACGCGCACTACCCTTCCAATGCCAAAAAGAAAAGACGATGCTACATAAAAGATTTACGTAATATATGGTGGAAATTACGAAAACCGCCTTGGTTTTCGCCCGCAAAACGAGCACCGTTGCCAAGCCTATAAGCACGCTCAGCCCCACGCGGACAAGGACTTGTACAAGCCCTTCCTTACGGCTTTTGGCAAGCAAATACGTCCGCCCCGCATAGCACGCTTGCGCACATAAAAACACGCACATTGCGAGGGTATCCCCCTCTTTTTGTAAAATTACGAGGAAGATATCCGCAACGCAAGTGCAAAATAACCCCCCGATTGCCAGCAAAGTATCCACACGCTTTTCCATGAATAATAGCGTGAATAAAAACGCTATCGCCACGGTCGCGTAGGATAAAAAGCGTACCCACGCCCCCGATACTACGAGCACGCAAATCCACAACGCGAACTCGATAGAAAGAAAGGCGAAAAGGTATATGCTTTTTTTATTTTTAATAAGCAATCTTTGCATAAAAACACCCACCAAAATTTTATAGCAAAAAACATAAAAAAGGAAATGCACAAGACATTTCCTTTTTCGTTTGCATATTCGAAATTATCTCTTCGAGAATTGAGGAGCGCGACGAGCTTTCTTCAAGCCGTACTTCTTTCTTTCCTTTGCACGAGGGTCTCTGGTCAAGAAACCAGCAGCCTTCAATACGGGACGGCAGTTTTCTTCCGCTTCGAGGAGCGCACGAGCGATACCAAGGCGGATTGCACCTGCTTGACCGGTATAACCACCACCGATAACGTTAACCATAACGTCGTATTTGCTTTCTACTTCCACAGCAACAAGGGGTTGCTTAACGATGTATTGCAACGTACCTTGGGGGAAATAATTTTCAAAAGCACGGTCGTTAATAACAATCGTTCCGTTGCCACCAGGGATAAGACGTACACGAGCGATAGCCTTCTTTCTTCTACCCGTTCCCCAGAATTGAATCTTCTTTTTCACACTTGCTTTTGCCATTTTTCAATCCTCTCCTTTAGTCCACTTTAAGTTCTTCGGGTTTCTGAGCCGCATGATTGTGTTCAGCGCCCTTGTAAACGCGAAGCTTTTTAAGCGTCGCTCTGCCGAGGCTGTTTTTGGGAAGCATACCTTTTACCGCTTCGTAAACGGCAAGGTCGCTCTTTTCAGCCATCAACTTCTTGTAGGAAATTTCTTTCAAACCGCCGATGTAGCCGGTGTGATATCTATAATATTTGTCTTCCAACTTCTTACCCGTCAAAACGACCTTATCGGTGTTGATAACGATAACGAAATCACCCGTGTCTACGTTGGGAGTGAAGGTGGGCTTATGCTTACCGCGAAGAACGGAAGCCACTTTGGTAGCAAGACGACCGAGCGCTACGCCCGTTGCGTCTACAACGTACCATTTTCTTTCAACCGTTTCGGCGTGCGCCATATAGGTTTTCATAATATGTTTACTCCTTATTCCGTGTGTATTTTTTCATTTTCTCTTGCAGTTTGTAAAATCGTTTGGAAAAACACGTTCAACTAACGGGGAAAAACGGGATTTTCAAGCGTTTTTACCAACTTGCCTATTTATTGTATTATGAAAAGAAATTTAAGTCAAGCTGTTTTGCGCCCACTTTTTCACTTTTTTTTAATTTTTTTAAAAAATTTTTTACGAGCCAAAATCCTTTATGATTCCTATATTATATATATTGTTTAGGCAAAGCCTTTTCTTCTTTTATTTTTTCGACAATATGGGATTTTTTTGCGTTTTCCCCGCCCCTTTTTATTGCTTTTTTTTTGAATATGGGCTATAATACTATCGTACGAAATAAAATTTGGAGGACATTTATTATGCCTTTGGTGACAACTACCGATATGTTTAAGAAAGCGTACGCTGGGAAGTACGCAATCGGCGCGTTCAACGTAAACAACATGGAAATGATTCAAGCTATCGTTGAAGCCGCTAACGAAGAAAAATCCCCCGTTATTTTGCAGGTTTCTGCCGGCGCAAGAAAGTATGCGAACCCCGTATACTTGAAAAAGCTTGTCGAAGCGGCTGTTGAAACGACGGATATTCCCATCGCTATGCACCTCGACCACGGCGCAGATTTCGAAATTTGTAAAGCTTCTATCGACAGCGGTTTTACCTCCGTTATGATTGACGCTTCTTCGCATCCTTGGGAAGAAAATATCGAAATTACGAAAAAAGTTGTAGAATACGCGCACGCACACGGCGTAGTCGTTGAAGCGGAACTTGGTAAACTCGCAGGTATCGAAGACGACGTAAACGTTGCCGCTGCCGACGCGCAATTCACCTCCCCCGACGAAGTAGAAGAATTCACGGCGAGAACGGGAATCGACTCCTTGGCAATCGCTATCGGGACAAGCCACGGCGCATATAAGTTTAAACCTGGTCAAGACCCTAAGCTCCGTTTGGATATCTTGGAAGAAATCGGCAAAAGACTTCCCGGTTTCCCCATCGTATTGCACGGCGCGTCCTCCGTTCCCCAAGATAAGGTTGCTATCGTAAACCAATTCGGCGGACATATGCCCGACGCTATCGGTATCCCTGAAAGCGAACTTAGAAAAGCGGCGCAAATGGCGGTTTGCAAAATCAATATCGACTCTGACCTTCGCGTAGCGTTCACGGCGGCGATTAGAAAGCATTTTAGCGACGCTCCTTCCCACTTCGACCCTCGTCAATACCTTGGCGACGCGCGCGCAATGATGAAGGAAATGGTTAAGCACAAGATTGTCAACGTGCTTGGCTCTGCTGGCAAAGCGCTTTAATCATTTTGACAACGTAAAACGGCTCGATTTTCGGGCCGTTTTTTCTTTTACCTGATTTTTTGCACGCGTAATTTTTCTCTCTCTTCAAAAAACCAACCTTTTAATAAGGCGTAGGTTTCTTTTGAATATTCCCCAAAAAACACGTCCTCTATATCGCTTACACCCCGTAATATTTCTTGGGGTAAGGCGGTATAACTTTTTATCTCTTTATCCCTTATCTCTAAAATTTTTTCTTGAAAATCCTCCTCTCCTTGAAACATTTTATTTAGAAGAAACATACCGTTTAACAATTTTTCTTCTCTCCTCTTTCCTTTATACGCTTTGACAAAATACATCATTAAGCTTTGCTGTACCGCGCTTAATAATTCGCACCGCTTCCCAAACGGCGTGTCGTCAATACGCAACGGAAAATCTATCGTTAACGACTCAAATTCTTTTATCGTATCCATTTTTCTCTCCTCTTTTTGTTAATTATAGCACATTTTTTTGGAAAACACAATTGCAATATGAGTATTTTTCATTTATAATTCGTATTTTACAATTGAAATTGTATTAAAATATAATTATAGATTGTAATGAGGAATTATTTTTGTGGATATTGTAGAAAAAATCGACAAATTAAGAAAAGAAAAACGTTGGACAAAATCTATGCTCGCTACGCAAGCAGGCATTACGCCGAATACCGTTTATAATTGGTATAACAACAAAAAGGCTACGCCCACACGCGAATCAATAGAAAACGTATGCTCCGCGCTTGGTGTTTCGGTAATCAGTATGTACGCGGACGTTGAGGCGGGCGATTTAACGGCGGAAGAAATTGAATTATTGGAAGCGTTTCGCAAAATCCCCGACAAGAAAAACGCAATCGCTTTATCCACGCTTAAAGCTATGAGTGAGTAGTGAAAAGAGAACGGTCAACGCCGTTCTTTTTTGTTTTTGCGTAAATAATTTTCATATACTACGCGCAAAATTATTGACGAAAGAGAAAAAGTGTGGTAAAATATCATTGGACGAAAACGGAGTGTCATTTTTCCGTTTGTCTAAATAACACGTATTAAATAATTTTAACATTTTTTTTGGAGGAATTTCTATTATGGCAAACGTAAAAGTTGCAATCAACGGTTTCGGCCGTATCGGTCGTCTTGCATTCAGACAGATGTTCGGCGCAGAAGGTTATGACGTAGTCGCTATCAACGACCTTACCAGCCCTTCCATGCTCGCTCACCTTTTGAAGTATGACACGGCACAAGGCAGATATGCTCTTGCAGAAACGGTTTCTGCTGACGACGAAGCAGGTACGATTACCGTTAACGGCAAAACGATTAAAATCTACGCTGAAAAAGACGCTGTGAACTGCCCTTGGGGCGCACTTGACGTAGACGTAGTGCTTGAATGCACCGGCTTCTACACGTCTAAGGCTAAATCCGAAGCGCACATCAAAGCTGGCGCTAAGAAAGTTGTTATTTCTGCTCCCGCAGGCAACGACCTTCCTACCATCGTTTACAGCGTAAACGAAAAGACGCTTACGAAGAACGATACCATCATCTCCGCAGCGTCCTGTACAACCAACTGCCTTGCTCCCATGGCAAACACGCTTAATAAGCTTTCCAAAATTAAGAAAGGCTACATGACCACGATTCACGCTTACACGGGCGACCAAATGGTTCTTGACGGACCTCATAGAAAGGGCGACTTCCGTCGTGCTCGTGCGGCTGCTGCAAACATCGTTCCCAACTCCACGGGTGCAGCAAAAGCTATTGGTCTTGTTATCCCCGAACTTAACGGCGTGCTTGACGGTTGCGCACAACGCGTTCCCGTTCCCACCGGTTCGCTTACCCAACTCGTTGCTATCTGCGAAAGCGAAGTTGACGCAGCTACGGTAAACGCAGCAATGAAGGCAGCTGCTTCCAAGTCCTTCGGTTATACGGAAGAAGAAATCGTATCCTCCGACATCATCGGTATCACCTACGGTTCCCTCTTCGACGCTACGCAAACGAAGTGCATGCCCATGGGCGACGGCACGACGCTTGTTAAGGTTGTTTCTTGGTATGACAACGAAAACTCCTACACCAGCCAAATGGTTAGAACGATTAAGTACTTCGCTGAACTTTAATCGAAAAAAAGTTTCGTTTTCACGTGAAACGATAATCGCTTAAAAAGCAACACCCCCGATTATTCGGGGGTGTTTTTCTTTGTCTTTACTATGCAATTTTCGTACTGTGGCGACACGCCACTTAAACGTCTATCGACGTTGATAACGCAAAACTACGTTTTGCTTTTTAGGGGCTTGTTTCCACCTAACGGTGGCTCTTGACAGAGCGTCGTAAGGGCGTTGCCCCTACACCCCATAAGGGACGCCGTCCCTTAACCCTTATCAACGATAACACTACATACAAGCGTTAACGAAAAATAGAAAAATTCAGCTCTGGCGACACGCCACCGCCTAAAAAGGTTGGGAGGCGCACAACCCTATCGACGATACCGCTACATACAAGCGACAACAAAAAATAGAAAAATTCAGCTCTGGCGACACGCCACCGCCTAAAAAGGTTGGGAGGCGCACAACCCTATCGACGATACCGCTACATACAAGCGACAACGAAAAATAGAAAGACTTGGGGGCGGAGCTACTCCGCCTC
>SVIK01000040.1 GCA_015069525.1 Clostridiales bacterium | reverse complement strand
GTATGCGGAAGTAATTGGATACGATGGCACGATAAAAAACATTATTATTGCTGATACGTATGAAAATTTACCCGTGAAGAGCATTTACAATAATGCGTTTAGTGGTAAATCAATTAAATCAGTGATTATCCCCGACAGCGTGACAATGATTGGTGCTTCTGCGTTCTATAATTGCAACAATTTAACGAGTGTGACTATTGGTGACAGCGTGACGACGATTGGGGAACGTGCGTTCTCTGATTGCGACAATTTAACGAGTGTGACCATTCCTGACAGCGTGACAACGATTGGTTCTTCTGCGTTCTATCGGCTTAGAAATAGTTCATTAATAAGTGTATATTATAACGGTACGATAGACGATTGGGCGCAAATAGAGTTTGGTGGAAGTTGGACGAGTCCATTATATTATACGGGAAATCTATATATCAACAATCAATTGGTGACGGAAGCAGTTTTGACGAAAGCAACGATAATAAATGCCTATGCCTTCGCTGGATATAAGAGTTTAACGAGTGTGACTATTGGTGACAGCGTGACGACGATTGGTGTTTATGCGTTCTCCGAGTGCAGTAGTTTAACGAGTGTGACTATTGGTGACAGCGTGACGACGGTTGGTGGTTATGCGTTTTCCGAGTGCAGTAGTTTAACGAGTGTGACTATTTCCGACAGTGTGAAAACGATTGGATATAGGGCATTCTGGGGTTGCGAAAATTTAACGTTTGAAACCTACGGCAATGCAAAATATTTGGGAAACGAGGCTAATCCATATCTTGTTTTAGTGGAGTGCACAAGCACCAATTACAGTAATTATCAAATTCACGATGATACGAAAATTATTATTTCGTCTGCTTTCTCTGGCTGTTCTCGCATGGGTAGTATTATTATCCCTGACGGCGTGATAATGATTGGAGATGAGGCGTTCTATAATTGTAGCGGTTTAACAAGTGTGGTAATTCCTGACAGCGTGATGACGATTGGTGGTTATGCGTTCTCTGGTTGTAATGCATTGGCTTATGTATATTATGGGGGAAGCGCCGATAAACTCCCCGATTACTCCTCCTATTCTTCTGGATTAGAGGATAAGAAGTGGTATTATTACGTTGAAAAGGCGGAGGACGTGCCTAAGCAAGGGGATAATTATTGGCACTATGTAGACGGAACGCCGACGAATTGGGTATGGCTGTCCAAACCTGTGCTTTCCTTATCAGCGAACGAAGTGTCTTGGGGGGAAGTGACTGGGGCAAATGCCTACGTATACAAAATAGGGGAAGACGGTGAAGAAATAACGACGACGGAAAGAAGCGTTTTCATTTTTGAAGGAGAAACGATTTACGTAAAAGCGAAGGGCGATAACGTGACGTATTTAGACGGTGATTGGTCTACGCCTATCAGCTTCCAAAAATATACGTTGGCGACGCCCACGGTTTCGTATGAAAATAATACGTTTAGTTGGCAAAAGGTTGCATATGCTACTGCGTATCTTTTATCCGTAGACGGTGAAGAAACAACGCTCACGCAAACGAGTTATACTCTTGCGGAAGCGGGCACGAAAAGCATAAAGGTTAAAGCGATTAATGAAGATAAAGACGTATTTAACGATAGTGATTGGTCGGAGGAACTTACATGTTCTTGGTTTGAAACGTGTTTAAATGCGCCGATAATAAAAATTGAAAATAAGACGCTGTATTGGGACGCGGTAGATGGAGCAACGGCATACGTTATCAATATTAACGGCAACAACGTGGCTTCGTCGTATACGGATACGACGTACTTGCTTTCAAATATCTTTCAATCTGTTGAGGTAAAGGTTAAAGCCGTAGACGGGGAAGCGGAATACGGCGATAGTACTTGGTCGAACGTAGAAACATATACGCCAAAGAAAGAAATGCTTAATAATTGTGAAGATACAAGTTCTGTCAGAGTGCAATATAGTATCAGTAGCTTGGATTCTTATCGTACGGAAGGGGATTCTTCTATTAAAGTGGAAATAGTGGCTTTTAATTATGGAGAATATTGCGTTGTTGATTTAAAACATGATTCCGTTGGGAATATTATATCTACGGAAGAGTTGTTGGCGTTTGAAGGATTATGTATGGATGTATATAATCCTGGGGACGAAGTTGTATTGTATTTCTTCGACTGGGTGACGCCTGTGGCAACGTTGAAAACGGGTTGGAATCAGGTGATTATTGATAAAACAACTCTTGAAACGCAAATTATGGCAGATTCTAGTCAATTTGTGTCAGGGGAATTCCGATTTATTCTTAGAACTCCTTGTACGTTATATTTCGATAACGTTTGTGGTATCCTTTAAATCAATAGTAATCACATAATAAAACCCCGCGTAGAGTATTAACTCAACGCGGGGTTTTAATTTTCAGGTTAATAATTAAATCGTTTCTACGTTAATAAGGTTAGAGTTGCCACTCTTTCCGTTTGGCGTACCGCCCGTGATAACGATTGTGTCGCCTTTCTTTGCTAAACCGCTCTTAATCGCCGCTTGTTTTGCGAAATAGAACAAGATATCAATGGAGGAATATTCGTCCGCCATAACAGGCAAAACGCCCCAGCTTAAAGCAAGCTGTCTATATGCGTGGATATCCGTTGTCAAGCCTAAAATATTGATATTCGGTCTAAAACGGGAAACCATACGTGCAGTACCACCCGTTCTCGTACAAACGACGATGCCTTTTGCGTTCAAATCTTTGGCGAGCGTCGCCGCGGAGTGGGAAAGAGCTTCGGATGTGTTCTTAATGGCAAATTCATCAATCGTTTGGATATATTCGATGTGCGTTTCTGCTCTTGCCAAAATTTTAGCCATTGCACCAACCGATTCTACGGGGAATTCGCCTGCGGCAGTTTCGCCCGAGAGCATAACGGCGGAGGTGCCGTCGTATACGGCGTTTGCAACGTCGGAGATTTCCGCACGGGTAGGACGGGGGTTATGAATCATAGATTCAAGCATTTCCGTTGCCGTGATAACGCGTTTGCCGTGGATACGGCATTGGCTTATAATATATTTTTGAATATCGGGCAATTCCTCGTAAGGGATTTCTACACCCAAGTCGCCACGGGCTACCATAATGCCGTCGCAAACGTTCATGATTTCAAGCAAGTTCTTTACACCTGCTCTATTTTCAATCTTTGCAATAACGTCAATGTGTTTTCCGCCGTGTTCCATAAGGAATTCCTTGGTATCCAAAACGTCTTGTGCTTTGGATACGAAAGAAAGAGCGATAAAATCAACGTCTTGTTGAATGCCGAAAAGAATATCTGCTTTATCTTGTTCGGACAAGAAATCAAGGTGCAATTCCTTATCGGGGAAATACATCGATTTTCTATTGGAAAGAACACCGCCAACCTCAACAACACAATGTACGTTGGGGGGGATAACGTCTACAACACGGAAAACGATAAGTCCGTTATTCAAAAGGATTTTATCGCCTACAATCAATTCTTTGCAAATATCGGCGTACGAAACGGAAACGCGCGTATTATCGCCTTCAATATCTTCCGTCGTGAAAGTGAAAGAGTCGTTTTCTTTTAAAGTAATCTTTCCGTCTTTAAACGTTTTGATACGGAATTCAGGCCCTTTCGTGTCTAACAAAATGGGAAGGGGAACGTGCTTTTCCTCACGAACTTCTTTAATCATTTTGATTTTTTCCGCATAATCTTCGTGCGTTCCGTGGGAAAAGTTAAGACGAATAACGTCACAACCCACGTCCGTCATTGCGGAGATGGTCTTTTTGGAAGAGCTTGCAGGGCCGATAGTGCATATAATTTTTGTTCTTTTCATAATTTTTCTCCAAACCATTTTGCACAGAGTGCAAAAATAAAGCTATTATAAATTTTACTATATTTTTTAAAAAAAGGCAAGAGAATTGAGTGATTTTTTTTAAATAAAGTGGTATAATATAAACACAATTTGAGTTTGTTATACGGTCGCGGCGTCTTTATGACGATGAGGAAAGTCCGAGCAACATAGGACAGGGTGCCTGATAACGTCAGGTAAAGGTGACTTTCAGGATAGTGCAACAGAAATAAACCGCAACGCTTTGCGTTGTAAGGATGGAAAGGCGAGGTAAGAGCTCACCGATATCTTGGTAACAAGGTATGCCATGTAAACCCCACCCGTTGCAAGATTGGGTTTCTATCATATAGGGCTGTCCGTCCGATAGAATACCGTTAATATCGCTTGAGCTTATCGGTGACGATAAGCCTAGATAAATGACCGTACACGACAGAACTCGGCTTATAGACAGGCTCAAATTGTACATTTTAATTAAAAAACAGGCGTTTTCGCCTGTTTTTTTGCATTATTATTAAAAAATGCTATGGATATTGCCTACCGTGCGTTTTATTGGTAAGTATTATGCGAAACATAGGTATTATGACACGCATAATACCGTAAAAATGGCAAAAAAATACCCAAAAATGCCCCGAAAATGGTATTTTTACTTTGTTTGACATAGGTATTATGTTAGACATAGATAAATTTTGTTCTTTTTTTTAGAATAGTACAAACCTACGAAAACATACGATAAAAAGAAAAAAAATTAAGACGATTGATTCTTTGGTCGAAGGGGTGATAGGCGTGTTTTTAGAATTTATTTGGACGTTGCTTGGAAAGATTGTATTTTTCACGGGAAGTATTGGTACAAAGACTTCCTTTCCAAAACCGCTTTCAAAAGAGGAAGAGGAACATTATTTGGCGCTTGTTAGAAAAGGGGATAAGGGCGCGAAGGATATTTTGGTAAAACATAATATGCGTTTGGTGGCACATATCGTCAAAAAATATACGGGCGCAGCTGAAACGGACGATTTAATTTCCGTAGGCAGTATTGGATTGATTAAAGCGATTACGTCCTATCACGCAGGGCACGGCACGACGCTCGCTACCTATACCGCGCGTTGCATTGAAAACGAAATTTTGATGCTGATACGCGCCAACAAAAAACACCGAAATAAGCTTTCTTTGTCCGAGCCTGTCGGGATTGATAAAGACGGCAACGAGCTCACGTTGATGGATTTGCTCTTTGAGAAAGAAGATTGTGTGTTTGAGCAGGTAGAAAAGAGCGTGCAAAGAGAACGGCTTTTATGTCAAATAAAAGAGATTTTAAGCGAGCGTGAATACACGATAATTTGTCTTCGTTATGCGTTGAAGGGCGGAATTCCTTTGCCTCAACGAGAAGTGGCGAAGGTGATGAAGATATCCCGCTCGTATATTTCGAGGATAGAAAAACACGCGATTGAAAAGTTGCGAAGCAAGCTTTCTGCTGAGGATTTTTTAGAATAGAGTTTGCATTTTAACGATAAGAAAGAAAATTTTAATTGATTTTATGGTAAGTTTTGGGCAAAAAATACGAAAAAGTGGTAAAAATATGCCTTTGTGGACTTGAATTTTTCTTTCAAATGTGTTATACTGTATTTAGTTTATGCGGTAAATTCGTTTATGCGTGCGCCAATGATTGCGTGCGTGTAAACGAATCGTCTAAACGTTTAATGAGGAAAAAATATTTGGAGGAATTTCACAATGACAATATCTCAAGATGTTGCACAAATGTTCTGCGTTGCGAAAGGCGCAGGCGTTGCTCGTCACGAAAACGCTGCTATTCCCGAAGAAGGCAAGTGGGTTCACGCGAAAGAAATTAAAGATATCAGCGGTTTTACACACGGTATCGGCTGGTGCGCACCGCAACAAGGCGCTTGTAAACTTAGCTTAAACATTAAGCAAGGTATCATTCAAGAAGCACTCGTAGAAACGATTGGTTGTTCGGGTATGACGCACTCGGCTGCTATGGCTGCGGAAATTTTACCTGGCAAAACGCCTTTGGAAGCACTCAATACCGACCTTGTTTGCGACGCTATCAATACGGCGATGAGAGAACTTTTCTTGCAAATCGTATATGGACGTTCGCAATCCGCTTTCTCCGATGACGGACTTTCCATCGGTGCAGGGCTTGAAGACCTTGGTAAAGGTCACCGTTCGCAAGTAGGTACGATGTATTCTACCCTTCAAAAGGGCGTTAGATACCTCGAAATGGCAGAAGGCTACGTCACCCGTCTTGCTTTGGACGCTAATAACGAAGTTATCGGGTACGAGTTCGTTTCGCTTGGCAAAATGACTGATTTTATCAAGAAAGGTATGGAACCCAACGAGGCTTATGCAAAAGCTATGGGACACTATGGTAGATTCAGTGCAGAACAGGGCGCGGTGAAATTCATCGACCCTCGTAAAGAGTAAGGAGGACAAGCAAAATGGCTTTATTCGAAGGTTATGAAAGAAGAATAGATAAAATCAATGCAGTTCTTAAAGAATACGGCATCAATTCCGTAGAAGAATGCAAAGAAATTTGCCTTGCAAAGGGTGTTGATTGCGACAAAATCGTTCGCGCTGGACAACCCATTTGCTTCGAAAACGCAGTTTGGGCTTACACGGTAGGTTCGGCTATTGCTATCAAGAAAGGTTGTACGAAAGCAAGCGATGCAGCCGCGGCTATCGGTATCGGTTTGCAAGCTTTCTGTATCCCTGGCTCTGTTGCACAAAACCGTCAAGTAGGTCTTGGCCACGGCAACCTCGGCGCAATGCTCTTGTCCGACGAAACGGAATGCTTCTGCTTCCTTGCTGGACACGAATCGTTTGCCGCAGCGGAAGGTGCAATTTCCATCGCACTTAACGCAAACAAAGTAAGAAAACAACCGCTTCGCGTTGTATTGAACGGTCTTGGTAAAGACGCTGCTTATATCATTTCGAGAATCAACGGTTTCACGTTCGTAGAAACGAAGTTCGACCACGCAACTGAAACGGTAGAAGTAGTTTATGAAAAAGCGTTCTCTGACGGAGATAGAGCGAAAGTTAAATGCTACGGTGCGGATTCCGTATCCGAAGGCGTTGCAATCATGAAGCTTGAAAACGTAGGCGTTTCCATTACGGGCAACTCTACGAACCCTACGCGTTTCCAACACCCCGTTGCTGGTACGTACAAGAAATGGTGCGTAGAAAACGGCGTAAAATACTTTTCCGTTGCTTCTGGTGGTGGTACGGGTAGAACGTTGCACCCTGATAACATGGCTGCTGGTCCTGCTTCCTACGGTATGACGGATACGATGGGTAGAATGCATAGCGACGCACAATTCGCTGGTTCTTCCTCCGTGCCTGCGCACGTAGAAATGATGGGTCTTATCGGTGCCGGCAACAACCCCATGGTTGGTATGACGGTTGCTTGCGCAGTTGCTATCGAAGAGGCAATGAAAGCGTAAAATTTAATTGAAAGAATTGAGCTCCGCGTTTGCAATTAACAAGCGCGGAGTTTTTCTATATAAACATTTGAAATTTTTAGAAATTTATTGATAAAAACCATTGACGGAAAATATTTAATTTGGTATAATAATAATCGTTTGGAGGCGTAGCTCAGTTGGTTAGAGCGCTACCTTGACATGGTAGAGGTCGGAGGTTCGAGCCCTCTCGCGTCCACCAAAATAAAGCACCCTATTTGGGTGCTTTTTGCGTGGGAAGAGAGTGGAGAGAACCGACGTATCGGAGTTCGTGCGAGCGAAGCGAAGCCTTGTCGCAAAGCGACAAAACGATCTCGCGTCCACAAATCAACTAATATAAATAAGCTTGCGTTTAACATAAAACTCTTCTCGGTTGAGAAGAGTTTTAGTTTGCTTAAATTTTAATTCTTTTCTTTGCTTTCTTTCACCGAGAATAAACGATAGAAGATAGCGAAGAAGAGGATATTCAATAAATACGCAACGGGGAAAACGATATACGCTAAGAGATGCGCAGGGTTGGACATTTCAGCCTTGAAATATACGGCAATCATCGTCGTAATAATAATGCCGATTACAAAAACAACCGCTGAAGTTAAAATATAGGGGGCGTGCTTTTTACGTCTTACTCTTGGACGGAAATTGCACACGTTCATAATTGCACACGTGATAAATAATATAAACCCAACGCCAAATCCTACGGCAGGGTATATTACCGAAACGCCTAAATTCTCCTTTAAGAAGAAGACTAAAAGGCTTTCAAAAGCAACGATGCAAAAGATTAGGAAAGCTGATTTATACAACGTTTTTCCTGCGTTATATACACCGCCTTTCGTGGCTTGCTTGCTTTCTTTTGTTTCAGTAGGGAAAGCGCCGTGCATATTGCCTGCCATGTTCAATTTAATGCCTTCGTTTTGCGCACGTTCACGCAAATCTACTTGGTATTCGTTTGAGTTTGTTGTCGGAGTGGTAGGGGTAGGCTGTTGAGCATATGCGTATGCGTTTTGCTGATACGCATTGGCTATCTGCTTGTTTTGCAATTCCCGTGCGGCAGCGTTGATGCTGTTTTCCCTTTGAGAAAGCTCCAATTCTTTTTCCTGCAATTCGCCAATTTTGCGTTGTAAGGCAGTTTGTTCATCGGCACTACGTTGTTGGAATTCTCTTTTAATTCGTTCGTCTGTTTCTTTGTCGCGTTCGAATTTAATCTTCTTTTCTTCAAACTCCGCCGTCTTTTCCTCCAAAGCACGTACGCGTTCCGCATAGAGGAGTTCTTCCGTTTTAAAATTGGCTTTCTCTGCCTCGAACTTTTCAAGATTTTCGTTGAAAAGTTTTACTTGTGCATTATAGGAGCTTAATTTATCGGCAAAATCGAATTGTTGCGCGGAAAGTGCATTTTTTCTTGTAATAAATTCAAGCTGTTGTTGGTTATAAATGGTTTGTCTAGACGCCAATTCTTTTTGTTGTTGAGCAACGATAGCAAGCTCGTCTTGCAGTTTTTGATTGGCTAGCAAAAGAGCTTCTTCTCGTTTTTCCAAATCGGCGTTTTTCTTGGCGAATTCTTCTTCGGATGCCAACGAGATGGATTGTTCCACACTAATTTTTTGTTGTTCTTCACTTAATTTATATTCCAGCTGTGAAATTTCGTACGTTTTTTTATCAAGCTCGTTGCGTTCCGTTTGCAAAGTATCGCGAAGCTGATTTAACGCAGAGCGTTCCGTTTCGAGTTCTTTCTTCGCCGTTTCCAAAGCGTCGTTGTCGTTGCGGAGGGTGTCTCTTTCCACTTGAATAATATCAAGTTGATTTTTTAATTCGTCGCGTTCGGCAATGAAAGCGGATTGCGCTTCTTCAAAAGCAAGCTTTTCTGCTTGTAAGCTTTCGTATTCACTTTGAATCTTGCTTTCCTTCTCCGACAAAACCCGTTTTTCATATTCGAATTTTTCACGGTTGGCTTCGATTTGCGCTTGTTGTGCGCGGAGTTCTAAATTGCGGTTATAAAAATCAGTTGCTTTCGTTTCCTGTTCGCTCTTTAAAAGGGCAATCGTGTTTTCTTGCGCCGTAATTGCGTTGTTTAAAGAGAGGATAGTTGCTTTTTGTTCTTGCAATTCCTGTTGCGCGGAGGAGAGGTGATTTTTTGCGTCTTCCAATTCTTTGCTGTCGGCAGAATTGTTTGCGATTTCTTCCAATTTCTCCGTTAAAACTGCTTTATCGTCTAAAAGCTGAGCAATTTCCGTTTTTGCATTAGCCAAAATTTGTTCTTGTTGAACAAAACTTTCCTCTTGATTTTTTAAAAGCGCTTTTAATTCTTCGATTTCCGCGCTTTGCGTGGATAACTTGGCTTTTGCGTCTGCGATTTCATATTCTTGTTGAGAAAGGAGTGCTTCTTTTGCCTCGATATCCGCTTGTTTTTCCGCTAAAACAGCCTCTTTGTCTTCTAATGCTTGCGCTTGCGCTTCAACCTTGTTTTTTAATTCTAAGAAGTCCGTTTTTTGAGAAACGATAGAGGAGCTTTGCGTGGCGAGAAGAGCTCTTTCGCGCTGTAATTCGTTCTTTAAATTATTTAAGGCGATTTTTTCTTCTTTTAACGCTTCTTCGCGGTTTGCAAGAGCACGTTTTAAATCGCTAAGTTCCGATTCTTTATCCGTAATAAAAGAGAAATCGAAATGTGCGTTTCCGTCGGAAATAAGGCTGTCGATGATTGTTCTCGAATATTCCCAAGCGGAAAGATTGCTTTCAGTGAAGCGTTTGCCTTCCTCGGTAAGAGAGAAATACTTTCTTCTACCGCCGTTGGAATAATCCCCGTAATACGATTGGACGTAATGAAGAGATTCCAAACGTTTCAATGCGCTATAAAGCGTAGGCTCTTTAATAACGTATAAGCCACCGCTTTTTTTCTTGATTTCGTTAATGATGTCATATCCGTATTTGTCGCCGTCGTAGAGGCTACGCAAAATAATCGTGTTGATGTGTCCACGGATAAGGTCTGCGCTGATGCTAAGGTTTTGTTCTTCGCCACCAGTCAAGGCGTTTTCAGCTTCTACAAGATTTTCTCTTTCGTTCATCTTTTTCTCCTGCAAAATTGTTTTGTCAGACAAAATAAGTGGGGAGTATTTCTAACATAACACCTTTATTTTCCTGACAAATGCATACGTTAACACATATACATAAATTATTATATCACAAATAGCTTCTTGTGTCAACTATATGCGTAGAGAATTCCTATAAGGAATTTTGCATTTTTAACGATAAATTCTTTGTGCTGGGATTGACATTTTTAATGAAAAGTTGTATACTAATAGTACTATGGAAAAGTATGAATTCTCAAAAGATTTTGACGTAAAATATAACGATTCTGATTTTAAAGATAACTTGAAAATTTCTACCGCGCTCGCCTATATGGAGGAGGGCGCGTCGTTAAGCGCGGACGGGCTTGGTTTTGGCTATGAAGTAATTAAACCGAGGGGACATGCTTTTATTATTACGAACACGTATTGCGAGTTTCTTCGTCCCATCACGGCAGGGGAAACGATTACGCTGAAAACGTGGCCGTTAAAGCCCTCTTACGCTATTTTTCAAAGAGAATACCGCTTTTTAGATAAAGCGCAAATGCCCGTTTTACTTGCTTCTTCTCGCTGGTGTCTTATCGACGTAAATTCGGGCAGAATTTTACCTTCGAAAACGATTGAGGGACAAGATTATTCGACGTATAACACGGAAAAACTCTTTGAAAATACGCAATGGAAAATTCCCACGTTTGATTGGGTGGATAAAAAAGCTCTTTTTTCGATTACGATTGCAAATTCGGAATACGACCACAACATGCACGTGAATAATACTCGCTACGCATCGTATTGCATGAACGTGTTTAGCGTGGAGGAATTAAAGACGAAAGCGTTAAAGAATTTTTCTATTTCCTATATCAAACAATGTAAGGAAGGGGAAACACTCCGTTTTTATAGAAACGAAGTTGAGAAAGACGTATTTACCGTGCAGGGAATCAACGATGGCGACGAAATCGTTGTGCAAGCGAAGATAACGTTTATTTAAGGGGAAAAGATGAGAAAGAACGGCGTAAATAGAGAATTGACGGGAATTTCGGGCGGGGTTTGTGCTCCGTCCGGTTTTACCGCGTGCGCCGTACAATTTGAAAACCTGAAAAACAAAAAGACGGAAAACGTGGGGTTCATTTTTGGGAAAAGACGGTTTCCGTCGGCGTATTTAGGTGCGCAGGGCGCAAACGCAAGCGCATGCGTAAAAATATCGGAAAAGCATTTAGAGTCTGGCAACGCAAGCACGATTATCGTGCATAACGGCTTGGCAATAGCGCAGGGCGCGGAAGAAGATAAAGCGGTGGAAACTATTTGTCGTGCGGGCGCAAAATATTTTAATATCGACCGCAACGATATTATTTTTGCCAGCATTGGTGCGCTTGGTGGGAAAACTTTTGTAGAGGCGTTTGAACAAGCGTTTAAAGATTGCGCGCATAAAAAATTACCCGTAAAAAAAGATTCGTTCGCCGTTGCAACAGCAATCAATAAAAATGCTCCGAGAGAAGTGGCTTTTTCTTTCAATATTGGGGATTGGATTTGTAAAATAGGCGCAGTATTTACAAACGGCGAGGAAGGAAAGCTTTGCTTATTAACGACGGACGTGAAAATTTCTTCAAAAATGCTAAAAAAGGCGTTGAGTCACGTCGCCAACGAGTATTTTTATATGACGCCTACAAAATGCGGGGACAATCCGCACGATTGTATTTGTATAACGGCAAGCGAAGAAGCGCAAAATTGGCGTATTGAGGACGAAAATGCTGATTACGATAAATTCGTTTACGCGTTGGCTTCGGTAATGGATATAATTTGTCGTCAAATGGCGACGCAAGGCAAAGTAGAAGAAAAGCTTTGTTTATGTAAAGTAATCGGCGCAAAATCAAAACGCTCCGCAAGGCAAACGGCTTTCTCTACGCTTTCGTTATTGAGAAATAGCGGGTTTAGCGTTCAAAATATCTTACGTGCGGTTTTATCCGTGGATGAGATGGTCAATCTTGAAAAATTATCCGTTTCCGTTGTGGTGGAGGATAGGACGTTTGTTCTCTATGAAGATGGAGCAAGTTTTTCTTTTATAGAAAGCACTATAAATCAAATTTTTCAAGCTGAAAAGATAGAAATTCTTATCAATTTACAACTTGGGAATTATTCGGCAACCGCTTTTGGCGGATTGGCGGATAAAGAGTAGTCGTTTGTCGCATTATGCGCATGCGCGCGCGTATAAAATTTAATGTGAAATTTTTTTGAAAAAAGTTTAGAAAAAGCCGTTCAAAAGTTGACAAGCAAAATTGGGTGTGCTATAATAATAAAAATCGACGGGTGAATAGGTACTATGCTTAAAATTAACGAGAGAAAATTGCAAGGAACCGATTATGCGAAGGCAGAAAGAATCGGTGGTTCTCGTGTTTTTATTTTTTCAAATATTTTCGATTTTTCAAAAAGGACTGATTTCAAAATCAGTCTTTTTTTTCGTAAATAGCTCTATTTAATCGGTTTTAAAATTAATTAAAAAAATTTTTTTAGATACAAG
>SVIK01000039.1 GCA_015069525.1 Clostridiales bacterium | reverse complement strand
CAACGGAAATTTTGAAGAGGTTGCGCTTGGATACACGGCGGAAATGGCGATAGACGAAGCGAAACGCTGTATTAACTGTAAAAACCGTCCTTGCGTATCTGCATGCCCCGTCAACATTAAAATTCCCGAATTTATTGCAAAGGTAGCGGAAGGGGATTTTGAAGGCGCGTATCAAATCATCGCGGAAGATTCTTCCTTGCCCGCAGTTTGCGGACGCGTATGCCCGCAAGAAACGCAATGTGAGGGCAAATGTACGCGCGGTATAAAAGCAGGTTGCGAAGCGGTGGGCATTGGTAGATTGGAACGTTTCGTTGCCGATTGGCATAACGCAAATTGCACGGAAAAACCCGTACCTGCCCCCTCGAACGGTCATAAAGTAGCCGTTGTAGGAAGTGGCCCTGCGGGACTTACCTGCGCAGGCGATTTGGCAAAAATGGGCTACGACGTGACGGTATTCGAAGCGTTGCACGTAGCGGGAGGCGTACTTGTTTACGGTATTCCCGAATTCCGTTTGCCTAAGGCGATTGTAAAAAAGGAAGTAGAGAACTTAAAAGCGCTCGGCGTGAAAGTGGAAACGAACATGGTTATCGGTCGCGTTATCACGATTGAGGAATTGAAAAACGAATACGGCTTTGAGGCGGTATTTATCGGTTCTGGCGCGGGCTTGCCGAAGTTCATGAATATCCCTGGCGAAAGCTTAAAAGGGGTATATTCCGCAAACGAATTCCTTACCCGTTCCAACTTAATGAAGGCATACCTTGTCGGTAGTCATACGCCTATTCAGCACGGCAAATGCGTAGCGGTTGTCGGCGGTGGCAACGTAGCCATGGACGCGGCGCGTACGGCGAAGCGTTTGGGTGCGGAGGTACATATCGTATACCGCCGTGGCGAAGAGGAATTGCCCGCAAGACGTGAAGAAATCGAGCATGCAAAGGAAGAGGGTATTATTTTCGATTTGCTCACCAATCCCACGCGTATTTTGCCTACGGAAACGACGGACCCGCGTGACCCTTCTTACGGATGGGTAAACGGTATCGAATGTATCCGTATGGAACTTGGCGAACCGGACGCAAGCGGTAGACGTTCACCTAAGGAGATTGCCGGAAGCGAATTCGTTATTCCCGTAGATTGCGTAATCATGTCGCTTGGCACGTCGCCCAATCCGTTGTTAAAGGCAACGACGCCTGGTCTTGAAACGCTTCGTCGCGGAGAAATTGCGGTAGACGAAGTAGGTAAGACGTCGATAGAGGGCGTATATTGTGGCGGAGACGCGGCAACGGGCGCAGCAACGGTAATCAAAGCGATGGGCGCTGGTAAAGTAGCGGCGAAAGCGATTGACGAATATATCCAAAGCAAATAAAACGTAAGAAACGTTATTCGGAGTGTGTAGACAAAAGTCTACACGCTCCGCATTATTTGTGAATCAATTTTTTTGAAAAAAGTTAAAAAAGAGTGAAAAAACGCTTGACTAAATGGATTGGGATAGGTATAATGGATTATGCTGTCAGGCGGAAAAGCTTGTAGCAAACATAATGAGGCATAGCGCAGTTTGGTAGCGCGCTTGGTTAGGGACCAAGAGGTCGTGGGTTCAAGTCCCGTTGCCTCAACCAAAAAGCACAGGACACCGTTTGGTGTGCTGTGCTTTTTACTTTCGGCAACGGCTCGCGCAAACCACGGATTAGCGTGGGTTCACGCGACGAGCGAGAAACGAAAAAATTCAAATAAGGTACGAAAGTTGGCGAGCGAGGAAGCCCTGCCGAGGCTCCGCAAAGCGGAAACGGCAGATATTCGTTGCCTCAACCAAAAAAGGGCTATAAAAAAGATATAGCCACAAAAAGCCTTGATTTTTCAAGGCTTTTTTTGTTTTCCTGCCCTTTTCTCGCATAATCACGAGAAAAAGATATTGAACACTTACAGGATTTGAACTCCCCGCAAGTGAATACTACTCACCTGTGCATAGGAAAAACCTATGCACTTTTTTGTTTCAAACGCTTGACAATTTCTTCTATATATGATATCATAGTATCAAGATATTATGATATCAAAATGGAGGTGGGATTGTGAATAAATCAGATACCCCGACGAAGCAAAAAATATCAATTCCCTTGCGACTACCGCCCGAAGTTTACGAGCAAATGATGGAACTGATACACGAAAGAAAAAAGGAAGAACGCGGATATAGCGTTAATCAGTATTTGACTGAAATATTAGCAAAGGATTTGAAGGAGAAAGAAAATGGCTGAAAATAAGTTTTACGATTATGCTACAGGCAAAGAAGTAAAAAACAACCCAGAAGAAAAATATCGTCAGTTATTTGAACACATTTTGATTGATGACTTAGGGTATCCCAAATCTCACATTGATATCGAAGTTGTTTTGCAAAGAGGATCTAATCGTAATGCTGAAGAAGTTGATATCGTGGTATACAATAGCGAGATACATAAACAAGAAAATGCTTATATCATAATCGAGATCGAAACTCCAAAAAAGAAATATGATTTACAAGCATTTACTTATGCTACTGCTACTACTGCCCCCTATTGTGTGTGGTTTGCTGGTTTGGAAAAAAATAGCGAAGGGCCTTTTTATCTTTACAGAAATTTAGCAGTAGATCCTACTAAATTTATACCAATACCCACATTGCCGCGTTATGGAGAAACCCAGGAAACCATAGGAAAATATAAAAAGCAAGATTTAAAACCAGCCAAGGCTTTAAAACTTCTTTTTAATCGTGTTTATTACAGATTATATGGTAGTGGCCCCATCAAGAGAGAGGAAAATATTGCAGTTGAAGTTATTAAAATGCTTTTCTGCAAAATCATGGACGAGATCAGCCCTGACGAATTGTGCGAATTTCGAGCAACGCCGTCCGAAATTGACTCTGATGATGGAAAAAAAGCAATTCGAAAAAGAATTGATACTCTATATGCGAAACTATTAAAAGATCCTGATTTTGGAACCATGTTTAAGGGAGAGTCTCTTGAATATGACAATGAATGGATTGCCTATATTGTTAGTGAACTCCAAGGTATTGCATTAATGCATGAAGAAACCAATACAGATGCTCTTGGAGATGCGTATGAGCTTTTATTGCCGTCAACGTTGAAGGGAGAAAGCGGTCAGTTTTTTACACCAAGAGAAATTGTTCGCTTTGCGATGGATGTTATATCTCCATCTTATAAGAAAAATGAAATAATATTGGATACTGCTTGTGGCTCTGGAGGTTTTCTATCAATTGCTATCGAAAAATTAAGGAAGCAAATTGAAGAACTTTATAAAGGAAGAGGATTTTCAAAGGATAGACTAAATTCTTTATTAAAAGATTATGCAGATAAATATGTATTCGGTTGTGACATAGATCCACTATTATATAGAATATCCAAATCCTATATGGCTATTGTAGGTGATGGTAAAAGTAATATTTACAATTTCGATTCACTGGAGCCCTATAAGAAGCTTAATGCTAATTTTACAAGGCGCATAAAACCCGGTTCTGTAGATGTAATTACAACCAATCCCCCTTTCGGAACCAAAATTGACGATACCCGAGAGTATGTTTTAGAACAATATGAACTTGGTCATAAATTAAGCAATGGCGTGCCCACTGATGTTTTGCTTGATGGGCAAGATCCAGATAAATTGTTTGTGGAAAGAGATATTTTCTACTTGAAAGATCCTACCGACACAGAGGAAGGCGGACGAATGGTAATTGTTTTGCCGAAACAAAATCTTTCAGGTGCACAAGAAGAGAGCGTTGAATTTAGAAAGTGGCTTATGAGGAAAGTACAGATTACAGCCATTGTTGATTTACCGAGAGAAGCTTTCCAACCGCATACAGGAACAAAAACATCATTGGTTTTCTTGAAAAAAGTAAAAAATATACCAGACAGTTACCCAATATTTATGGCTGTATCTGAAGCGGTAGGTCACGATAGACGTGGAAACCCACTTTATAAAAAGGATGCCAGTGGATTGAACCTTACAGACGATCAAGGCAATCTCGTTATTTGGAACGACTTACCAGAAATATTGAGACAATGGAAATCTTACGAATTGAATGGTAGCATAGGTGAAGAAACCTCATCTGAACATGCCCCCAGTTGTTTCATAATTAACTCGAAGCAAATATTAGATGATCCTTCGCGCAGAATTGATGCATGGTATTGGGATCCAAACAAAAACAATCTTGCTAAAGAAATTGAAGAATCCGTTGGAGAACATGTTAAAGAAATTGCAAGATTAGGCGATCTTGTTGTAGAACATGGTATTTTCTATCCTGGTAGACACAAAAGGAATTATGTAGAAAACACAGCTGAAAGTGTTCCGTTCTATTCGGGAACACAAATTTTGCAAATCAGACCTTTTGATTTGCAGTATCAGCCAAGAAATTATGCTCCTGCGGCAAAGCATTTCGTTGAAAAAGATTGGATATTGATAACTCGTTCTGGCTCAACAGGCAGAGTGGTTATGGTTACCGACAGCATTGCTGGCTCTATGGTTTCAGAACACGTAATACGGGTTATCTGTGATGAAACAGTTATTGATCCGTACTATGTTTATGCATATCTTTCCACAGAAAACATAGGAAAAGTTTTGCTTGAAAAAGGAATTTATGCATCTGTGGTTGATCATATAACCCCTAATTTCGTGGCAACCATTCCGATTCCAAGATTAGATCCCGAGAGAGAAAAAGAAATTGCTGATGCAGTACGAATTGCAGAGCAAAAACGCGATGAGGCAAATAGAATTTTCGGACAAAAAAGAGGACAGATTGAAGAAATAATGTTTGCTAACCACGAGAACTAAATACTGAGGGCTTCCCTTTTTTCTATGGTATGTTGTGTGTTGTTTTGTGGAAAAACATGAAAACGAACTCTATTTAATCATGGAATAATCCGTTGAGTTCAAATCCCGTAAGCACTTTACGAAAAATATCTTTTTTATAGCCCTTTCACAAAAATAACGGACAGTCAGTAGGCTGTCCGTTATTTTTTTGTTTTGATAACGTGCGGAAGCCAAACGTAGTTTTTTTCTTTTAGACGCTCTTGACAAACGATTATTGTTTCATTATAATAATAGCATATATTCTAAAAAGGAAAACTTATGAAAAACCTTTCTGAAATTGATAAAAATTTCCAAATAAAAACCACGATAGAAAAAACGGATATTCGTTTTATTGATGCAAGGGAAACGCCGTTTGAAATCAACGGAATTTTCTATGCGGACGGAAAATTTTGCCGTATGCCCCAAGAAATAGCCGAAAGGGTAAACGAGGGCGTGCAGGCGTTTTATAGCAATACGGCAGGGGGCAGAGTGCGCTTTAAGACGAATTCTCCCTATATCGCAATCCACGCCAAGATGTCGGGCATTGGAAAAATGCCTCATTTCACGCTTTGCGGTTCAGCAGGGTTCGATTTGTACGTAAAGGATAAATATAAAGGCTCGTTTTTGCCACCGTTTTCTATCGAGGAAGGGTATGAAAGCGTGATAGAGCTCGGCGAAAAGAAATGGCGTGAAATCACGATAAATTTCCCTTTGTATAGCAACGTGAACGAATTGTATATCGGTATAAGCAATCGGGGACAGCTTGCTCCGCCCACGCCCTATAAAAAGGAGATGCCTATCGTGTATTACGGCTCGTCCATTACGCAAGGCGGATGCGCTTCTCGCCCAGGGAATTCGTATGAGAGCATTATTTCCCGCGCGTTAAACGCCGATTATATTAACCTCGGCTTTTCAGGTAGCGCACGCGGGGAAGAGAGCATATCCACATATATTTGCAGTTTGCCTATGTCCGTATTCGTGTACGATTACGACCATAACGCCCCGACGATAGAACATCTTGCTTGTTCGCACGAGCGTATGTTTAAGGAGTTTCGAAAGGCGCAACCAACGACGCCGGTAGTAATCTTATCCCGTCCCACGTATTATCCAAACGCGGAGGAAAGAAACCGTTTGAAGATAATCAAAAAAACGTACGAAAACGCGCTTGCGAGCGGGGATAAAAACGTATACTTTATCGACGGAAAAACGCTAATGAGAGAGGCGAAAGGGGAGGGAACGGTAGACGGCTGTCACCCCACCGATTTGGGCTTTTATTCCATGGCAAAAGCGCTTTTGAAAGTATTGAAAAAACTCTATTAAACAAAACCACGTGGCATACGTTTTGTATGTCGTGCTGTTTTTATCGAGAATATGCTTAAAAATATTAAAATTGTCCGAAATTTTTTTAATACAGGCATACATTTGTCATATTTATTGTGATATGATAGATATATCAAACAAAAAACACGGCAAGGCCGTGTGGGAGAGTACAAATGCAATATACCCTTTTCGATAAAATATATTTAAAAGAAATTACACAAGAGGAATTTGAGCGTTTAACGACTAAAGATGCGGATAACTTCATAAATTTGCAAACGTTATTAAAAGATATGTCGGAAAATGGGGATGAAAAATTAAAGAAAAAAATAGAAATGATAAGAGATAAATTGAATTTTGCATCCCGTTCGTTTTCTTTGTACGATGAAGAGAAATATATAGGGTACGTCTCTTTTAGCGATTATGCAAGCACTTCGCCTGAAATCCAAATCGATATAAAAGAGGGGTATCAGCACAAAGGAATAGGCTATAAAGCCGTGCATTATTTAACGGATAAACTTTTTCAAGAAAGAGCGGATATCGAACATTTTATCTACCGAGTTCGCGTGGAGAACGTCGCAAGCACAAAACTTATTGAAAAGCTAGGTGGAGAAGAAGTCCCCGTAGATAAAGTGGTGGCGTCGTTTATTAGAAAGTTTCGCTTATTAAGGAAATAAAATGCGAAAAGGTAAAAGTTTTGAGATAAAAGCAATATTCAATTATAAGGGGAAACAGTAATGAAGAAAGAAAAGGACGGTATAATCCTAATTGTTTTCGGCAAAGAAAAAGGGAAATAAAAAGAAAAAAACGGAGCGGTCACGCTCCGTTTTTAGTTGGGCTCGTTATATCTTTAATCTGCGCAATTTTTTATGTGCTGCTACACGTTTGATTACTTCCAACATATAACACACCAACTTGCATTTATATTATATGCGATTTTAACAAAAAGTCAATACTTTTTTGCTAATATTCTTGATTTATTTTTCATTTTGTAGTATTATAAATATGTATTCAATATTCAAAGGAGAAATTTATGAGCAAGACAGTAAAAGACGTTTTAAAAATGATTGAAGAAAACGACATTAAAATGGTCGATTTCAAGATGGTAGATATCAACGGGCAATACCGTCACGTGACGATTCCCGCACAAAACTTTTCGGAAGAAACGATGAAGAGCGGTATCGGCTTTGACGCTTCCAACTACGGTTATGCAGTCGTAGAAAAGAGCGACATGGTCTTTATTCCCGACCCTGATACGGCGCTTATTGACCCGTTCTGTACGATTCCCACCCTTTCCATGACGGGCAACGCAATGATAATCGATTCGCCTGAAAATCGTCCTTTGCCTCAATATCCCCGCAACATTATCCGTTCGGCTGTACAATACATGAAAGATAGCGGTGTTGCGGACGAAATGTTTATTTTGCCCGAATTTGAATTCTATCTTTTCGATACGGCAGGCTGGGAGGTAAGCGGTAGAGAAATCAGCGCGTTTGTAGACGCGAAGCAATCGTATTGGAACAGCGCCAGCGAAGGTCTTGGCGTAGTTGTTCCCAAGCAAAAGAACTATCACGTTGCAAAACCGTTCGATATTTCTTACGAATGCCGTAGCGAAATGTGTATGCTTATGAAAGACGCAGGCATTGAAATCAATTATCACCACCCCGAAGTAGCGGCAAGCGGACAATTTGAAATCGAACCGCAACTTGGTGAAGTGGTGCACATGGCGGATGCGACGATGATGATTAAGTACATTATTCATAACACGGCGCTCAAATATGGGAAAACGGCTACGTTTATGCCCAAGCCCATTTATGGGGAAGCAGGTAGCGGTATGCACGTGCATATGCTACTTATGAAGGACGGTAAACCCGTATTCTCCGACGATAACGGTTATGCACATTTAAGCGAAACGGCGCACTACTTTATGGGTGGTCTTTTGAAGCATATCGCCTCCCTTTGTGCACTTACTAACCCGAGCACGAACTCGTTCAAGCGTCTTGTCCCTGGTTTTGAAGCGCCCGTGACGGTAGGGTATGCTACGTCGAATAGAAGCGCGGTTATCCGTATTCCTGCGTATGCAAAAACGCCCAACAAGCGCAGATTCGAGCTTCGCAATCCCGACGCTACGTGCAACCCGTACTTTTGTTATTCGGCAATCTTAATGGCAGGTCTTGACGGTGTGAAGAATAAGATTGACCCGCACGCAAACGGTTGGGGCCCTTACGACGTGAACTTGTATCATTTGCCCGAAGAAGAAAAGGCGAAATTGCAAGGTTTGCCTACAAGATTGGAAGACGCGCTCGACGCTCTTGAAAAGGACCACGACTATTTGACGGCGGGAGGCGTATTCCCCGAAGAGCTTATCAAGAATTTCATCAAGAACAAGCGTGCGGAATGTGCCCAACTTTCTGCAATTCCCAACCCCGCAGAATACGAAAAATATTTCAATTTGTAATTTATGAAAAACGCGCCAATCGGCGCGTTTTTCTCGTTTTTTGCCAATCTTTATTCATATATTCATTTGACAAAATAAAATGAGTATGGTATAATATGTTTAACCTTATTGAATAAAAAATCTCTACCAACGAGAAAGGAGCATTTTTATGATTGATATGTCTTTGATTCAAAACGCTGACCCCGAAGTATACTCGGCGATGAACGACGAACTTTGCCGTCAACGTGAGAATATCGAGTTGATTGCCAGCGAAAACATGGTATCTCCCGCAGTTATGGCAGCTATGGGTTCGCATCTTACGAACAAATACGCAGAAGGCTTGCCTGGGAAGCGTTATTACGGCGGTTGCCAATACGTAGACGTAGTGGAGAACCTTGCAAGAGACCGCATTAAAGAGCTTTTCGGTTGTGACCATTGCAACGTACAACCGCACAGCGGTGCGCAAGCAAACTTGGCGGTATATTTTGCCATGTTGAAGCCGGGTGACACGGTAATGGGTATGAACCTTTCGCACGGTGGGCACTTGACGCACGGTTCGCCCGTAAATATGTCGGGTATGTATTTCAATTTCGTGGCGTACGGCGTTTCTCCTGAAACGGAGGTAATCGATTACGACGAAATGGAAAGAATCGCTATGGAATGCCAACCCAAGATGATTGTATCGGGTGCAAGTGCATATCCCCGCGTTATCGATTTCAAGAGAATTAGAGAAATTTGCGACAAAGTCGGCGCATACATGATGGTAGATATCGCGCACATTGCAGGTCTTGTAGTGGCAGGGGAGCACCCTTCGCCCGTTCCTTATGCAGACTTTGTGACGACGACGACGCACAAAACGCTTAGAGGCCCTCGTGGTGGCGTTATCATGTGTAAAGAAGCGTATGCAAAGCAAATCGACAAGGCGGTATTCCCTGGCAACCAAGGCGGTCCTTTGATGCACGTTATCGCAGCGAAAGCAGTTGCTTTCAAAGAAGCTTTGTCGGACGAATTCAAGGCATACCAACATCAAATCGTACTTAACGCGAGCGCGATGGCAGACGAATTCACGAAAAACGGCGTTCGCTTGGTGTCGGGTGGTACGGATAACCACTTGATGCTTCTCGACCTTCGTGAAACGGGTGTGACGGGTAAAGAACTTGAAAAAATGCTCGACGAAGTGCACATCACGGCGAACAAGAACACGATTCCTTTCGAAACGACCTCTCCGTTCATCACGAGCGGTGTTCGTATCGGTACGCCCGCAGTCACGTCGCGTGGCTTCAAGGAAGAGGATTGCCGTAAAGTAGCACAACTCGTTGCACGCGTAATCAAGGAAAAGGAAGCTTGCTTCGAAGAAGTAAAAGCGGAAGTAAAAGCGCTTTGCGAAAAATTCCCCGTATACGCAAACGACATTCAATAATCTAAAATTTGCACACCCCACGGAAGGCAATTCCGTGGGGTATTTTCATTTCAGGCGTCTATCGCAAACGTCCGCCTAAACGCCCAACCAAAAGACTATGTTCAAACACTTGACATATCCCGTTAAGTAGGGTATAATGGAAAAGTAAAAATTCTTTTCCTTATAGGAAAAGAAAGTAAATAAAGTTTATAAAAAGGTATGAGAGGATAAGATGATAAGGAGCAAGATTTGCGATTTGCTTGGCATAAAATACCCCGTATTTCAAGGGGGTATGGCATGGGTTGCGGATGCCGAGCTTGCCGCTGCGGTTTCCAACGCAGGTGGTTTAGGCATTGTTGCCGGCATGAATATGAACGGCGAACAGCTTCGCGCGGAACTTAAAAAACTCCGTTCCCTCACCGACAAGCCGTTTGGCGTAAACGTCATGCTTATGAGTCCGTTTGTCCAAGAAGTAGCGGAGGTTATCATTGAAGAAAAAGTCCCCGTAGTGACGACGGGCGCGGGCAATCCGTTGCCTTATATCAAAAAATGGATAGATGCAGGCACGAGGGTAATTCCCGTAGTTGCTTCCGTATCCTTGGCGAAAATGGTAGCCAAACGCGGAGCAAGCGCCATCATTGCAGAAGGGGGAGAATCGGGTGGACACATTGGCGAAGCGCATACGATGCCCCTCGTTCCACAAGTGGTAGACGCGGTAGATATTCCCGTATTGGCGGCAGGCGGTATTGCTGACGGACGAGGTATGGCGGCTGCGTTCATGCTCGGTGCGGAAGGGGTGCAAATGGGCACGAGGTTTTTGGTCGCACACGAATGCAACGTTCACCAAAAATATAAAGACGAGGTTATCAAGGCAAACGATGGCAGTACGTCTGTCAACGGTAGAAGGATAGGACATCCTGCGCGTGCGTTGAAAAACCCGTTCACAAAGCTTTTCTCCGAAAGGGAAAAGGACGTCAACGCCACGGATGAAGAGCTCACGCAATTTGGCACGGGAGCGCTTCGAAAAGCGGTAAAAGAAGGGGATTGGGAGAACGGTTCCTTCCTTTGCGGGCAAATAGCTGGGCTTGTGAAGAAAGAGCAAAGCTGTAAAGAAATCATAGAAGAAATCGTTATGGAAGCGGAACAAATTCTCAAAACCGCCGCTTCCCGTTGCGAATAAGGAATAGACATGACGAGAGAAGAAATCAAAAACATATTACCGCATAGAGAGCCTATGCTTCTCGTAGACGAAGCGGTAAAAAACGAAGACGGCACGGTGACGGGCAGATATACGGTAAGGGGGGACGAATACTTTTTGCAAGGCCATTTTCCTGGTTTCCCTATCGTTCCAGGGGTAATTTTATGCGAAATGGCAGCGCAATCCTCCTGCATGCTCATGGCTGAAAAATTGGTAGGAAAAACGCCCCTTTACGCAGGCATGAACAACGTAAAATTCAAAAAACCCGTTCGTTCGGGCGACACGGTAGAGTTCACCTGTTCGCACATCCGTTCGATAGGACCTTTTCATTTTATCAAAGCCGTCGGCACGAACGCAGGCGAAGTTTCCGTCAGCGGAGAATTTTCCTTTGCGCTCGTCGATAGCGAAAAGGCAAAAATGCAATAATTTAACAACTTCATAATATACTAATATAGAAAAAGATTTCAACAGGAGAAGAAAAATGTATCAATTGTTTTGCGATTCCAATTGTGAACTTTGGCATACGAAGGTAAAAGAGCTCGGTTTAAACGTAATCCGCATGCCCTACATTTTAGAGGGAGAGGAATACTTTTACGATATGGGCGAAAACACCGATTTTAAGATGTTTTTCGAAAAAATGCGTGCTGGCGCAACGCCCACGACGGCGGCGCTTAACGAGGTTGCGTATACGGAGTATTTCGAGCCGGTTTTGGCGCGTGGCGAAGATATTTACTATATCACGTTCTCCCATCAAATGAGCGGTACTTTCGAAGCGATGAAGCGTGTTATTGCGCAACTCAAAGAAAAGTATCCCGAAAGAGAAATCCGTTATAAGGACAGCAAAATGATTTGCATGGGTAGTGGTTTTGCGGTGTACTATACGGCGCTCAAATATAAAGAAGGGGCAACCATGGACGAATTGGATGCCTATCTTGACGAGTTAATTCCCCACGTTGCCGTATATTTTGCCGTAGACGATTTAACGTATCTTTATCGTGGTGGCAGAGTATCGGGCGCAAAGAAATTCTTTGGAAATATGCTTGGCATAAAACCCATTTTGTATATTAACGAAGAGGGGAAAATCCTCAATATTGATAAAGGTAAGGGCTTCAAAAAGGCGCTTTACTTAATGCGTGGATACGTAAAGACGAAGGGGCTTGACCTTGACAAATATAAAATGTTCGTTATGCACGCGGATAACGAAGGGGAGGCGACCTCTTTTGCCGAGTCCCTCCGTGCAGAGTTTGGGGAATTGGACGTTGAAATCCAGTCTATCGGTCCCGTTATCGGTTCGCATTGTGGGCCAGGCACTATCGGCCTTATCTTCCACGCGAAAGAAAAATAAGAAATCAAAAACAGAGAATTAAACCGCCCTCTTGCTAAGGCAAGAGGGCGGTTTGAATATAAAAAAAGGCGCTCGTGGGAGCGCCTTTTTTGCAAGTATTATCTATTATTCCGCCTCGTATTCAAAACAAGGTATAGGCTTTAATTTAAACTCGTTCAACACGTGCAATCTGTCGATTTTTGCTTTCACGGATTCGTCCTCAATCACACCCGTGCGGATATATTTATCCAAAACGGCGTAGGTGAATCCGAGGTTGTCCTCGTCCGTCTTTCCGCTCAGCCCGTCGGAGGGCACTTTATCCACCAAATCAATAGGCAGTTTTAAATATTTCCCAATCTCTTTCAC
>SVIK01000038.1 GCA_015069525.1 Clostridiales bacterium | reverse complement strand
GTCATCGCTTTACCCGTACCAGGATTGAACATACCGTCCGGTTCGGGGAAAATACTGTACTCGTTAATACAGGTGTATCCCTTTTCGTTAAACAAATACCCTAAGCATTCTGCAACCGATTCGGCAAATTCTTCATTGGGATTCGACGTCTTCCAAGGCGCAACTATCCAGTTCGGGGTAAGACCGTTGTACGATTCCGACAACTTGCCACCAAGCCAGCTACCTTTAATCAAGCCGTCTTCCGAAGCAAACGTCGTACGGCAACCGTACCAGCTTAAATCGACTTTCACCCCGTTCTCTTCAAACGCGTCCAAAAGCTTATACAAATGTTGCATTTCTAAGGAATTGAAATCAACGCTAGCGCTTTGATAATCAAAACTGTACGGGTCGTTGTTATCGTTGCCACGTTCGTACATTTCAGGATAGAAACGAACACGTACGTTTTGCAAGTTCATTTCCTTCAATGCCTTTACTTGCACCTGCCAATCCGCTTCGCTCATACCGTTTTGTTGTTCGACGATACAAGTATCGAATTGCGTACCAAACCCTTCCGTTTTACGCGAAAGTGCCGTACCTAAATCGTAGCGCGTATAACCGCTACTGATAGAAATATTCGTCACCGCGCTCAACAACGTTTCGCCGTACGGTTGCAAACAGTTCTTGCAAACCGCTTGACTCGTCGTCGTGGCAGGCGTGCCTACTTCGTGCTTGCCCGTAGGGTCACCTGCTTGATACGATAAGCTCGTGCTCTTTTCGCCACAAGCACAAACAAGCCAATATTCGGCAGGCGTACCACACGTTGCCGCTTTCTTCAAATATTCCGCACTCACGATTCGCTTCGTGTACACGTGGTCGTGCGGGAGGAAATCGCCGTATTCTTCTTCGCAAACTGCGCAAATTGCCCTGCTCAATTCCGTCGCAGGAACCAACTCTACGTGGTCCTCTTTCGCCCCGTTGTAGAAATATTCAAGGCTCGTTTCACCACAAGTACAGGACAAATAATAGCTTGCCGGATATTCGCACGTTGCTTTCTTTCTCAAATACTGCGCGTCTACTACCATTTCGAATACACAAACGTGTTCTTCGGGTTCCTCAGGCTTTGCGAAATCTCCGTATTCTTGTCCGCACACCGTACACGTCGCCCTTTGCGTTTCCGTTGCCGTTCCGCCCGTATGCTCGCCCGTAGGTTCACCGTATTCAAAGGTATTCGTGCCTACTTCTCCACATGCACAGGAATAATGGTATACGGCAGGGTCGCCACAGGTAGCTTCACTTACCAAATACTTCGACGTCGTCACCATTTCCGTATACGCGTGCGTATGCGTTTCTTCCAAATAATCGCCGTATTCTTGTCCGCACACCGTACACGTCGCTTTTTGCGTTGCCGTTGCCGTTCCACCCGTATGCTTGCCCGTAGGTTCACCATATTCAAAGGTATCCGTGCCTACTTCTCCACATGCACAGGCATAATAGTACACGGCAGGGTCGCCACAGGTAGCTTCGCTCTTCAAATATTTGGACGTCGTCACCCTTTCCGTATACGCATGCGTATGCGTACCACCCGCATAATCGCCGTATTCTTGTCCGCACACCGTACACGTCGCCTTTTGCGTTGCCGTTGCCGTCCCGCCTCTATGCCCTCTTGCCTCGCCAATCGTGAAGAAGTCCTTATCCTTCTCTCCGCAAGTGCAAGAATAATAATACATAGCGGGCGTAGTGCAGGTAGGCCCCTTCTTCAAATATTCAGGAGCCACCACCTCTTGCGTAAACGAACAAGTATGTTCTTTTGCGGGAGGGATTGCGTTGGAAGTGCCATCCCCTTTATTACATCCTGCCAATAACGTAAACGCCATCAGCCCCGCCGTTATGTTTGCTATATATTTTTTCATGTCTTATTCTCCACGACGTTTTAACGCTACTACCAAACCTGCCACAAGCATCGTCATCGCCCCGCTGAATGCCCCTGCAATCGAACCGCATCCGCTCTTTTCTCCGCTACCCGTGTAAACGCCTTCCATTTCGGGGTCTACCGACGGTTTATTGCCGTCATCGGGATTTTCAGGAGTTTCACCAGGGTTCTCAGGATTCTCACCAGGATTTTCAGGGTTTTCACCAGGTTTTACGTAAACATATTTTTTACCGCCCGACCAAGCGCTGTCCAACGTCGTTTCGCCGTCGCCAAGCGCTTTTACGTAAATCGTTTCGCCGTTTTTCAACGTGACGGACGTACCCGTCGCGTTCTTCACTTCTCCAGTTGCACCAATTTTATATACGTAGCCACTTGCGTCTTCATCCGCCGTCCAGCTCGCTACGTTTCCGTTCAATTGCACAACGGGTGCGCTTAACGCGCTCGCTTCGTAGGAAACCGCCTTCGACCAAGCGCTGTCCAACGTCGTTTCGCCGTTGCCAAGCGCTTTTACGTAAACCGTTTCGCCGTTTTTCAGCGTGACGGACGTACCCGTCGCGTTCTTCACCTCGCCGTTTGCGCCAATTTTGTATACGTAGCCACTTGCGTTTTCATCTGCCGTCCAGCTTGCTACGTTTTCGTTCAACGTGACGGTGGGAACGTCCAAGGTGGGCGCAACGTACGTAATTGCTTCCGACCAATAGCTGTCTTCCTTTTCTTCACCGACCGCTTTTACTTTTACCGTTTCACCGTGTTTAAGCGTAATAGAAAGCCCCGTTGCTTCCTCTTCTTTGCCGTTTACACCAATCTTATACACGTAGCCACTTGCCTCTTCGTCAGCCTCCCAGCTTACTACGTTTCCATTCAACGTGACGACGGGCGTATTCAACATACCCTCACTATACGTTTGAGGAGCAGACCAGTTGCTCGACAAATACCCTTCGCCGTCGCCGATTGCTTTTACGTAAATCGTTTCGCCGTGCGTAAGCGTGACGGACGCAGTCGTCGCTTCCTTTTCTTCGCCGTCTACGCCAATCTTGTATACGTAGCCACTTGCATTTTCGTCCATTTCCCAGCTCGCTAAACCGTCTTTAATTTTTACGGTAGGCGCGGGAAGGACACTCGCCATATACGTGACACCAGCCGACCAAGCGCTATCGCGCGTCGTCGTGCCGTTGCCAAGCGCTTTTACACGCAACGTTTCGCCATGTTTTAAGCCACGAACGAACGTAGCCGTCGTCGTTTGTTGTTCTCCGCCGTTAATCGTATACGCATACCCGTTTTCCGCATTTTCAACCGCTTTCCACGTAGCAATTCTACCCGTGAGCGTCACTTTCGGAGCGTCAAGTGCAGGTGCAGTATACGTTGCCATCGCCCAATCGCTATCGATATAGCCAAAGCCCGTTGCTTTTACGTACAACGTTTCGCCGTCCGTCAACTGTGCGGAATTTTTCGTTGCTTCCGTTTCCGTACCGTTTTCGCCAATCTTATAGATATAACCCGTTGCGTTGCTTACCGTAGACCAGCTTGCGCCACCCGTTTTATCAATCGTGATGGTGGGCGCAGACAATTGTTGCACGTCTTCGCCACTCAAATAGAAATCGAGATAGTTCGTCGCTTTTTTAGGATTTGCGGTATTGCCGTTTTGCACGGTAGCCGTCACCTTTACAGAAACGAAATCGCCAGCAACCGGCGTCCAATACCAATACCCGTTTCTTTGCGTACCAAGAGGAGCGCCCGTAGAATCGTCCACGAATTCGTAAACGATTTCTTCATCCCCTTCATAGGTAAACAAATCGGAAAGCTTTATTTCCACCGGCTCGCCTTTAAGATATTCCGCTTCCAACGGATAGAATACGTCTTTGATAGGCAAATCGGGCACGGAGCATTTTTCATAATAAGAGCCTACGCTACTGCCCGTAATCGGCGCGATACCAAGCTGTTTAATGTCGACGTAGCAATCTGTTATAGAGGAAGGTTGCGGAGACAAGGAGCTGTGCGTCCAAAGCCCTATCCAACCCGTCGTTTGGTCGAATCTGACCGTTTTAGACGTGCCGTTTCTCATCTCAAACGTATTGCTTTGCGTGTATTCGAACATCAAAACCCCGTCGTAATAGAAGGATACTTTGATACCGCCCGATACGTCTTGCACTTCGAAATCAAACCAATGGTAATTGCCGTCAATATAATTGACGCCAACGTCACTTGCTTGTACGTCTTTCTCGTCAACGTCCCCGTCAAAGTCGAAATCCTTACCGATGTAATCCTCAATGCCCTCAAACCACGTTTTTTCTACGACATCGATACGGTCGTCCGCGGTTCCACCAAAGCACCCCTCGTTTCTATAAAGACGGATGAGGTCCAACATCTTCTTATCTTCTGTAAAATTGGTACCGTGACACGTTTTACACGTACCCGTACTACTGTCAATCGTTCTATTCGTCCCCTCGGCACAATCCGCACAATATCTTTGCGTTAAATAGTTTCTTTCAAAACAAATGCTGAAATACGGATTTTGATACGTTTCCGCCGTCATGGCGTTTGCATATTTTGCATACGGGCTACCGCTCGTGACCATGAACGAGATATAGAACGTGGAATAATCCCACTCGGTCGAAGTAGAAGGAACGCCTACTAAGTCGCCCGAGGTTTTCAAACTCATATTCGCGTACATCGAATATTTGAAATTATCCATCCTATTCGTTTGATACATCGCATAAGGGCCGTCGTTTACGGAAATCTCCGACATACGCATCGTATCGCCGTTGTAGGTCGTCTTACCTGCACCCGTTTGGTCGAACGACCAATCCCATTTGTTGTGCGCAAGGTTTTGCGTTTCGGGAATATCTGCGTGATTCACCGTGGCGGCGTTTGCCGTCACGGTATTATCCACGTCAGTAATCGCAGACGTTGCCAAGGGTACTACCGCCAACATAAGGGCTGATACACCACACAAGACTGCGTTTCTAAGCTTTGCTTTCATCTTTTTCTCCTTACAACTATATAAACTTACTTAGGTTAGTTTCTTGCCAACAAATAGAAGTTGTATTGATTGGTAAGCCAACGGATATAGTCCTTCGTTGCGTCAGGCTTACCGTCCTTCGTTGCGCCGTAGTTGATTTGTTCTTTATATTGTGCTACGCACGTAGGATACGTGACGGCAGGGTCCGCCGTGGCAATCCATGCCTTCATAGCGCAATCGGCGTACATAATTTCTTCTGCCGTGCTGAGGTTTTGTGCCATGGTTGCAGACATGTTATACATCAACATACCGTCCGTCGGGTTCTTCATCGTGTTTGCGTTTTCCGCTTGTTCAATCCAAGAAATTTCCTCTTCGGTATAGCCTGCATATCTTCTATATGCGAATTCGTCGTTGTGGAGCAACGCAAACGCGCCCGAATAAGGAGGGTTCGCTTCGAATCTGCTTTCTTTGCCTGCGGGATATTTATAAACGCCGTCGCCGTCCTTTTCCCAATGTTCGCCTTCAATACCGTATGCGCAAAGTTCGTAGTTTTCCACGGACGAGTACATCCAGTCGAGGTAAGCGAGCATCAATTCGCCGTTTGCCGAATCTTTATTGATTACCAAGCAATCTTGCGTTCTCGAAACTTCTGCAAACGCACCGCTTCCTTCGATAGCATTGCCGTCTGCATCTACCGCATCCAACGGGTCGAGCATCGTGAACTCTGCACTAGAGTTAAACGCTTTCACCTGTCTGGTGATGTCAATAAGGTTCGTCACGGTAGGGTCTATGCAATAAACTGCGCCTTTACCGTTCGTGTAGTCGCTCAAACGGTCGGTATCCGGTCTTACGTTATGTTCCGCTTCCCAAATACCCTCTTTTTGCCACTTATATTCCCAATTAAGCATATCTTGATAGCCTTGGGAAAGCCATCCAGGAACGACCTCTTTTACGCTACCGTCTTCGTTATAGTTCACCGCGCTGTATTGATAACCAGCCGTTCCGCAAGCGCCCGCTAAAATGGTGAATTCGATATCGTAGTAGTTGCCGATAAGAGGCATCGTACATTCGGGAATTTCTTTCTTCATCTTACGAAGCATCGCGTCGAAATCGTTAATGGAGTTGCAATGGATAAGCGTACCGTTCGAAGCGTCTGCTTCCGCCTTGCTTTCCGTATAACCAACCCTCGTCATATAATCCTTACGGATAAGGATAGATTTCAGCTTCGTTTTGTTCACGGACGGAACGCCTACGATTTCGTTGTCGAGCGTCGTCGTCGCATTGAACGCCTTCTTATCAACTGCGTTTCTCAAATAATAGTAATCACCCACGTAGTTAGACAAGTCCAACGTGACGTCTTGGTTAAGTACGGTATCTTGCAAGCCTGCTTGCCCAAGGTAGCTTACCGCAGCATCCCAATCGCCACCTGCCATAACGGCACCGAACGTACCCGAGAAGTTTGCGTGCGTTTGATACATGATTTGCAAATCGAGATTCAAGCCCGTATCCGCCTTGAACTTTTCCTCAATCTTCTTCTCTACACGCGCTTCCCCGCTACCAGCGATATACGCACCGTATACTTGGCTCTCGTCAAGGTAAATGGTCAATTTACCCGTGCCGTTATCCACTTTAGTATAATCGGTAGGCGTCGTAATGCCGTCAAGGATACCGCCGTCTTCTACATCACCGCCCGGCGTTTCAGAACCGCCACCGCCTTCTGCTTTACCTGCGGCAAAGCCCGCTTCGTAGCCTTTGTTATATAATTCTTCATACAATTCGTCATAGGCTTTGTCGTAGCCAGTCGCCTTACCGTCGTCGTTGCCCGCGTTATAGCCGGCATCGTAGCCGTCCCAATAACCTCTTCCGTTTTCATCGATTCCGTTATCGCAACCAACGACGCCAAACGCCATTATCATCGCCAACGTCCCAAATGCAATTCTCTTTATATTTTTCATTTTCTAATTCTCCTTAATTTTCAATTCACCTTATTCTTTCACACCGCCAACGAGCGCCCCACCGATAAAGAATCTTTGTAAGAAGGGGTACACGATAACGATAGGCAACGTCGATGCGATAATCGCCGCACAGTAAACGCCTTGTGCGCTTACGTTGGGGTCGCCTTGATTGGTTTGCAAAGTCGTGTTCAATTCGTTCAAGACTGCTTGCACGGGCCACAATTGCTTGTGCGCGCTATCAAGGAACAAGGACGCTTGGAACCAGTCGTTCCACACCGCCACCGCCGTGTAAAGAATTATCGTCGCGATAATCGGGAAAGCAAGAGGAACGACGATTTTGCAAAGCACTTGCAGGTTGTTCGCTCCTTCCAATTTTGCCGATTCGACAAACGATTCGGGAAGGCTCTTGAAGAAGTTTTTGGCAAGCATGATGAACCATGCGTTGACACCGCTGGGAAGAATAATTGCCCATTGGCTATTCAAAAGCCCCAAGCCTTTGATTATCAAGTAGTACGGAATCATACCGCCCGCAAAGAGCATCGGGATAACCAAAAGCAAATTAAAGAATTTCCTGCCTTGTAATTCGGGACGGGTGACCGCATACGAATACAAGGATACGTTGATAACCATAATGACCGTCGAGGTGACCGTCATAAATACCGAGTTCAACAAAGCGCGGAAAATAGATATATTTTCTGCTACGAAGATATGCTTATACCACTTAAACGTGAATCCGCGAATAATCAAGCTGTATCCGTGCGTGGCGATTGCCTCCGCCGAGGATAAGGATACGCAGATAATCATAAGCAAGGGGAAAACGAACAACGCCGAAAGGATAACCATGAAAATAACGTTGCCGGTATCAAAAGCTTTTTCACTAGTCGATTTTACCATCTTTCCACCTCCTTAATAAGCGCCGTCCACGCCCAATTTCTTAACGATTCTATTACTAATCGAAACGAGTATCAACGCAGCCAAACCTTGCATGAGCCCCATTGCCGTAGTGGAACTGTACGCCGATGCATTACCACGCTGTTTGTACACAACCATACCGAGTACTTCCGTCGTATCTCGTAGCGCCGTTGCACCGCCTTGCGTCATCGTGTAAATTTGGTCGATGTCGTCTTTTACAAGGTTGCCCAAACTGAATATGATTTGTACGCCGATAACGGGGAAAAGCCCAGGCAACGTGATATGCCAAAGTTGTCCCATACGTCCCGCGCCGTCAATTCTCGCCGCCTCGTACAAGGCAGGGTTGATTGCCGTAATTGCCGCCAAGTACACGATTGTCGAATACCCGAGCGTCTTCCATATGTAGGTAAACGTGAGGATTGTTCTCCAATACTTCGGTTCGCTATAAAAGCTCACTTTATCTCCGCCGAACATTGTGATAAGGTCGTTGAGGATACCGTCCGTACCCAAGAACAAGTACGCGATACCAGAAATCGTCAACCAAGAAATGAAGTACGGGAAATAGGAAATCGTTTGTACCCACTTCTTAAATCTACCATCTTTAAGGTAGCTGAAAAGCAACGCCAAGAATACCGCGCAGACGAAGCCGAAGATAAATCGGAGCAACGCCAACATAAACGTATTCCCCACCAAACGCCAGAAGTCTACCGCAGGATTGGTGAACAAGCCGTAGAAGTTCTTAAACCCTCCGTATGCCGCCCACTCGCTCCCGAACATGCCGTCTTGTATACGATAGTTTTTGAACGCCATGATAATACCGCTCATCGGGGCGTACATGAACAACCCCAAAAGAATGATGGTAGGCAACATCATGATATACAAATCGTAATTTCTGAAAAACGCTTTCGTTTTCGGGCTCTTACGGAATTTTTTAAATCCGCCTCTTGCAATCCAAATTACGAGGAGCAAGAGCAATAACGAGCCACCGATAATCAACCCCCAAAGCAATACGGGGTTGAATTCCAACGCTACGTATACGCAACCGACGAAGCATTGTACGTCCCTATTCTCAATAAAGGGATTGCCGTTTTCGTCCAAGCCCTTTACGTTTGCGGTGATGGACGTAGGCGTCACTTTAATCGTGGAATCATCCACCACTTCTACGTTTTGTCCACCGTACGCAATTACGTCGCCCTTGAAGGAGAAAGTCACGCTTTCCAACCCTTCAATATCCGCCATAAAGAAGGTGAACATCTTGCCACGCTTGTGTTCGGATAAAAGCCCGTCCTTGTCCAAAAAGCCTTTTGCACCTTTTTCACGTTGCGTTTCCGTCGGGTTGATAAGCACTTTCGCGCCCGTTTCAACGTGCACGGGGTCAAACGCTAAATCGCTGTTCTTCTTGAACGTGTAAATGGTATCCGTATACGATTGGAAAGTACCGTATTCGCCTTTACCCCAATTCTTTAATCCGTTCGTGGCGTTGTTATCTTCCAAGTAATCGGATGCGTCTTGATACCCAAACGAACCAATGCCCTTTACGTATTGAATACGCTTGAAAGAAATCTCAACGATGTAGCAATTCTCAGCTTCCACCAAGGATTCCATTTTTAAACGGTGCTCGTCCCCGTCGGAAGCAATACCGACAAGCTCGAACATGTCGCGCATTTCGTCACGAATCGTGTTTTCCGAAATGCCTTCGCCTTTTGCTATGGTAATCGTTGCCGTACCCGAACCGTCTCTGCCGATTTCTACGTTCGCCGTGGAACACGAGCCGACAAAAAACAGCATCAAGCATGCCAGCAACATTACCAAAATGGATTTGATTGTTCTCCTTTTCATATTTTTACCACCTGTTTTCGTAAATAAATTTTTACTTATTATACATTATAATATTTATATTATGTTTTGGGAATAGCAATAATCGACTTTTTATTTAACATAATTTAACCTCACCCACTCAAACCATTGTCTTTTTGACTATTTTTTTTATTTTATTTGGCTTATTTTAACTCAAATCTCTTTCTCTATCCCAAAATTCAATTTTTTATGATACAATAGACAAAAATACACTCAAAGAGCGAAAAATGAAAAATTTGGACACCACCGAAAACAAATTTTTAAATGATTTCAATTTTTTTTTCGACCCGAAGGTTGTCGGCGAATTGATTTTGTATCAATTGGGGGAAATTTATTGCGACGAAAATGCCGTTTGTAAAACGCATACGCATATGGATTTCTTCGAATTGACTTTTATCGTGTCCGGAAAAGGTAAAATCTATTGCAACGATACTCCTATCGCCGTAGAAAAAAACGACCTCTTCCTTTCGCTCCCGCACGAACAGCATAAAATCGTTTCTGACGAGAAAGAACCGTTGCGCTATTATTTTATATCGCTCAATTTCCTCTCTTCTTCGATGTTTAAGACGGAAATACTCTATTCGCCCAACATTCTTTCTCTTCCCGCCAATCTTCGCGTGCACAATTCCCCCACGTGGGCAAATGCGTTTATTGCACTTTTATCCTGTATACAAGATACTGCGAAATTTTCCGATTTGAAATTGGAGTTGCTCGCCAAAACGTTTTGCATCAATATTTGGCAAACGTATCAGGCTTTGCCTCAAAAAAAATATTCTTCCCCCAAAGGCTTTGAAGAACAAAATCTTTTCTATAAAATTATCCATTACATTGACGAGCATTTGACGTCTATCCACAATTTGACGGAAATTGCAGACGCCCTGCATTACAATTACGTATACATCTCCCGCATATTCAAACTGAAATCGGGAAAATCTATTTACCAATATTATTCGGAGCGCAAGTTGCTCCTTGCAGAACGTTTATTGAAAGAAGGCGAAATGTCTATTACGAAAATCGCGGAACATCTTAACTATTCCTCCATTTACGTATTTAGCCGTAGCTTTAAAAAATTCTTCGGCATAAGCCCTAGCCACTACGAAAGTCAAGCCAAAAAGAAAAAAGAAAATTAAACGAAAAACCCCGTTGCGTTGAAACGCAACGGGGTTTATTTTTTGTCTTTTACATGGGCAATATAGGCAGTTCGCCAGGTTTTCCCGTATATATCGGGTCTTTTTCCTCTTCGGGCGTTTCACCTTCGTTGGGCGTTTCACCTTCGTTGGGGTTTTCCCCTTCGTTGGGATTTTCACCTTCGTTGGGATTTTCACCTTCGTTGGGGTTTTCGCCCTCGTTGGGATTTTCGCCCTCATTGGGCGTTTCGCCCTCATTGGGATTTTCGCCCTCGTTGGGCGTTTCACCTTCGTTGGGATTCCCCCCTTGCACCTGTTCGTTTTTAGGCGGATTCAGTTCGCCATTGTCCTTACCGCAAGAGGCTATGGAAAGCGCGCCAAACGACAATACGATTGCCATAACTGCCATTAACAGCTTTTTCATAGTAGTCCCTCCCCTTATTCGAAGAAGTCGTCCCCGATACCGGGAAGCTCGTCTTCGTCAGTACCGACGGAGTAGAATATATCCATATAAACGTCGTCGTCATAGCGAAGAACTTCGATTGCCAACGCTTCATACAACTTTTTCATCGTTAAGCATCCCCCTTTGCGTGTACGCTATTGTAGGCAACGGCTTTCATATGGTATACGTACATATACCGAAGAAGGGTATTTATTTGCGTTTGATATACGTCGTTGGGATTATCTCTTCTAAACATCGTGCGCATATACGAATATACGTTGCATACGTACGTACATTTATTAAAGGTTTCCGTGTCTTCTACCGTAATGGCGAATTTCTTATCGAAGTCGCTTGCAGGGATACCCGTTATTTCTACGTAATACAAATCCGATTCCTCAGCGCGCGTCCAAGTTTTTACAACGGCGCCTTTATTTCTATCTTCATAGAAATAATCCAACATACTTTCGTTGTCCGTGATATCGTAATCCACGACAACGTTGTATTTCGATATATTCGTCGTTTTGATATATAAACGGAATACCGTTTCCGTCTTCAATAAGAGGGATACGCTGTTGTATGCAAAATCACTCGGTTTTAAGCCGTCCAAAAGTGCGACTTCCCCATTATTCGTCGTCCAGAACGTCGTTGCCACCTTATTATCGTTCGACAAAACCGCATCCAAGGCAACTTCGGGGGCTTCCATCGTCATCGTGTCCACGTAGCCCGAATCCTCATAATTGAAATATTCCCTCGATGCGTGACAATAATCTTCGAGCGCAACGACAGCATCGTACGTGACCTCGTCTATTTTACCTTCCGCATAGAAGTTTTTATAGGCATCAATTTGTTTTGCAACGATAGCGCCCTCTTCGTAATCGTGCACGATATATCTCGTTTCTTCGTCCAACACCAAGATAACGCGCATCGGCTTATCGTAATCCTTAGGAGGCAACCCGCAAGAAATTATGTGGCAAAGCGTACCGTCGTACGTTTCCGTTTGCAAATCGGCTACGAATTCCGAATAAATCGGCATTTCGACGTCTTGAATATAGAAGTCTACTTGTGCGCCGTCTGCTTTATCCCAAATACGAGGTGCAAGCGCCATGTATATATTGATACCGACGTTTCCATGCATGCTCAGCCAAGCCCCGCGCATATCTTGCGCGTATAAACCCGTCGCAGAGTTTTCAGGCTTGATTTCAGCGCCAGGAGCATATACCGACATCCAAGAGAAATCCACGTATTGTCCTTGCTCCATATTGGCGTGCACGCCTACGGAAAGTGCATAGTCCCCGTGTAAATTCACATTTGTCGAAGTATAGCTTATGCTTGTTGTAAAGGCTTGCGTTCCTACATCGTAAATACTTGCGCCATTTGCGTTCGTGCACCCCCATACCGTAAGGTCTACCGCCACATCAACGCCTGTGTCAGTATCCCTTGTCGTCACCGTCATCGCCGTCGTTTGGTTGTAATTTAAATACCAATGTGCATAGTTAAAGTTGGTCGGTCCATAGATGGGCGTCACTTTTACCGTACCGTTCGTACACTCGAACACCCAAAAATGCTTAGCCGTTTTACCGAAATACAACGCCAACCAATCCCCCGTAGAAGCGTAAGACCATGTACCATAATAAGCAGGAATATCACCCGAAGCAATAGCATTCGTATTGTCAATCAAATCTTGGGCAGGAGCTTGCACAAGTGCAGGACTAG
>SVIK01000037.1 GCA_015069525.1 Clostridiales bacterium | reverse complement strand
TTCCAAATCAATATCATGGGGCTTTGGATGATTCAACAAGTCCGCCATGAGTTGGACGATAAGTACAGCTTTGCAGAGCTTGCGCAAATGGCAAAGGAAAATCCCGTAGATATTGAAATCAACGTAAACGACCAAGCCTTTTTCGCCCCCAAGAGCATGATTACCGCAATCAATACGGCGGTGGGAAGAGAGCTCTCCGTTGGTGAAATGGCGTACGTAATTTATAAAAATCTTGCAAAATGCTACGACCAATCGCTGAAAGATTTGGAGGCGGTGACGGGCGAAACGTATGAAACCTTGAACATCATCGGCGGGGGGAGCAAGAATAAGCTTCTCAACCAATTGACGAAAGAGCATACGGGCAAAAAGATTATCACGGGGCCTGCGGAAGGCACGGCAATCGGCAATTTGATGATTCAAATGGTAGGGCTTGGCGATATCGCCGACGTAAAAGCGGGTAGAGAGATTATCAAAAACTCGTTTGATATTGAAGAAGTATAAGCGGAAACGCTGAAAAATAAAAAATATTTAATTGAAGGAGATATATATGTCCAGATACGAAGAAGCAAAAAAGATTTATGCCGAGTTCGGCGTTGATACGGAAGCGGCGATGGAAAGACTTTCCAAACTCTCCGTAAGCGTACATTGCTGGCAAGGCGACGACGTTATCGGTTTCGACGGTAGCGATTCCCTTTCCGGTGGTATTCAAACGACGGGTAATTATCCCGGTAGAGCAAGAACGCCCGAAGAACTCTTTGCAGACCTTACGACGGCTTTCAAATTGATGCCTGGTAAAAAGAGAGTAAACGTACACGCTTGCTACGCGCTCCTTGGCGAAGACAAGGGCAAGGTGGATAGAGACGCTTACGAATATAAGCATTTCGAACCTTGGGTAAAATGGGCGAAAGAAACGGGACTTGAAGGGGTAGACTTCAACCCGACTTGGTTCTCTCATCCCATGATGAAAGACGGCTTATCCCTTTCCTCTCCCGACGAAAACGTGAGAAAGTTCTGGGTGAACCACGGTAAAGCTTGTATGAAGATTGCGGCTGAAATCGGTAAAGCAATGGGTAGCCCTTGCTGTGTAAACCTTTGGGTACCCGACGGTACGAAGGATATCCCCGCGGATAGACTTGGCCCTCGTCTTAGATTGAAAAAATCGCTTGACGAAGTGCTTGAAGGATACGATAAAGAATGGGTTATCCCCGCAGTAGAAAGCAAGGTGTTCGGTATCGGCGTAGAAAGCTATACGGTAGGTAGCAACGAATTCTATCAAAACTATGCGGCAACGCGCGGTATTTGCTGTTTGCTCGATACGGGACATTATCACCCGACGGAAGTGGTTTCCGATAAGATTCCTTCCATGCTTGCGTTCTATGATAAAGTACAACTCCACGTATCCCGCCCCGTTAGATGGGATAGCGACCACGTAATCGTAGTGGACGACGAACTTAAAGAACTTTCCAAAGAAATTATCCGCAACGACGCGGACGATAAGGTTATCGTAGCGCTCGACTACTTCGACGCTTCTATCAACCGTTTGTGCGCTTGGGTGACGGGTGTTCGCTCCATGCAAAAGGCGCTCCTTTCCGCAATTTTGCAACCGTATGCGGAAATGAAGAAATTGCAAGACGAAGGCAATTACACCAAAGTATTCTATATGCATGAAAGAGTAAAATATCTTCCTTTCGTAGACGTTTGGAACGAATATCTTGCTCGTCAAGGCTTGAAGGAAGATTGGTGGGACGAAATAGAAAAATTCGAAAAAGAAGTAATTGCAAAGAGAGGTTAAGCTGTGAAGATATTGGTTGTAAATGCAGGTAGCTCTTCGTTAAAATACCAATTGTTCGACATGGATACGAACACGGCGATTGCAAAGGGCAACTGTGAAAGAATCGGCATTGACGGCGTAGTCACGCACAAGTGCCCCGGCAAAGAAGATTATAAGGCTTCGGCAAATTTCCCCGACCATAAAGCGGCGATTGAATGCGTGCTTGGGCTTCTCACCGATGAAAAACTCGGCGTGATTGGTAGCGTTAAAGAAATTTCGGCGGTAGGACACAGATTTGCGCACGGCGGTGAAAAGCTCCGCGCGTCGGCTGTCCTTGGTGCGGACGAAATTGCGTATTTGGAAAGCATTGTAGAACTCAACCCCTTGCACGGTCCTCCTGCAATCAGCGGGTTCAAAGCTTGCAAAGAGGTTATGCCCGACATTAAACACGTGGGCGTTTTCGATACTTCCTATTATTCTAATATGAAGGAAGACGCGTACATCTATCCTATCCCTTACGAATTGTACGAAGAATACAAAATTCGTCGCTACGGTTTCCACGGTACGTCGCATAGATACGTTGCGGCAAAGGCTGCGGAAATGCTTGGGAAGAAAGATGCGAAAATCATCACTTGCCACCTTGGAAACGGCTCGTCCATAACGGCGACGGTAAACGGCAAGGCGATTGATACGTCGATGGGCTTTACCCCCCAAGACGGTGTGCCTATGGGTACGAGAAGCGGTGCGCTTGACCCCACCGTGCCTATGTATATCATGAAAAAGAAGGGCATGAGCGCGGAAGAAGTGGAAAAACTTCTCAACAATAAATCGGGTTTGCTTGGCGTATCCGGAATTTCCAGCGATTGCAGAGACGTTTCCGCCGCGGCAGAACAAGGCAATGCCCGTGCAAAGCTCGCACTTGATATCTTGGTACATAACATCAAGAAAATTATCGGTTCGTATATCGCGGAAATGAACGGCGTAGACGCAGTTGTATTTACCGCAGGTATCGGTGAAAACGATAGGGCGATGAGAGAAAGCGTTTGCGAAGGTATGGATTGGCTTGGTATCGCGATTGACAAAGACGTCAATAGGAACTGCGATAGAGGCGTAGACGTAGACATCAGCGCAAAGGGAGCGAAGGTAAAAACGTTCGTTATCCCTACGAATGAAGAGTATATGATTGCTCTTGACACACAAAATTTGGCAAAATAAAAAAATATATATAAAAAAGGAGAACTAATATGAAATCCCCATTCGAGATTAAGAAAGAAATTTGCGAAGTTGGCTTAAAGCTTTGGCAAAAAGGTTTCGTTGCTGCAAACGACGGTAATATTTCCGTAAAGATTAACGACAACGAATTCTACTGCACCCCCACGGGTGTTTCCAAAGCGTCCTTGACGCCCGACATGATTATCAAAGTGGACAAAGACGGTAAGAAACTTGAAGGTAAACTTAACCCTTCGTCCGAAATCAAGATGCACATGAGAGTGTATCGCGAACGTCCCGACGTTACGGCTGTTGTGCACGCACACCCTCCCGTTGCTACGGCGTTCACCGTTGCGGATATCGACCTTGACCAATACGTGCTTCCCGAAGCAGTTTTGACCATCGGCGCTGTTCCTACCTGCGATTACGGTACGCCTTCCACGATGGAAATTCCCGATTCGCTTGACCCGTACCTTCAAAACCACGACGCGTTCTTGCTCCGCAACCACGGCGCTTTGACGGTTGGTTGCAACCTCACGAAAGCGTTCTTCGTAATGGAAGAAGTTGAATTCAACGCGGTTATCTGCAAGCACGCTATGGACCTTGGCGCAGTACACGAAATCTCCTGCGACCAACTTAAAAAGCTCATGGATTTGAGAAAGAAGATGAATTTGCCCGGCCGTCACCCTGGTATCGAATGCGAAGAAGAATCCTGCGGTTGCGGTGCTAATGCGGAACTCGTTGAAACAATCACGAAGAAAGTTCTTGCTGCACTCGGCAAATAAGCGAGCGTGATTTTGGCGGAATTCGCCAAAGAAACTCATAAGACTGAAAAGGAGAAAAAGCTATGGCAATCAATTGGACGGAAGCCCAAATCGAGCAAGTTATCGCGCAAGTGATTAACAACCTCGGTGGCGCGGTTTCCACCGTAAGAAACGATTGGGATTCGACGCAATATAACGGTCGCAAACTTATCGGTATTTACGCGGACATGAACGATGCTATCGACGCGGCAACGGCGGGCTATAAAGCAATCCGTGCAATGTCCCTCGAAGAAAGAGAAAAAGTTATCGCAAAAGTTCGTGAATTATGCCGTAAAGAAGCTCCGATTATGGCGAAGCTCGGCGTTGCGGAAACGAAGATGGGCCGTGTAGAACACAAGACGGCAAAACATATCCTCGTTGCTGATAAAACGCCCGGCACGGCGGATATCGTTGCACAAGTGAAAACAGGGGACTACGGTCTTACGCTCACGGAAATGGCGCCGTTTGGCGTTGTGGGTAGCATTACCCCCAGCACCAACCCTTCGGAAACGGTAATCTGTAATAGTATCGGTATGATTGCGGCAGGCAACGGCGTTGTATTCAACCCGCACCCAAACGCAATCGCAACGTCCAACTATGCCGTGGATTTAATCAACCGTGCAAGTACGGCGGCGGGCGGACCTAACGTCCTCGTTGCTTCGGTTGTAAAACCCACGTTGGACACGGCTCAAATTATGTATAAACACCCCAACATCCGTTTGCTCGTATGTACGGGCGGACCTGGGGTTGTAAGAAGCGTGCTTTCGAGCGGAAAGAAAGCAATCGGCGCAGGCGCGGGCAATCCTCCCGTTATCGTAGACGATACGGCGGATATCCGCAAAGCGGCGAAAGATATTATCGACGGTTGTACGTTCGACAACAACTTGCCTTGTATCGCGGAAAAAGAAGTATTTGCGTTTAAGAATATCGCAGACCAACTCATTTCCGAAATGCAAAATAACGGCGCGTACATGATTACGCCCGAACAAGCAGGCAAGCTTGCAAATATCGTACTCGTAGACAGCAAGAACCCGAAAACGGGCATCGTGAAAAAGACGGTTAGTCGTGATTGCGTTGGTCGTGACGCGGCAGTCTTGCTTGAAAAAATCGGTGTAAAAGTAGGCGGAGACGTCCGTTGTATCATTTGTGAAACGGGCTTCGACCATCCCTTCGTACAACACGAATTGATGATGCCTATCCTGCCGATTGTACGCGTAAACGATATCGACCAAGCAATCGATTGGGCGGTAAAGGCAGAACACGGCAATAGACATACGGCGCACATGCACTCTAAGAATATCGACCACTTGACGAGATTTGCTCGCGCGGTGGAAACGACGATTTTCGTAAAGAACGCGCCCTCGTATGCAGGTATCGGTTTCGGTGGCGAAGGACACACGACGTTTACCATCGCAGGGCCTACGGGCGAAGGCTTGACCAGCGCACGTAGCTTCACGAGATTCCGTCGTTGTGTACTCAGCGAAAGTTTCCGCATTATTTAATAGGTAAAAGGAGAAAAAATTATGGATATTACATCTTCTCAAGTTGAGAGTATCGTTCGTAAAATCCTTGGCGAAATGGGTGGCGTGAAGAGCTCTTCTTGTGGCTGTGCAGGCAAAATTCCCAAGACGGCGAAGGTAGCGATGCTCACGGCACAAAAGAAAATCGAAGTAAAAGAATTCCCTATCCCTGCACTCACCGACGACGATATCCTTGTAAAGGTAGAAGGTTGCGGTGTATGCGGTACGGACGTACACGAATGGAAAGCTGACCCGTTCGGGATTATCCCCGTCACGCTCGGCCACGAGGGTACGGGTGAAATCGTATACCTCGGTAAAAACATCAAGGCGGATACGTCGGGCAAGCCTATCAAAGTAGGCGATAAGCTCGTCACCAGCGTTATCAGCTGTGGGGAATGCCACGTTTGCCGTAATCATCCTGCAAACACCAACCTTTGCGACAAGCAAGGCGTGTTCGGGTTGATTCCGCACAGCAATGCAAACCCTTTCACCGGTTGGTTCTCGGAATATTTGCTTATCCGCGGTAAAGGTTCTACGTATTTCGTAGTAAACGATTTGGATTTGAAGGAAAGAATGATTCTCGAACTCGCTTGCGTATGTGTACACGCATTAAAGAGAGCGCAAACGACGGGGCTCATCAACTTCAATTCGAAGGTACTTATTCAAGGGCTTGGTCCCGTAGGCTTGGTTATGATTAGCGTGCTTCGCGCTGCTGGTATCAACCACATCATCGCAATCGACGGTACGCCGATGCGTTTGGAAATGGCGAAAAAGCTTGGTGTAAAAACGATTGTAAACTTCCGCGAAATGACCACTCTTGAAGAAAGAGTTAAATACGTGAAGAGCGTAGCAAACGGCGTCGGTGCGGACTTTGCGTTCCAATGCACGGGTGCGCCTGCTGCGGCAAAGGATATTTACGAATATATCCGTCGCGGTGGTGGACTTTGCGAAATGGGCTTCTTCGTAAACAACGGTGAATATGCCGTAAATCCCCACTTTGCAATGTGTAATAAAGAAATCAACCTCGTTGGTTCTTGGGATTACAGCGCAGACGATTATCCTACGACGATGGCGTTCCTTCGTCAAGCAAGAGAAATGAAGATTCCCGTATGCGATTTGATTACGCACGAGTATCCTCTCGACCAGCTTAACGAAGCCATGGAAACGAACGTTGCGCAAAAGGGTATCAAGATTTGCTACGTTGCTAAATAAGGAGAAATAAACACATGGCACTTGGTATGATAGAAGTCTTCGGCTTCGCTACCGCTATCGTAGTTGCCGATAAAATGGCGAAAGCTGCCGACGTAGAAGTGGTGGCAATCGACAAAAACAAGCCTGCGGCGGGGGACTCCGCGCGCGTGCCCTTGGTTATGGCTATTAAAGTCGAAGGGAGCGCGGCTGCGGTAGAAGCGTCCGTACAGGCTGGCAAGATGGAAGCCGAAAAAAGAGGTTTGTATATTACCCATAAGGTAATTGCAAGACAAAGCGAGGATATCGAATGGTTCGCCCGTTTGAATGCACTCGGCAAAGACAAATTAAGATAAAAATAAAAAAATAAAAATAAAATTCAAGGAGAATTATTAAAATGATGGAAGCATTGGGTATGGTTGAAACGAGAGGTTTGGTAGCAGCAATTGAAGCAGCAGATGCTATGGTAAAGGCTGCAAACGTTGTACTTATCGGTAGCGAAAAAATCGGTAGCGGTTTGGTAAGCGTTATGGTTCGTGGCGACGTTGGCGCTGTTAAGGCAGCTGTTGAAGCTGGTAGCGCAGCAGCTACGGCTCTTGGCGAAGTTATCGCTACGCACGTAATTCCTAGACCTCACGCAGACGTTGAAAAGCTTCTTCCCGCTATCAAATAATTATCGTAAATTTTCAATTATTTGTAAGTGAAGGAGAAAGTTTTTATGAAAGCAATAGCGTTGCTCGAAGTGCAAGCGATGGTGGCGGCAATCACCGGGCTTGACGCAATGGTAAAGGCAGCGGACGTAAAACTTATTCACGTAGAAAAGCGTCTTGGCGGTCGACTGGTGACGGTTGTCGTTGAAGGCGAAGTATCGGCTTGCACGGCGGCGCTTCAAGCAGGCGCAGCCGCGGCGGCAGAGGTAGGAAACGTAAAAGTGTGTGAAGTGATTGCACGTCCGCACCCCGACGTTATGCGTTTTTTGACGACGGGTTAAACGAAAAATTAAAACTTTGACAGTTTTAAAATAAAAAAAGAAAAAAATTAAAAAATCTTAGGAGGATTTAAAAATGGAAGCATTGGGTATGGTTGAAACGAGAGGTCTCGTAGCAGCAATCGAAGCAGCAGATGCTATGGTAAAGGCAGCAAACGTTGTACTTATCGGTAGCGAAAAAATCGGTAGCGGTTTGGTAAGCGTTATGGTTCGTGGCGACGTTGGCGCTGTTAAAGCAGCTGTTGAAGCTGGTAGCGCAGCAGCTACGGCTCTTGGCGAAGTTATCGCTACGCACGTAATTCCTAGACCGCACGCAGACGTTGAAAAACTTCTTCCCGCTATTAAATAAGGTTTTATTTAGCATCGGAATCCACAGTATCCACGCGGTAAAAACGGGTGGGTACTGTGGGGGTTTTTCAAACGCTTAACAGCGGAAAAAAAGCGTAAAAACATCGATTATAGGGATATTTTACGCAAAAAAAGGGGTATTTTGCCCTAAAATAGGGGTATTCTACCCAAAAATCGGGGAGTTCCCCGAAACTGTGCAAAAGTTTGTTTGTGCAAACGATAAGAGAGAAAATAACGAAAAAATTACGAAAATTGACGGAAGGTTATTATGGAAATTTCGAGTGCAAAAATTGCGGAAATGGTTAAAAAAGTGCTTGCAGATATGAACGGCGTAGAAACGTCGAGCGGTTTGTCTGCGAACGAAGTGCCCGTTGGCGTATCCAATAGACATATTCACTTAAACAAGGCGGATTTGGAAACGCTTTTTGGCGCTGGGTACGAGCTTACGCCACTTAAAGATTTGTCGCAACCTGGACAATATGCGTGCAAGGAAACTTTGACGCTTATCGGGCCTGCGATGCGTCCTATCGAAGGCGTGCGTGTATTAGGTCCGCTCCGTAAAAATTCGCAGGTGGAGATTTCTATGACGGATTCCTACGTACTGAAAGTGAAACCGCCCGTAAGAGAATCTGGTAATATTGCTGGTTCGGCTGGGGTGACGATTATCGGGCCGAAAGGCGTAGTACAGCTGAAAGAAGGGTGTATTATTGCCAATAGACATATCCACATGTCGCCTAGCGACGGCGTTAAGTTTAACGTAAAGGACGGCGAAACGGTGACGGTGGACGTAGAAGGTAAGCGTCGTACGAGATGGTACGACGTGCAAGTGCGCGTACATCCCGATTTCCGTTTGGAAATGCACGTGGATACGGACGACGCAAACGCCGCAGGAATTGGCAACGGGTTTAAAGTAAAGGTCGTTAAGGAGTAATAAAGTGTTAAAGGGTATTATTAGAGGAAACGTTGTTTCCACCAGAAAACAAGAAGCGCTCGTCGGGTCGAAGTTCATGGAAGTGGAAATCATCGAAAACAACGTATTGACGGGGAAATTTTTGATTGCGGTCGACAGCGTTGGCGCTGGTATCGGGGAAACGGTACTCGTGACGACGGGGAGCTCGGCAAGACTTGCGTTGCACAATACCAACGCACCTTGCGATGCAGTAATCGTCGGTATCGTCGACTAGTGGCGTGTCGCCACTGCCAAATCTTTCTATCTCTCATTGGCGCGATGACGTAAGGTTGTCGTGGACGGGAAGGCGGAAAGGTGGAGAAAAAATATAAGCAAATAGATACGCAGGCGTAGGCGTGCGTAGGTGTGATATAGGCTGTATTATGAATTTGAAAGAAATTATGAAAGAAGCAGGAATAGTCGGTGCCGGTGGGGCAGGCTTCCCCTCGTACGCAAAGCTTGCGGACGGGGCGGATACGCTTGTTATCAACGGCGCGGAGTGTGAACCGCTCCTGTATACCGATTACGTGCTTTTACATAAAGAACTGCCAATGGTTTTGGCAGGTATACAATCGGTGCTGGAATATGCAAATATTCCTCGCGCCTTGCTTTGCGTGAAAGAACACACGGCAAAGCGTTTGCGCATGGAAGACGGAAAGCGTCTTGCAGACAAAATCACGTTAAAGACGTTGCCCGACGTATATCCTATGGGCGACGAAATCGCTATGATTTATCAGGCGACGGGACGTGTGGTTAAGGCGGGCAACCTGCCTATTACTGCAGGCGTTATCGTGTACAACGTAGAAACGATGTATAACGTAGCTATGGCGGTGAAAAAGAGTGCGCCACTTACGGAAAAGTGGGTGACGATTGGCGGGAACGTACCCGAAGCAATCGTTGTGAAAGTGCCTGTGGGGACACCCGTTTGGGCATTGTTTGAAAAGAATAACATAACCGTACCCGAAGGGCATACCGTTTTGGATGGCGGACCTTCGATGGGAAAGGTTATCGACGTGGAAACGGCGGTGATTACCAAGACGACGAAAGGGCTTTTGATTTTGCCCGATTCGTGCGAGGCAATCAAATCAAAATTCATCAACGGCGCAATGTCGATAGCGCGTGCGGAAACGGCGTGCTGTCAATGTACCCGTTGTACGGATATGTGTCCTCGCCATTTGCTTGGGTATCCGTTAGAACCGCACAAAATGGTGCGTACGGCAAAAGGCGCGGCGACGGTTTTGCCTCAAATGGTACTTTCCGCTTCCCTTTGTTGCGGGTGCGGTATCTGCGAATCGCTCGCTTGCTGTCAAGGCATTTCCCCCAAAGCAGTTATCAACGAATACAAGGCGTTGCTCGGTAAAAACAAGCTCCGCTACGTGGGGAAAGAGGAGAGCGTGGTTGCGCCGGAAAGAGAGTGGCGCATGGTTCCTTCCGAGCGTTGGCAAAGTATTTTAGGCGTAGCAAAATACGACAAAGTGGCGAAGTACGTTGGGGAGCAAAAAGAATATCCCACGGTGGAAATTTATCTTCGTCAGCATATCGGCGCACCGAGCGTAGCGATTGTAAAGGACGGGGACGTAGTGGCTAAGGGCGATAAAATTGCCGAAAGCGCAGACGGACTTTCGTTGCCACAATTTGCTTCTATTTCGGGCAAAGTGACCGTTATCGACGGTGTGAAAATAATTATTGAAAAGGATAGTGAATAATGTTTAAGTCAATCGGTGTTATCGAATTAAAGAGTGTACCCAAAGGGGTGGAAGCAACGGACTCGGCGCTTAAAAGTGCTGGGATAGAAATGGTTTCCGCGCATCCCGCTTGTCCTGGGAAATACGAAATTATTTTGACGGGTTCTATTTCCAACGTCACCGCTTCGGTGGAGCACGTTTTGGAAAAATTCGGCGATTACGTTATCGATTCTTCCGTAATGGGTAGAATTGACGAACAAGTAATTACTGCCCTTTTCGGTACGCAAAAGAGTGAGAAAAAAGGCTCGCTTGGTTTGGTGGAAACGTTCTCTGCTGCAACGACCATCAAGGCGGCGGATATTGCAGTGAAGACGGCGCGCGTAGAAATTTTCGATTTGCGCGTATCCCGTGGTATGGGCGGTAAAGGCGTATTCTTAATCACGGGCGAGGTAGGCGACGTGACGGCTGCCGTCGAAGCAGGCGCGAATTACGCAAAACAATCGGGGCAACTTTCGGCAAGCTCGATTATCGCAGCGCCCCACGAAGAACTTTGGAATCAACTTTAACATATTTTTGATAGCATAGCTATCAGTAAGGTGGAAAGTATATGGAAAATATTAAATTCGTAATAGAAAAAAGCGCAAGAATAGATAAACTCGTAGACGCGTTGTATGCCAAGATGCCAGAGATTGAATCGGCAAGAGGTATTCTCGTCACCGAGAGTTATAAGCAGACGGAATCGCTCCCGATTATCCGTCGCCGTAGCGCGGCGTTTGCGCATATTTTGGAGAATTTGCCTATCGTTATCCGCGATAACGAGCTTATCGTCGGTGCACCCACGGTTGCGCCTCGCGGTTGTCAGGTATTCCCCGAATATTCCTACGAGTGGTTAGAAGCGGAATTCGACACGGTGGAAACTCGTTCGGCTGACCCGTTCTATATCAGCGAAAAGACGAAGGACGATTTGCGCAAGGCGTACCCGTATTGGAAGGGCAAGACGTGTAGCGATTTGGCGAAGGAAAACATGGCGCCCGAAGCGTACGAGGCGTTCACGGTACACGGCATTTTCACGCCTGGCAACTATTTCTATAACGGTATTGGGCACGTAAACGTGCAATACGATAAAGTATTGAAAAAGGGCTACCGCGGTATTATGGCGGAGGCGCAATCGGCGCTTGATAAACTGGACGTATCGGACGGCGATTACGTACAAAGAAGCAATTTCCTTAAAGCCGTAATTGAAAGCTGTGACGCGGTTATCCACTACGCAAGAAGATATTCCGCGCTCGCACGAGAAATGGCGAAAAAGGAAAAGGACGCTACGAGAAAAGCGGAACTTGAAAAGATTTCCGCAAACTGTGCAAGAGTGCCCGAATTCCCCGCGACGAGCTTCCACGAAGCATGTCAATCGTTCTGGTTCGTGCAAATGCTTTTGCAGGTGGAATCGAGCGGACACTCCATTTCCCCTGGTAGATTCGACCAATATATGTATCCTTACTACAAAAAGGATATTGACGAAGGAAAGATTACGATTGAGCAAGCGCAAGAGCTTATCGATTGTATCTGGGTAAAATTGAACGACATCAATAAGGTACGCGACGCAGTTTCTGCGGACGGTTTTGCGGGCTATGGTATGTTCCAAAACCTGATTGTCGGTGGGCAAAATATCCACGGCATGGACGCGACGAACGATTTGTCGTATATGTGCTTGGAAGCGGCTATGCACGTGCCCCTTCCTCAGCCTTCCATTTCCATCCGTGTATGGAACGGCTCGCCTCAATCGTTGCTTTTAAAGGCGGCGGCGTTGACGAGGCTTGGTACGGGCTTGCCTGCGTACTATAACGACGAAGTAATGATTCCCGCTATTATGGCGAGAGGGCTTTCCTTGGAGGACGCAAGAGATTACTGTATCATCGGTTGCGTAGAACCGCAAAAGGGCGGTAAAACGGACGGTTGGCACGACGCGGCGTTCTTCAATATGTGCCGTCCTATGGAGCTCGTTTTCTCCAACGGCATGGATAAGGGCGTAAAAATCGGGCCTGATACGGGCGACGTAGCGGAAATGAAGACGTTTGAAGAGGTGTACAACGCCTATAAAACGCAACAAAGCTACTTTATCAAATTGCTTGTAAATGCGAACAACGCAATCGACGCGGCACACGCAACCCGTTGTCCGCTTCCCTTCCAATCGTGTATGGTAGACGATTGTATCGCGCGTGGTAAATCGTTGCAAGAGGGTGGCGCAATTTATAATTTCACGGGACCGCAAGGGTTTGGTATTGCCAACAACACCGACGGCTTGCTTGCGATTAAAAAACTCGTATTCGAGGAAAAGAAAGTGACGCTTGCGGAATACCGCGAGGCGATGAATGCAAACTTCGGCTACGGACTTTCTGGTTCGGCGGCGGAACGTGTGACGAGCGA
>SVIK01000036.1 GCA_015069525.1 Clostridiales bacterium | reverse complement strand
CGCCCATCATATCACGGGCAGACAAGCCACTGCATTGCTCCAATACGAAATCTAAATATTCTTTACTACTTGCCATAGTTATCTCCGTCAAATTCTTATTTATCGATGACTTTATTATAACATAAAATTAACTTTAATTCAATCTGTTTTACGTGGGCAAAAGAAAACTCGACTTGGAAAAGTCGAGTTTTATAAATTATTCAATTTAAATCCCTAAGAGTGACGCCCTTATCCGCTCGGTTTTTCTTTCCCAAAAGGAAATTATTCCTTTCTCTTTCTCACCATCGCAACGGTGCCCATGCAAATCGCAAGCATTGGCAAACAAGCAAGCGTACTGCCACAGCCCTTCGATTCCGTCTTATCACTCTCACCGCCTTGTTCAGGCTTTTCGGTAGGCGACAAGTACTTTCACAAAATTTTCATTGTTGAGAAATGAAAAAAGCGGTAAATCCTACCGCTTTTTTGCTTATGCTTTTAATTTTGCTATGCACGCCGTTTTATCTTGCGCCTTGAAGATAGTATTTCCCGCAACGACAACGTTCGCCCCAGCCCTTTTAATTTCTTCCACGTTCTCTTCCGTCACACCGCCGTCGATTTCGATATCGATATCCTTTCCGCATTTCTCCACAATCGCTTTCACTTGACGGAGTTTATCAAGTGCTTCGGGAATAAACTTTTGTCCTGCAAACCCAGGGAATACGCTCATGACAAGCACCATATCGCACATAGGGATAACGTCCGCTATCTTTTCCACGGGCGTATCGGGATTGATAACCGCCCCGCATTTTGCCCCTGCCGATTTGATAAGCGCAAGCACCTCTTTCAAATTATCTTGACACGCCTCGTAATGCACGGTAATAATATCCGCCCCCGCCTTTGCAAAGCGTTCCACGTATTTTTCAGGATGCACAATCATCAAATGGCAATCGAGAGGCAAATCGGTAATTTTTCGCAAATCCGCCACCATTTTCAACCCGAAGGTAATATTATTAACGAACACGCCGTCCATCACGTCGCAATGGATAAGGTTTGCTCCGCATTTTTCAAGCTCTACCACCTCTTCCCCCAATTTGGAAAAATCCGCCGACAAAATAGACGGTGATATTTGAATTTTTTTCATAATCGAACTCCTTTATTCTTCTTTTTGCTGTATTCTACCATGCATAGCCAAAACAGCCTGCTTTATTCCTCTAAATAGCTTGCCCGAAGCTGACCGCAAGCCCCACCGATATCCACGCCGATTTGACGGCGCAACGTCGCGGAAAGCCCGCCCTTTTCCAAGCGCCCCAAAAATCGGTACGCACTCTTATCGTCAAGCGCCTTTAACTTCCTTTCTTTCACTTCGTTTAAGCGAATTAAATTGACGTGACAAGGCTTCCCTTTAAGAAGCTTTATAAGCGCCTCCGCATGCGTTTCATCACAGTTTTCTCCCTCGATAAGGGTGTATTCAAAATAATATCTTCTGCCCGTTTTTTGGAAATAATAATCGCACGCTTTTAATATTTCCGCTATTTTGTACGCCTTGGCGACGGGCATTGTTCTCGCCCTCGTTTCATCGTCCGTAGCGTGCAAAGAAACGGTCAAATTTAAGGGAATTCCCTCGTCTGCCAGCTTGTACATCTTCGGCACGATTCCGCACGTGGAAAGGGAGATATTTCTCGCGCTAATGCAAAGCCCTTCCTCCGCCGTCACGTTCCGTAAAAACTGCAACGTTTCGTCGTAGTTATCCAGCGGTTCTCCACTCCCCATCAAAACGACGTTGGTGACGGCACGCGCCTGCGCCCCGCTTCCTTGTACGTCCTCTTTATGGAGTGCGTTTACGACAAGAATTTGGGAAAGAATTTCCCCCGCTGTCAAATCCCGCACGAGTCCTCCCAAAGTAGACGCGCAAAACTTGCAACCCATACGGCACCCCACCTGTGTAGAAACGCATTGTGTATAGCCGTACTTATATTTCATAAGCACCCCTTCGATAAGGTTGCCGTCCGCAAGCTCGAATAAATACTTTTCCGTACCGTCCGCAGAAAAGAAGCGCTCTTTAATTTTTACGGGCTTATCCTCGTATTCCTCGCAAAGCCTTGCCTTAAAATCCTTGGAAAGGGAGGAGATTTCCGTAATCGCCTTTCCTTGCGTAAGCCCTTCAAACAGCTGTTTCGCACGAAATTTCTTTTCCCCAAGCGACAGGACGAGCGCCTCCGTTTGCGCAAAATTCAAATCTTGTAAAATCTTTTTCATTACGATTTCCTAACCATTTTGCAAACGTAAAACCCTGCGCCAAACGCCGTATCGGGCAAAAATTGCAATCCGTATTTTTTCTTATCGTGGCAAAGCGGGCTGTCTATTTTCTCCACCTCGTAATCGCCGTGCGTTTTCAAAAACTCTTCCACGATTTTATCGTTTTCCCTCTCTAAAATCGAACAGGTGGAATAGTACAACGCCCCGCCTTTTTTCACGTATCTACTGCAAGTAGCAAGGATTTCCCCCTGCGATTTTGCAAGCGCGTCAAAGTCCTCTTTTTTTCTAAAAATTTTAATATCGGGGTTTTCACTCACCGTCCCCAACCCCGAACAGGGCACGTCGCATAAAACGCCGTCGAATTTTTCCTCGTACTCCCCGTCGAAAAGGGCACTATCCTTTTGCCTTTCCGTCACGTTTTCCACGCCCATACGCGCTTTGTATTGCCCTATCAAATTTACCCTATGTTCGTGCAATTCAAACGCCGTCACGTGCGCACATTTTTTAGCGAGTAGCACCGCTTTTCCGCCAGGCGCAGAGCAAGCGTCCAATAAATTTTCGCAAGGCGCAACGCAATCGCAAATAGCGATACTACCTATCGATTGAAAGGTGTATTCTCCCTCGTCAAACCCCTCGTCCCGCACGAAATTTTCAAAGATATAATGCCCGTATTTTTCCGTAAACGGCGTAGAGATAGGTTCTTTATGCGCGTATTTTTCCGCACCTTTCTCAAAGCGCACGGACACCCCTGCGGAGCGTGCTTTCGCTATCGCTTCCGCTCTCTCGCCGTACTCCTTTTTCAACCACTCGTACGCGTATTCGGGATAGGAGTAGAGTATCGCTTTCCCCTTATCCCCTTTGGGGAGTTTCTCTTGCACCGTTTTATCGTCAAACCGACGAAGAAACGCGTTGATAAATCCGCTCACCCCGCTTTTGCCCAACTTTTTACAAAGGCTAACGGCACAATCGGTCACCATATACCGCTTTTTGTCCATAAACAAAAGCATATATAAGGAAATCTTTAATAAAATCCGCACCACGGGTTTAGGCGCTTTCTCCGCATAACAACGGATACAAAATTCCAAAAATGCGTCGTTTTCCAATACGCCGTACACGATTTTTACCGTGCGAGCGCGATACTGCTCCTCGATATACGTATCCGCTATCGCCTGTTTCAAGTGCGCTCCGCCTTGATAAATTTTCGTTAAAATTTGAAAGGGGTCGTAAACGGGGTTGCTCAGCATGAAAACACCTGTCCCTTTTGCACCTTTCTCCCGTTAAGCAAATCACTTCCGCTCATCACTTTTCCGCCCGAAGCTTGCGCTTGCAATAGCTTTACCGCCCCGTCGGCGCATTTAATCAAAAGCCCTCTTTTCACCTTATCGGAAATCACCTCTCCGCAAACCGCGCTTGCCCAAACCGCTTGCTCCTCGTCGGTAAGCGTCGCTTTCTCCGCCAAGTATACGTTTATTTTCACCTCTCCCGATTGCATGTACGCAATGGGCGCAGGGTTCATGCCACGCACCAAATCGACAATCTCTTTCGCGCTTTTGCTAAAATCGATTTTCCCCTGCTCTTTGTTGATTTTTCGCACGACGTTCACTCCGTCGCTTGCTTGTTTTTCGAGCGTATATTCGCCCTTTTCAAGCATTTTCAAACCTTCCACAATCAATTCCGCACCGATAGCGGAAAGCCTTTCAGAAAGCTGTCCGTACGTTTCGCTTTCTAAAATCTCCGTCTTTTTTACGCACAAAATATCCCCGCAATCAAGCCCCAATTCCGTTTGCATAATGGACACGCCCGTTTCTCTTTCGCCGTTTATAATACAGCTTTGAATAGGCGACGCGCCACGGTAAAAGGGCAAAAGCCCCGCGTGGATATTCCACACCCCTTTGGGGAAGCAATCAAGCACCTCTTGCGTCAAAATTTGTCCGTATGCGCAGGTGACCATTATATCCGCCCCAAATGCTTTTAACGCGGAAATTTCCTCTTTAATTTTTGCAGGCTGGAAAACGGGTATCCCTTTTTCGAGCGCGAAAACCTTGACGGGAGGAGGCGTCAACACGCCCTTCCGTCCTTGCGGTTTATCCGCTTGAGTGACGACGCCCACGACGTCGAAACCGTTTTTGATTATATTTTCCAAAGGCAACACCGCAAATTCAGGCGTACCTGCAAAAAGAATTTTCATATCTTATACACTCTCTATTCTCGTTGCTTTATCGATGTACAAAACGCCGTCCAAATGGTCGGTTTCGTGGCAAATCGCACGCGCGAAGAAATCCTTAGCTTTCAAAATATGCTTTTGTCCAAATCTGTCTTGATAAGCAAGGGTAAGACGGGTAGGACGGTTGACAACGCCCTGCTTTCCACGCACGGAAAGACAGCCTTCCCAATCCGCTCTTTCCCCCTTTTGCAAAAGAATTACGGGATTTACGAATTCGAAATACCCCACGTCCTCGACGTCCACCACGCATACGCGAAGGTCCACCCCGATTTGCGGAGCCGCAAGCCCTGCTCCCTCTTCTTTTTTTACCGTATCCTTCATATCGTCCAAAAGTTTCCAAAGCTTCTCGTCGAAATTCTCCACAGGCACGCATTTTCTACGCAATACTTCCTCGCCTACCTGCACCACTTCTCTAATTGCCATATTATCTCTCTCCTTATTTGGTTTCAGCCGTCCTTCCAAACCGCACGCCTAAACGACCATGCAAAACGGAAAAACTCGCTTATCGTCGCTCTGCCTAACTTAAATTAACGGGATTTTCTTCCACGCTTACGAGCACGTCTTTCGTCCTCGCCTCCGCGCACGCCTCGTAAATCTCAGGCAATACGCTCGTATCACAGAGCCTCATCAGCACTTGATATCTATGCTTATTTTGTATGCGTTTTATCGGGGCGCGCATCTTATTGAAAAAGAGGAATTTTTCAGGATTATCCGTGTATAACTTCTCCAAAGCGAAATACACTTCTTTTAGCGCCTCCACCGTCTTCCTATCTTCCTCGCCCGTGACGAGCACCCTTACGATTTTGGAAAAGGGCGGGAACGCCATCGCCGAGCGAAGAGACACTTCGTTTTTATAAAACCCTTCGTAATCGTAGGTCGTCGCGTATCTAAGCACCTCGTTTTCAGGGTCGAAAGTTTGCAAAACGACCTTCCCTTTTTCTTCCGCTCTACCGCTTCTACCAGCCACCTGCGTCAACAGCTGAAACGTCCTTTCCCCGCTTCTGTAATCGGAGAAATGCAAGCTCATATCCGCGTCCAAAATCCCCACGAGCGTGACGGACGGGAAATCGTGTCCCTTGGCAATCATCTGCGTCCCCACGAGGATATCCGCCCGCTTTTCCGCAAACGCCTTCAAGATTTTGTAATGCCCCTCTTTCCCACTCGTCGTATCGTTATCCATACGCAAAATGCGCGCGGTGGGATAGAGTTTTTGCAATTCCGCCACGATGCGTTGCGTACCCGTGCCCGCATACGTAAGCTTTCGCCCCCCGCAATCGGGACAAGCGGACAGCATGGAATAACGCATCCCGCAATAATGGCATTTGAGCGCGTCCTCGTCCTTGTGATAGGTAAGCGACACGTCGCAATGTTCGCATTTTGCCACGTACCCGCACTCCTTGCAAATCACCGTTTGGGAATAGCCCCTTCTATTCAAGAATAAAATCGCCTGTTTGCCCGTCGATAAACATTTTTCAAGTTCTTCTTTTAGCGCGCCTGAAAAGGAAGAATTATTCCCCCTGCGCACCTCTCTTCGCATATCGGAAATGATAATTTCGGGCAACGGCCGACGGTTAATCCGCTTTTCCAAACGAATCAGCGAAAATTCCCCGTCCTTTGCTTTTTTATACGTTTCTACCGAAGGCGTCGCACTCCCAAGCACCAATTTGCAACGGTTTCTCTTCGCGCGAAGTAGCGCCACGTCAAACGTATTATAACGGGGCGCAGACTCGCTTGAATAGCTGGAATCGTGTTCCTCGTCGATAATAATGACGCCGATATTTTCCATGGGCGCAAAGATAGCGCTTCTCGCGCCGATAGCAATTTTCGCTTCGCCCGTGCGAAGTCGCCACCACTCGTCAAAACGCTCGCCCGCGGAAAGTCCGCTGTGCAAAATAGCCGCGTTCTTGCCAAAGCGCGCACGAAGTTGGGAGAGCATTTGTGGTGTCAACGATATTTCAGGCACGAGGAAAATCGAACTTTTCCCCTCCTTCAAACACTCCGCAATCAAAGTCAAATAAATTTCCGTTTTTCCGCTCCCCGTGACGCCGTGTAAAAGCTGTACGGTGCGTTCGTCGGTGTTTATCGTTTGCACGGCGCGCTGTTGGTCGTCCGTCAAAACGCGTTGTACGTTCTCCCCTTCGACGGTTTTATACGGGTCGCGCAAAAGCTGTTCTTTCGTAATTTTTACGTAGCCCTTTTTTTCCAGCCCGCTTACCCCGCCGGGGAATACGTTATTCAAATACGCGCAATCGCTTTTGCCGTTTTGCGATAAATACTGCGCGACGCCCCATTGGTTTTTCGCCGTTTTGGAAAGCTTCATCTCCGCAATATCCACCGTCAACTGCGCGTAATTTTTCAACAATTGCCGTACCTTCCCCGTCCGCATTTCCGTCGGCAAAAATAAGCGAAGCGTCAACGCTTTGGGCACGCGGTAGCGCGCGGTCAGTTTTTCCGCAAGGAAAAGACACTCGCTATTCAACGCGGGCAATTCGTCCACGGTCGGCAAAATCTTTTTTAATTTTTCTACGGGGAAATCGGATTTTTCTTTCAAACGCATAACGAATCCGGTGACGATTTTCCCACCGAACGGCGCGCGAACACGACTGCCAACGATGGTATCCTCGTCGCAGAGGTAATCGAATATTCTGTCCGTTTCACTCGTCGCGATATCGACGATGACTTCCGCTATCATACGTTTTTAACCTCTTGATGAAGTGAACTTTTTCCCCTTTGGGCAAAAGCGAAGTTTGATAAATCAAGTGAAGTATGCCTATCGGCAAGTGGGATTTTTGTCCGCAGGCGGACAAAAAGTAAAGGCTCCTATAAATAACTGCCATAACTGCAACCTCTGGTTGCAACTTCACTTCGGCGTAGCCGAAACTTCACTACGTAGCAACTTCACTTTGACGCCAGTCAAAACTTCACTAAAAAATTGCCCCACCTTTCGCAGGGCAATTTTTATTAGTCTTTCGCAATAACTACTTTACCGTCCGCAATATCCTTGCACGCGGAAAGCAATTCCTTGTCCTTACCCATCGAATCGGTAATACCTGCGTTCTTTTGCGTTTCGATGATTTGGCGTGCGCGTTTTGCCGCAACCGTGCAAAGCGCATAACGGCTGATAGGTTCTTCCTCCGTACCAAGCTTTCTAATCATTACGTCTACAGAAGGTTCGTTAATCATATTTTTCTCTCCTTTTAATTTACCTTTTTATTTTTTCGATACGCCGTTATCAATGATAGCGGAAAATTCCTCAATCGCCTTTTCCAAATCGTCGTTGATAAGTACGTAATCGTATTTTTCTTTTTGTGCCAACTCGTATTCAATTCTCTCTATACGGTTTTTAACTTCCTCTAACGTTTCCGTGCCACGCCCCGTCAATCGACGGAAAAGCTCGTCTATACTCGGTGGTAGAATCATTACGAGCACGCTTTCAGGGAACGCCTTTTTGGCGTTGAGCGCCCCCACCACGTCAATTTCCAAAATTACGTGTTTTTCTTTCAGCATTTCTTTCACGAACGACTTGGGCGTACCGTAAAAATTCCCGAAGTGCTCGTCATATTCCAAGAAATCGTCCTCGTCTATACGGCGGGCAAATTCTTCTTTGCTTAAAAAGAAATACTCTCTACCGTGCACTTCGCCCACTCTCGGCGCGCGCGTCGTGCAGGACACCGATTCCACGACGTCCTCTCTACGCTTAACAATCGTTTTGACAATCGTGCCTTTTCCAACCCCTGACGGACCGCTCACTACAATCAATTTTCCTTGTTGCATTTGCCCTTCCGCCTTATTCGATATTTTGCACTTGTTCGCGGATTTTTTCAATCTCGTTTTTCAGCGCCAAGCCCAGCTTCGTGATTTCCACGTCGTTGCTTTTCGAACAAGTGGTATTTGCCTCGCGGTTAAACTCTTGTACCAAAAAGTCAAGTTTTCTTCCCACGACGCCCTCTTTACAAATCTCTCTAAACTGTGCGACGTGCGAGTGCAATCGGGTGAGTTCTTCGTCAATATTGCTCTTATCGGCAAACACGGCGACTTCGGTAAGAATTCTCCCCTCGTCGATATTTGCGCCGTTCAAATACTCCTGCACGCGCGCAAAAATCTTGTCTTTGTGTTCTTGCGCAATTTTGGGCGCACGCTTTTCTATTTGCCCCACGAGCGTTTCAATCGTATCCACCCTCGCAAGCATATCCGCCTGCAACTTCTCCCCTTCGATAAGTCGCATTGCGTTGAGATTTTCAAGCGCTTGTTCCAACGCAGAATAGAGCGCGTTGATTAGCGTTTCGTCCAGCGTTTGCACGTCGTCTTGTTTTAATACGTCGGGATAACGGAGCACGGAGGAAAGGGTAATATCGTCCATCAAATCGGGGAAAGCCTCTTTCATTTGCTTTGCCGCGGCAACGTAAGAGCTTGCCACCGCCATATCGATAGTAAGCGCGGTGTCTTTTTCGCGTTTATCTTTGAAAGAGATAAATAAATCTACGTGACCGCGAGTCATTTTTTCGCGCACTTTCGTGCGGATAATTTCCTCGTAAGCAGAGAAAATTCTCGGCGCTTTCACGGTCACGTCCAAATAGCGGTTGTTCACCGTTTTCATTTCGCAAGTAAGTTCTACGCCCTCTTCCTCGAACGTTCCTTTTCCGTAGCCGGTCATACTCCACATACGCATTATCCTCTTTCGCCAATACTAACCCATTATCATAGGTTATATCATTATAGCAAAAAAAAAGGGAATTGACAAGTGGTATTGCCCTTTCTTTTCCCTCTTTTTCTATTTTTTTAATAAAAAAATACCTCGCGCGCATGCTATCCACGCGCGCGAGGGTAATAAAAGTGATTTCAACAATCTATCGTCGTAGCGTATCTACCGATTTTGCCATAATAAAAAATCAATTTTTTTTGTATTGCTAAACCAAGAATATTGCGGAAATACAGCATCAAACTCCAAAATCTTTTTTTGAACCTCCTTTTGTAATAAGGCTTCTTTATACCAAGCAATAATTTCGTCGTATATTTCAATCGCTTTTAAGAGTTTCTTTTCCCCCTGTAAAATCGGCATTTTTTTGTCTAAATTTTGCAACACAAACTTATCCCATATCGGCATATCGTTATTTAACGTATGTACCAATTTACTTGCAAAAGACGCTTCTACCCTACCTGTTGCGTTATATATTTCCCAAAGCACGTCTGCAAAAGCCACATCTTTTCCTTTACTTTTTTCCATAATGGAATAATATACTTTTTGCCAATCAGCATTTCTACGAACACGATAAAAACCATTAAATTTCTTTTGAAAAACCTTATCCGTTTTCACGTTCACATTAGGAAACATTTGCAATATTTCCGCGTATTTTTGCACTCCGCGTTTTTTATCGTCATCCGCAAATACTTGTTTAATATCAATCGAAATAATTTTATACATAATATCCCCCTTATTTTCTTCCAAGCAATAGTGAAGCGTGGAATTCTCGTAAATACTCTTTCGTCGTTAAAGGCTCCGATACAAATCCACCTTCATAAATATATTCGTATCTATCCGTATGTTCAGCCAAAGGAAATGGGCTCATATCCTCTTTAAAAAACAACACTCGCTCGCCACGTTTATATTCTTTGCCCGTAATTTTATCTCGAATATAAGTCGCAGCTTTGTCTGTGTATAAATCCAGCCCTTCTATTTTCCAAAGCCCGAAAAAATTAAGATATTCTGTTTCCAACTCTCGAGGATGAACCTTAGTATATACACGCCGAGTAGCCCCAAATATACCTTTCCTTTCTATACGGTCAGGCGGATTATTAAATGCTACACCATAATAAAAATTGTATCGGGGCTCACCTTTATAATAATTCTCAATACTTTCTAAAAGATTTTTAGGATAATCTTTTTTTAAAAACAATTTTCCTTCCCCTACATCATAGCGTTTCCCGTCTTTTTTGTCAATAACCCATTTTACAGCCTGAGCTGTATAAACGTTTTTCATACCTAAAATTTTCCAAAACATTCTCATAAAACAGTTCTCCTTTTCATCTGGATGTCCTGATTATATCACAATAAATATGACAAACGCATGCCTGTTTAAAAAAATTTTTTGGCATTTTATTGAATTTTTCATTTTCCTTTCATCCTCTATCAATATTTAATCCTACCCTGCATTTCTAACAAACAACAATCATATAGAAGCAATACAATTATATAGACATTTTTTGTCTATGTCAACTATTTTAGACTATTTTTGTCTATATTTTTAAGTGAGAAGATTTGAAAAGTTATAGAAATAAAATCTTCTATTTTCGGGGGAACATATGAAAAAAATTGAATTTGCGGAAAGACTAAAAAGTCTACGGCAAGAAATTTGTGCCACACAAGAACAGCTTGCCAAAGTTTTTAATACTACGCAAAGACGGATTTCCTATTTAGAGCAAGGAAAAGTCGAGCCTGATTTGAATTTACTGTGGATAATAGCCGATTATTTCGACGTATCCATCGATTATCTTATCGGCAGAAAAGAAATATAAAAACGCCTACGTTCTTGTAGGCGTTTTCTCATGTAAAAAGGGGCTTCTACGCCCCTTTTTTATTCTTCAATCATCTTCTTAAATTCTGCCTCGTCGATAATCTTTATCCCCAGCTTTTTCGCCTTATCCAGCTTACTTCCAGCCTCTTCGCCCGCCAAAACCAGCGTCGTTTTCGCCGTCACGGACGATTGACAAACTCCGCCCAAGTTTTCAATCAGCTTTTGTGCTTCGCTCCGCTTATATCCCGAAAGCGTACCCGTCAAAACAACCGATTGCCCCGCAAACACGCCCTCCGTTTTCTTCTCTTCATATACGGGCATAACCCCGACTTCTTTCAATTTAGCAAGCTCTTCTTTCGTATCCTCGTCTTGGAAATACGCGACAATCGCCTTTGCCGTAATTTCGCCTACGTTATCAAGCCCAACCAATTCCTCTTCCGTCAGCGAAAGCAACCTTTCCACGCTCTTGCAATAATTAGCCAAATCTTTCCCCGCGACTCTGCCTACGCCCTCCACGCCGATAGCGTAGATAAACGCGTCCAAAGCAGGCGTTTTGCTCTTTTCAATTTCGCTTAAAAGATTGTTGATTTTCTTATCCTTGAACCCTTCCAAATCGGCAAAATCTTCCGCCGTCAGCTTGTACAAATCGGAAAAATTCTTCACGCCTTTCTTTTCCACGAGCACCTGCGCGGTACTTTCGGAAAAGCCCTCGATATTCATAGCGTTCTTGCTTGCAAAATGGTCCAATTTCGCAACCAATCTATCCTTGCAAAGCTTATTGGTGCAGAACAAATGCGCCCCCACCTCGTTCACGATTGCCCCGCAAACGGGACACGTCTTGGGGGGAAGAATTTCTTTGCTATGTTCATAATGCTCCGTCGTTCCCAAAATTTCGGGGATAACCTCGTTGGAACGGCGAACGAGCACGCGAGAACCGATTTTCACGTTCTTTCTCACAATGTCGCCGTAGTTATTCAAGGTTGCTCTCGATACGGTAGCTCCCGCCAGCTCCACGGGCTCTAAAAGGGCAAGTGGCGTAAGTTTTCCCGTTCTACCCACCTGCCAAATCACGTCCTTTAAAAGGGTAGTCACCTCTTCCGCCTCAAACTTAAACGCCATAGCCCAGCGCGGGAACTTATCGGTGAACCCCATTTCCGCGCGGAGCTCGCTATCGTCCACTTTAATCACCGCGCCGTCCGTCAATACGTCGATTTCACGGCGTTTTTCTTCTATCTCTTTTATAGCGTCTAACACCTCGTCGGCGTTATGACAAACGCGAAAATGCGGGAACACCTTGAACCCTTCTTTCACAAGGAAATCGTGCGCCTTCGTCTGCGACATTTCCGCCCCGTCCGAGGTGTAATTCACGTCGTAAAAATAGATATCGGGACGACGAGCCTGCGTAATTTTCGGGTCTAAGTTTCGTATAGCCCCCGCCACGGCGTTTCGTGCGTTTTTGAGTGGTTCGCTCGCCGTTTTGTTATATTCGTCTAACACGGAAAGACGGATAACCGCTTCTCCGCGCACTTCTAACGTCCCTTGGTACTCTATTTTCAAGGGGAACGATTTAATCGTCAAAACCTGTGCCGTCACGTCCTCGCCGTAAACGCCGTTTCCACGCGTCGTAGCACGCACAAACGCCCCCTTATCGTAGGTTAAGCACACGGTAAGCCCGTCAAACTTATATTCTACGGTATAATCAACAGGCTTGCCCGCCACCTTTTCCACGCGCGTAGTAAACGCCAAAAGCTCTTCTTTTGACACCGATTTATCAAGGCTAAAAAGGCGTGCAATATGGGTATGTTTTTCAAAACCTTTAATCGGTTCTCCGCCCACCCGCCTCGTCGGGCTGTCGGGATACACCACGCCCGTTTGCGTTTCAAGCGCACGCAATTCGTCGTATAAGGCGTCGTATTCCTTATCCGACACGGTGGGATTATCGAGCACGTAATACTCGTGCGCCCACTTATTAAGAATATCCACAAGTTGTCTTTGTCTATCCATAATTTATCCCCC
>SVIK01000035.1 GCA_015069525.1 Clostridiales bacterium | reverse complement strand
GTTATGAAAAATATAAAATCAATCTTTCTTTTTACGTTTTACGATGGCGCAAGTGGCAAGCGCAACGCCGACAACGCCCAATCCGCTGATAGAGGAACGACAGCCTTTCTTTTCAGGGGTAGGGTTGACGGGCTCTTCTTCGGGCTCGCTGTTTTCACCGCCTTCGTTCCCACCGCCAGGGGCTTCGGGCTCAACGGGATTTTCGCCACCAGGAGTTTCGGGCTCAACGGGATTGTCGCCACCAGGAGTTTCGGGTTCAACGGGATTTTCGCCACCAGGAGTTTCGGGCTCAACGGGATTTTCGTTTTCGTTGGAGAGGAGATAAGCGCAGGTATCGCACTTATTGTCGTTATTGGCGTCTAAATGCTCCGCTTCAAGGTCGATTGCGCCACAGGAGCATTGTTTCCAATGCTTGTTTTTATCCGTTTGCCAATCGCTTGAAAAATCGTGTTGCGTTCCGTCCTCGAAGACGTTATCAAAGCTATCGTTTGCCGTGACGATAACGGTAATCGTTTCCGTTGCGGAATTTCCCGAAAGGTCGGTTGCCGTAATCGTACAGGTGTGCGTTCCTACTTGTAAATTGCCTGCGTGGCTCAACGCGCCGTTAGACCAGATTTTGGTGACGGTGACGGGGCTTGCGTCGGTGATAGTGGGGATAAGTTGCGGTTTCGTCCCCGCCGTCAACGTAATCGTTTTGACGGGCAGAGTGATAACGGGTTTGTCCGTTTCGGGGGCTACTGCAATGACCGTTAAGGTAAGCGAGCTCTCGTTTTTCGAAGAATCTTGCGCTTTTAAAGTAAGCGTATACGTACCAACGTTCAACGAACCGTCTGCTTTGACGGCGTTAGGGTCGCTCCAAATATATTGCACGGTAAGCGCGCCCTCCGTTCTATCGTGTGCCGTTGCTTGAAGGGTGAAGGCGTTGCCTGCTTGTGCAAGGTAATATAACGTCTTTTCCCCGCCGTAAGAAATCATGGGCACGTCCGTATCGTTTACGTCGGTGGTTAAATTCAAGGAAATGCTATCGATATAGATAGGGGCGGAATTGCCCGTACGAATACCAAATTCAAACTTATCCAAATACCCGTTTGCAGATAAGTGCGAGAAGTTATGGCTACCGTTAAAGTTCGTGCCGTCTACGCTCAACGTAAAATCGAACCACTTTCCCGCATTGGCTTTGCCCGCGTAATTCACTACCCAATCGCCAGACTCGTCCGTTCTATGGATGCGAATACTGGGATAAGAATTGCTAGAGGCGTCGTCGGGATAATAAACGCGGAAGGTGATTGATTCCACGGTGGCGGTAGGGATTTTTAACGCCGAGAAATCGAGCAAGACGCCTTTTCCCGTCGTGTTTTCGTTTACTACCTCAATAACGTTATCGCTATACCCCGTAGGCAAGCCTTTTGCCAAGGCTTGTGCAGAAGTCAACGTATTGACGGCTGTTGCACCGTATTGAATAAAGGAATAATCGTTTTTGCTAACGGCAGAATAACGGGATTTACCGAACTCTTCTTGCCCGTCGTATAAATCGGCTTCGGACATACCGCGTACGTTATCGAAAAGAAGAGAACAATCTTCGTATAGCGCGAAATAGAACCAACCGTCGTTAAATTGTTGCACGTTTGAAGCCCCAAGCGAGTTTTCGAAATCAAGGTTGCTTTCCTCGATTTGCGCCTTTATCGTAGACATGGGTATGGCAACTTTGTTCCAACCAGGGGCGAGCTCCGTTGCCAAAGTATTATACAAATACAGCTGACACGTTTTTGAACCAAGGTTGTTTATATCTAAACACAGATAATCGAAAGATAACAGCTGTTCAGTAGTAATTGCTTCGCCGTCGTTCATAAGCTTAACGCAGACGTATCCGCCGTTTGTGTCGTTTATGGTGACTCTCGTAGAGCTATTGCCCTCCGTTTTTAAGGTCGCGTCCAAAGCGGTGCTACCGTTGGTGCGAATCCATTCCACGTCACAATTATTAAGCATGGAATTGGTTGCGTTCGTGTCTTCCTCTTTGAAAATGCCGACGACGTTGTCGATATAAATTGTGCCAGCGTCGGGGATTTGGAAGTGCGCATATCCTAAGTTATAATCGTACGGGTCGAAATCAGTTCCTTTGTTTCCGCCGTCTACTTGCGCCAAGAAATCAGCTCCGCTAATTTGAAGCGTTGTGGATTTTCCGCCACCGTATGCCCAGCCTAAATTATGGTTATAGAAATAGAAATTCATGCCGGCGGTGTTTGCGTTGTAAACGGTGATTTCGATATGGTCGAGTTGCGTTAACTGTTCACGGGTGAGGGGTACGCCGTCTTTCTTTAAATAGATGAGCAACGGTGCCCAGGCCTTTGTCGTCGTGACTTTTACCGAGTGCGAACCTTGCACGACGTTTTCAGTAGAAAGTTCAACCGTGCCCACCGCTTCTATCGCGCCGACTTTTGCCGATTCGCAATCGTTTAACACGCTTGTCGTCGTTGCGGTAGACGCACTAACCGTTTCGTATTCGGGGGGATTGATAAGTAAATCTGTCGTGCCGACAAGCAAGGCGGAGCAAAGCAAAGCGGAGAGAGAAGCGATTATTTTCGTTGTCTTTTTCATATTACACCTCCTCCAATAAGTTTGCTCTTATGGCGGAAATTACTTGGTCGTCGATTCCGTAATCTTTCAGGAAAGCTTTCAAATAACTTGCCGTTCTTTCTGCGAGAGTCGTTGCCGTACTGTCGAAATGAGGGTTCGTAATAGTGTCTTGCGAGATAGGGTCGCCGTGATTATCGTGCGCAGTATCCTGCTTGCTCACGCCCTCGTTGATATAGCGGAACATTCTTTCAAACTGACCAACTTTGGCTTTGGGCGTGCCGTTGCCGTCCCAACCGATACTGCCGTAGTTGGAAAGATAAGAAAGCTCGAAATCTCTGTACAAATCGTCTGCGCTCACACCGCAAAGTGCGCCCAAAAGGAAAGCGAGCGTGCCCGTGCGGTCTCTACCCAATTGACAATGGAAATAGATAGGGTAATTGTCTGCATTGGCAAACGTGAGTAAGGCAGTCGCTAAATCTTGCGCCCGCATTGCATAATGAATTCCGCCGTAGTTTACGTAATGGGGGGATTCTACGTACACGTAGTTTACACTCGCGCCCAAATCGGGGGTGGAAACGTTATGTAAAGCGAGTTCCGTTTTAATGCCGAGGTTATACAGCAATTTATTTTTTGCTTCTTGCGTGCAAGATTTTACCTCTGCGCCACGGTAGGCAACGCCTTGTTTGATTCTGTGTTTTCCGTCCTCCGTATAATAACCGCCGATATCGCGGGAATTGGTGTCGCGATAGGTTGCGGGCAGAGAAATGGTACGGGGCAGGTACGCCGTTTCAAACGAGAAAATCTTTGATTGAATCGTTTCGTTGTCGCGGTGTGCAATTACTTGGTAATAATACTTCGTGCCCATAAACAAATCTTCCACGTCAAGGCTGTTCGTAAACGTGGCAAACGTTTGTGCGTTTGATAGATCCGCGTTCTTCGAGAGTTTTACCGTGTAGTAATTTGCCGAGTGGCTATCCGTCCAAGTGATGCGGGCGGGGGTGGGCTCGTAATTCGTCTGTCCGTTGCTATATTGCATGGACAACGGCCAAGCCACGTTCACCTTGTAGTTGGACGCAAATTCGTACACGTTGCCCGACAATAAGTTGACGGTTTTGCCGTCGGTATCACTCGTTATCGCTGGTGCGTGCACGGCGGTTAAAACTGTGCCCGAAGCGGACGTAGAAATTTGTACGCCTACCCCGATGACGGCTGTTAAACCGAGCGTAGATGCCGTTAATAGGCTGAATAGTCTTTTTTTCTTCATCGTTTTCCCCTTGATGCTTATTTACTTTTTGATTATATCAAAAATATTGTATTTTGTCAATACGTAAAACCAAGAAAAAAAACCGTCTGTACAAAGCAACAAACGGTTTTCTTGTAAAATAAGGGATTTTTTATTTTAGCGTTTACTTTTTGAAAATGGGGATAGTGGCAAGAAAAACGACGTCTTTTCTTTCCGATGCGTCCGCTTCGGCAAGAACGAAGGCTTTTTTCGTGATGATACCGCCTGCCTTTTCCACCAATGCTTCCAACCCTTTTAGGGAGGCTCCCGTGGAAACGACGTCGTCGACGATACCCACCTTTTTGCCTTTTAAAAGGTCGGCGTCGTGTTTGGAGAGGTATAATTTTTGCGCTTTTCCCGTGGTGATAGAGGATTCTATCGTTATCTCAATGCCGTCTTGCATGTACAATTTTTTGCTTTTTCTCGCAACGGCGTAAAACTTTTGTCCAAGCTCTCTTGCGACGCAATGGGTCAGCTGTAAGCCCTTTGATTCTGCCGTGATTAAAACTTCGCAATCGGTGAGGAGCTTTGCGAGTTGTTTTCCACAATGTTCGGTCATTTCGCTGTTGCCGTGTAAATTAAAAAAAGCGATGGAAATACCGCTGGGCAAAGGGAGTATGGGCAAATCGGCTTGGTAGCCTTGTAAATCGACGGTGTAATATTGCATGATACGTCACTTCCTAATAATTGATGGTTTTATTTTATCATATTTTTCCACGTTTGTAAACGCTTTGATAAAATTTTTTCTTCTTTTTTTATCGGGAATTGACTTTTGCCTACGTTCATGGTAGAATAAAGAGGAAAAGTAGGCGAGGTGTAGAAGATTGAACGAAATTACGGCGATTACTCCACAGATAAAAGATAAAAAACGTTGCAACGTCTACGTGGACGGGCGGTTTTATTGTGGCTTGACATTGGAAACGGCGGTGAAGAACCGCTTGAAGGTGGGGCAAACCGTTTCTCCCGATTTTTTATCGCAAATTCAATTGGAGAGTGAGAAAAACACCGCGCTCGATAAGGCGATGACGCATCTTTCGGCTACGCGGAAAACGGAAAAACAAATCCGTGATTTTTTAGCGAAAAAGGGGTATTTATCGGCGGTTGTCGATTACGTAGTGGAAAAGCTGAACGGATACGGCTTTTTAGACGATAAAGAATACGCGGAAAGCTACGTCGAATATGCCGTTCAAAAGAAAGGGGTACGCTTAATCCGTGCGGAAATGCGTGGAAAAGGACTGTCGGAAGAGGACGTGGATTCGGCTTTACAAGAGGTGGACGAAGAAACGCAAATTGAGACGGCGTCAACGATTTTGCAAAAGTATATGCGCCACAAGGAGGCGGATAGGGAAACGTTGCAAAAAGCGATGAAATATTTGCTTGGAAAAGGCTTCGATTACGAGGTGGCGAAAAAGGCAATAGCAAATTTTGGAGATATCGAAGAGGATTGAAGGGGGTATGTACGAGGTGAAAAATAAAAAAACGGCGATATACCGCTTTGAAACGTTGTCCTCTACGTCCGATTACGTCAAAGAAAAACGGGCAGATGGGCAAAATTTAATCGTTGTCGCCAAAAGGCAAACGTCGGGGCATGGGACAAAGGGTAGAAGCTTTTCTTCCACGCTTGGCGGACTGTATATGAGCGTATTATCCTTCCCTAAAAAACTGCCTGCAAAACACGCTTTCCGTATCATGCAAACGACGGCGACGGCGGTGTGTGAAACGCTCCGCACGTTTGGGATAAATGCAAAAATCAAATGGCCGAACGACGTTTTGGTAAACGGCAAAAAGATATGCGGTATTTTGATTGAGAACACCTTTTTAGGCGGATTTGTGCAGTCCTCCGTGGTGGGGATAGGGATAAACGTTTTCAACGCGCTTCCCAACGAGTTAAAAGAAATTGCAATCACGATAGAAGAAGCTACGGGTAAAAAAATCGACGTGGAGCGGGTGGAGGAGATTTTGCTTGAAAAGCTCTATAAAAGGGGAATTTGGAGAAAATACCCCCGATACGTGGGCTTTATCGGGGAAGAAATCACGTTACTTTGCGGAGAAAACGAGATTTTTGCGAAAATGCTTGGCGTGGATAGCGAGGGGAATTTGCTCGCGGAAACGGAAAAGGGAAGGGAGAGATTTTCTTCGGCGGAAGTGTCTTTAAGAGGTGAAAAATGAAACGGGTATTAACGAGCGTGCAAATGCGAGAGGCGGATAGATATACGATAGAGGAGAAAGGCGTAGGCGCGGAAACGCTGATGGAACGCGCTGGAAGAGCGCTTGCCGATTGTGCGGAAAGCTTAATAAACGGCGGGGGCGTTTTGTGCGTATGCGGTGGCGGAAACAACGGCGGGGACGGTTTCGTTTGCGCACGTATTTTATTGGCACGCGGATACGAAGTAAATACGGTGTGTATAGCAACCCGATTTTCTGCCGATTGCGAAAATGCCAAGGGTAAGTATTTGTCGGCGGGTGGAAAATTGCTGAATGATTTTTCGGATAAAAAATATGCGCTCGTTATTGATTGCCTGCTTGGTACGGGCTTTCACGGCGCAATTTCAGACGAATACGCTATCGCCGTGCAAAAGATAAACGATTATAAGTCAAGTGGCGCGAAAGTGCTGTCGGCGGATATTCCGTCGGGGGTGAACGGCGATAACGGCGAGGTGGAAACGCTTGCCGTTTGCGCAGATACTACCCTTTGCATTGGGGAATATAAAGCAGGGGTTTTCCTTGGCGACGGGATTGATTACGCGGGGGAAGCGCTTCGTGCGGATATCGGCATCGCGATGCTTGACGGCGTTAAATACGTTGCCTTGACGGAGCGGGAGGACGTTGCAAAGCTATTGCCCAAACGCAAGAGAAACACGCATAAAGGGAGCTATGGTAAGACGGCAATCGTAGGGGGTAGTATAGAATATACGGGAGCCCCCTATTTATCAACGCTCGCGTGTTTGCGCTCTGGCGCGGGGTATACGACGTTGTTCGTGCCGGAAAACGTTTTGCCGTTTTACGTTTTGAAAGCGCCCGAGGCGTTGTTAAAACCGTTGCACGTAGACGAGGAAAACGTCTTTAACGAAGAAAACAAAGCGGAAATACTTGCTTACGATAGCGTTGCCTACGGTATGGGTATGGGAATAAGCGAGGGGGTGGCAAACGGCGCAAAATATCTGCTTTCTCAATACGAAGGGAAATTGGTGTTGGACGCAGACGCGCTAAATTCGCTCGCAAAATATGCCAAGGAAGAATTTACGGCGTTATTTGCCAATAAAAAATGCGACGTTGTTATAACACCGCATTTGAAAGAATTTTCCCGATTGACAGGGGAAAGTGTGGCTGAATTGAAGAAAAAAGGATTATCCGCGCCGATTGCGTTCGCAAGAGAACACGCGATAACCGTACTATTAAAAAATGCCGTTTCGTTGATTGCTGACAAAGAGGACGTTTTCGTGAATATAAGCGGTTGTGCGGGGCAGGCAAAAGGTGGAAGCGGAGACGCTTTATCGGGCGTGATAGCTTCGCTTTGCGCACAAGGCTTGTCCGCGACGGAAAGCGCCGTTGCAGGGGCGTATCTCGTGGGGAAATCGGCGGAAATCGCCTCGAAAGAGCAAGGGGAATATTCCCTTACGGCAAGTGATTGTATCACGTGTCTTGGTAAGGCGTTCCTTTCTCTTTACGATTAAGCCGTGTATCCAAAAATGCGGATAAAAATCGCGCAAAGTAGCAAGATTGTGCCGAATATTAGGTAGTAATAAGGGAAAGGCGTTATCAAGGACGTGAGCAGTAGTAAACAACCGCCGACGAGGAATCGTCGGCTGTTATTTTTAGAAAAACACAAGCGCAAACGGATTTTTCGCTTGCTTTGCGGGGTGTTTTCCCCTAAATATTTTTCTGGCAAAGCGTTCGCTTCTTTCACGAGCGCATAAACGCTGTCGCCTCCCAAAACGCGTATGCCCAAATTATCGCAAAGCGTTTTTGCCTCCTCCTCAATCGTATCGCAAAGCAGGATTTTTTCCTTGGCGGTTTTTACGTGCGAGATATCGACAATTTCATCTGCTGTCACGGGCGCGAAACGGATTTTTAGGAAATAATATTTATGCGCTCCGACAAGGCGTAGGGAAGAAACTCGTTTTACGGTATCCGTTTGCGAAAGCACGTTTTGTAAAAAGGCGGATTTGTTTGCGCTCGATAAAAGGGAAAGGTGTGTGAGCAGTTTCGCTTTTTGCACCGTGTCAGAGTTTTTAAGAAGGAGCCTTCTCCGTTTGTTGACGCCGAACAAACTCACGGCGAGGGTAGCTACGCAACCGCAAAGCAAGGCGAAGAAAAAGGAGAGCACAATCCCCGAGCCAAGGTATCGAAACAGACACAAAAAGAAAACGGACGAGAGAAAGAAGGTAAAAATTAAATCGGAAATAAAGGCTGTTTTTTTCATGCTTAAATTTTTGCCGAGTTTTTTTCAATATAAACTTGAAAAAAGGAAAAAAATATTGTATAATAAGACAAAACAATCGTTTGGGAGGAGCAAAAGGTGCGGATAGGTATTTTCGGCGGTTCGTTCGACCCCGTTCACGTAGAACACGTTCGTCTTGCCCGTTCGGCGATAGACAGCCTTGCGTTGGACAAGCTGTTCGTTTTGCCTGCGCATACGCCTCCGCACAAACGCGGGAAAACCCTTTCGGGGGATAAAGAACGTTTGGAAATGTGTCGTTTGGCGTTTTCCTCGTTGCCCAAAGTAGAGGTGAGCGATTACGAGATTGCGCAAGGAGGGACGAGTTATTCTTATCTAACCTGCCGATATTTCAAACAAGCGTATCCTCAGGCGGAGCTGTTTTTTCTTGTGGGTACGGACATGCTTCGCGATTTCCCAACGTGGAAACAGCCCGAAGATATTTTGCAAAACGCAACGCTTGCCGTATGCGCAAGGGACGAAACGGACGGATGGTTGGAAAAGGAAAAAGAAGCCTTTTTCAAGCGGTTTGGTAAGGCGTTTGCACTCATCAACTATAACGGAGCTCCCGTATCTTCCACCGCTATTCGCGTGCTTGCGGGTGCGAAAAGACCGATAGGCGATTTGGTGGACGAAAAGGTGGAAAAATACGTCTATGAAAAGGGCTTGTACGAAATAAAAAACGCCGATAAAGCGCTTGCCTTGTTGAGCCCCTCACGCGCGGAACACAGCTTGCGCGTGGCGGAAACGGCGGTAAAACGTGCCACGTCCTTGGGCTTAGACGAGAAACAGGTGATAACGGCGGGGATTTTTCACGACTGCGCAAAAAATTTGACGTTTGAAAGCGAGTTGTTGAAAGGATTTACGCTCGATAAAAAATGGGGGGACGTGCCCAAGGCTGTATTGCATCAATTTACGGGCGCGTACGTGGCGGAACGGGCGTTTGGAATAACGGATGAAGAAGTGCTAAACGCGATACGTTTTCATACCAGCGGTTGCGAGGATATGGACGTTCTGGGTGCGCTTATCTTCCTTGCCGATATGGTGGAGGAGGGGCGTAGCTACGACGGTGTGGAGATTTTGCGAAAGTTGTATTGGAAGGAAACGCCCAAAGAAAATTCCCGAAAGTATTTATTCGAGTGTTTGAAAGAAGCTTTACGACAAACGGTGGCGTACTTGGAGGAGAGTGGAAAAGAGGTATATCCACTCACCAAACGCGCGTATGAATTTTACAAAAACAAAGGAGAATGATTATGGAAAATAAAGAAGTGACGAGTAAGGAATTGGCTCTTGCCGTATGCAAAGCGCTCGCGGATAAACGCGGGAAAGACATCGTAAGCATGTACGTGCGTGAAAAGACGGACTTGTGCGATTATTTCGTGGTGGCAAGCGGTAGCAACGCACCGCAAATCCGTGCGATGGGCGAAAGAGTGGAAGAGCTCGTGGAAAAGGAATTAGGGCTTGTGCCGACGCGTACGGAAGGTGTGCGCGACGGGCGTTGGGCTGTTGTCGATTACGGCGACGTAATCGTGCATATTTTCAATGACGAAACGCGTCTTTTCTACCATTTGGAAAGGCTTTGGGCGGACGGTGGCAATTTGGAAAAGTTTAACGATAAGACGAACGAATTCGAGGCCGTTTCCCATACGGAAAGCAAATAAAACGAATATTTCAATAAATACCTGCCCCGTCCGTTTTTTGAAACGGACGGGGCAGGTATGCTTTTATAGTCGTTTGTTATGGTCGTTTTTGGGTGTTTTGTGGGAATTGAATACGCTTTGGCTCGCTAAAAGAAGGCTTTTTACGCCGTTTCCGTTCAACGATATAATACACGGGTTCAACCTGCTCTTTTTTCTCCTTCTTTTCTATGGGAGGTGGGGGAGGTGGTTTCTCCATTTGTTGTTTGCGATAAGCTTGTCCCATACGTGCAAGACGCAATACGTGCACGCCAAGAAAACATAAGACGAAGAGAAACGCCAACCAAAATATACCGAAAAGAGAGGATGCCAAAAGTGTATGCATAGGGAAAGTATACACCTTTTTTATTGTCATAAATTGCATAAAATTGGTGCAAAGTGCGGTTGTTTGTCGCATGCCTTTCAAGGCTATGGTATGTTTATAAACATATTCTTTCATTTTTGCGCGTAAAATAGGGTATGAGAAAGATTAAAAAGAGTGTATTGGCATGTTGTTTGGCGGTGTCGTTTACGTTTATGACGGCGATAGGGCTTTGCGTGGGCGTATTGTACGCTCCGCAAACGGTGGGCGCAACGGACGAGGGGTTAAAAATCGTTATCGACGCAGGGCACGGCGGTATCGACGGGGGCGTGACGGGCGTGCAAACGGGGGCGAAGGAGAGCGATTTGAATTTGGCAATCGCTTTTGCGCTTAAACAAGAGCTTGAAAAAACGGGCTTTACGGTGGCGCTCACCCGAAAGAGTCAAGGCGGATTGTACGATACGACGGAAAAGGGGTTCAAAAAACGGGATATGCAAAAACGTAAGGAGATTATAGAAAAAGAAAGCCCCCAAATGGTGCTTTCTATTCATCAAAATTTCTATCCCTCCCATGCGACTCGTGGAGCACAAGTCTTCTACGGAAAACGCAATGCACGCAGTAAAACGCTGGCGGGGATTTTGCAATCGAATTTGAATGCCGTGTATCAAAAACAGGGCGTAAAAAACAGAAAGAGTACGTACGGCGAGTATTTTATGCTCGAATGTTATACGGCTCCGTCCGTGATTATCGAGAGCGGTTTTTTATCCAATCCGCAAGACGAGAAGTTGCTTTTGGACGAAACGTTTCAAAAAACGCTTGCAAAGAGCATTGCGGATAGCGTACTTGCATTTTTCAGCGAACAAACGGCGTAAATTATTGATTTGCCACTTTTTCTTGTGGAAAAGCGAAAGGGATTTCCTGTTCTTTAGCAAAAATACAAGCGTCGCTGACAACGTTGAATTTTTCGTTCAGGGCAGTGCCGTTATACACAAGCCATTCGTGGGTAAAGATAATTACACTTTGCATAGGAATTTCGTATTCTGGTAGAGTAAAACGGTATTCGAGCTCCTCTTTAACAGTCGTTTTCGTCGGTTTTTTATATTGGTTGTTGGTGGAAAAATTAAACCACCAATCCCCACGTATATCGGTGGCGAGAAAGCGTAAATTATTTTCTTCGTCTATATACGTATCGTTGTCGTAAAGATAGGAAAGCGTTGTTTCGCCAAGATAATAGGCATTTCTCGAATCGTCCGCACTTAAAAAACCTAACGCCCCGCACGTGGCGTCACGCATGCCAAGTAAGGCGGGTTTGCTACCGCTGAAATATTCCAAACGGGGAATACGGTCGATAGAAGCCGTGCTACCGCATACACGAGTCGTTTCACGGACGAAGGTGTTCCAATACGTCTTTCCGTTTTCATAGCTTTCATTGGCAAGCGAATATCCTTGTGTGTTGCTGTGAAAACCGAGCTTTAACCAATCGGCGTTTGCTGAAAATTCTTCGGCGTAGCAATCGGGCGTTTGTGCCAGCGTTGTGTTATAGGTGTACAAGCTGAAAACAGCGTCGTCTTCTTCGTGTAAATCTTGGAGCTTTGCAAAGAATGGCTCATCAAAAAGCGAGGGGTATGTATGCGTTGAAAGATTGGAAAAACACGTCGTCACGTCGTCGAAAGAAAGGTGGATATAACGATTATCTTCCTTGGGTTCTTCTTTCGGTGGCGTTATTTCTTCGTTTGTGGGCGGGGACGTAGGATTTACGTTTCCGCTACAAGCGGGAAAGAGAAAAAGCAAAGCGATGGAAGCAAAAATACTCTTTTTCATAGAACCCCTCCTTATCGATATGTCAACAGTATATCACGATGGGAAAAGTTTGTAAAGCAAATTCCTTTTTTTTACGGAATTACTTGTTTTTTGCCGTCGATTATGCTATAATTATGCTATAAGCATAAAAATGGGAGAAAACGGCTTGCGTATGGATGGCGTAGAGAGCATGGAAAAACAAAAAGCGTTGCAAATCAATCCCGTCACGTTGGCTTTTTTGGGGGACGCAGTATATTCGCTTTATGTTCGGGAAAAGCTTGTGAAATCGGGCACGGGCAAAGTGGCGGATTTTCAGCGCTCGGCGTCGAAGGTCGTGTCGGCGCGCGGACAGAGTGCGTTTTTGGACAAGCTATTGCCCCTTTTAAGCGAGGAAGAAACGGAGATTTACCGTCGGGGTAGAAATGCAAAAAAACCGACGAAAAGCAAACACGCCACCGTTGCCGAATACACCCGTTCCACCGGCTTTGAGGCGGTGCTTGGGTATTTGTATTTAACGGGGCAAACGGATAGAATAAACGAATTGCTTTCGCGAATAGACGAAGCTTCGTTGCAAGGGCAATCGGCGGAAAAGGTATATAAACCGTAAAGGAAAAGGGATATGAAAACGGAAGGAAGAAACGCAGTTATCGAACTGTTAAAAACGGGGAAAAATATTGATAAATTATTGCTTGAAAAGGGGGCGCAAGGCTCGATTTCCATGATTTTTGCGGAGGCGAGAAAACGCAATATCCGCGTGCAATTCGTGGACAAGCAAGTGCTGGATAAAGAGAGCGTTTCCCGTCGTCATCAAGGCGTAATCGCTTTTACGACCGATTACGAATATTACGATTTGGACGATATTATTGCCGAGAAAAAGAGTGAAAAGGGCGGACTTATCGTGCTTTGCGACGGTATTGAAGACGTGCATAATCTCGGTAGTATTTTGCGTGTTGCGGAGTGTGCTGGGGCAGACGGCGTCGTAATTCCCCGCTCGGGTAGCGCGTCCGTG
>SVIK01000034.1 GCA_015069525.1 Clostridiales bacterium | reverse complement strand
AAAGGATTTGTTTTCGGGGATTGCGCGGGTAAAGAGCTACCTTAATCAAAAAAACGGTTTGCCCAATATCTATATTTTCAAAAACTGCACGCATTTGATTTCCGAGCTGAAAGGATACCGTTGGGGGAGTGGCGATATGCCGAGAAAGGTGAACGACCACAGCCTTGACGAGATGCGCTATTATTTGATGAGTAGGCCGAAGAAAACGCCGTTAAAAGCGGAAAAGACGGTGATACAAAAGGATAAGGAAACGATGATACGAAGGCTTGGGCAACGGCGGAGATTGGAAAGTTAGGAGGAGAGATGGACGAAAAGGAGAAAATTGAAAAAGCGCTCGTGAAAGTGGCGCTTGGGTTTCAAGTCGCCGAGGTGACGGAAGAATACGCCGAGGTGGACGGGGAACTGAAATTGACGAAGCGGAAAAAGACGAAAAAGGACGTTCCGCCCGATTTGAAAGCGGTACAGCTACTTCTTGCGGAAAGGGGGCTTTCTTATGCGGAAATGACGGACGAGGAATTGGAAAGAGAGAAAAAACGTTTATTGGCGGAGCTTGGCGAGGCGGAAAAAAAGGCGCTTAAATTGGTCAAAGAAGACGGGCAGGTATGCGTCGAAAAGGAAAAAGAAGCGAAAAAAACGGAAAGAAAACCGCGCTCGAAGCCGAGAAAGCGAGTAAACAGAAATAAAAAAGAAGGAGATAAAGCATGACGCGAGATGAAAAAAAGCAGGTAGAAGAGGAAAAGGAAAAGGCAAGGGAACGTGAAGAAAAACGGCTCGTGCAAGAAATTCGGGCGGATTTCGAAGAGAGAAGAGAGGCAAGACGTAGCGTGGAAAACGGTTGGCTACTTAACATGAATTTTTTAAGTGGAAATCAATACTGCGACGTGTCGCCACTCGGCGGATTGACACAGGAGGATAAACAGTTTTACTGGCAATCGCGTAGGGTATTCAACCATATTGCGCCGATGGTCGATTCGAGAATCGCTAAGCTGGAAAAATCGTTGCCCACGTTAAACGTGCGCGCCTTTTCGGACGAGGAAGGGGATATTAAAGCGGCAAAATTGGCGACGGGGGTGCTGAAATACGTGCAGGAACGTATCGGTTTTGCGGAAACGGTGTCGAGGTGTACGCTGTGGGCGGAAACGTGCGGGAGTGCCTTTTACAAAATCGTTTGGGACGAGATGGGCGGAAGACAGATTGCCGTGGACGAGGACGACAACCCCGTGTTCGAGGGCGAAGTGTCGGTGAGCGCCGTTTCCCCTTTTGAAATTTATCCCGATAGATTGGACGTGGAAGGGATAGAGGGATTACAAAGCATTATCCATGCGCAAGCGGTGTCGGCGGATTACGTGTTTGAACGGTTCGGTGTGGCGGTAAAGGAAGAACCGTTAAACGAATATACGGGGAATTACAGCGAACCCTCTGCGGGGAAATTGCCCGCGCAAGCCTTTGGAGCGAACGCCACCCCCGTACGTGACGGCGTGATACTTATCGAACGATATACGAAGCCTTGCAACGCCTTTCCTAACGGCAAAGTGGAGATTGTGGCGGGGGATAAGCTCCTTTATCAAGGGGAGCTCCCTTATGAAAACGGCGATAGAGGGGAAAGAGTATTTCCCTTTATTAAACAGGATTGTTTACGGTTGCCCGCTTCCTTTTTCGGGAGTAGCGTAATCGATAGATTAATCCCGTTGCAAAGGGCGTACAACGCGGTGCGCAATAGAAAACACGAGTTTTTAAACCGCATGGCAATGGGCGTTATCGCGGTGGAAGACGGCTCGGTGGATACGGACGAACTTGCCGAGGAAGGGTTGGCGCCGGGGAAAGTGCTCGTTTACCGTCAAGGAGGCAAAGCGCCGGAACTTATCGACTGTGGCAACGTGCCTACGGAATTTGCGCGAGAGGAAGAGTGGCTGGAAAAGGAATTTACGCTGATAAGCGGGGTGAGCGATTTGTCGCAAAATTCGACGCCGACAAGGGTGACGAGTGCGTCGGGGCTTCAACTGCTTTTGGCACAAGACGAATCGCGTTTATCCGCTACGGTAGGGAGCATAGAGCGTGCGCTTAAAGGGGTCGGCAGACAAATTTTGAGATTATACCGTCAGTTTGCTGGTACTGCGCGTTTGATGACGTTGACGGGGGAAAACAAGAAAACGCAGGTGCATTATTTTAACGCGACCGACCTTGACGTGAGCGACGTGCAGTTTGACGTAAAATCCGCCGTGTCCGCCGAAGAAAAGCGCAATACCGTGCTCCGCTTGTACGAGGCGGGCTTGTTGAGCGACGAAAACGGGGAAATTTCCGTGGAGAATAAGAACCGTATTTTGGACGCGTTCGGCTTTGGAAGCGTGGAAAACGCAAGGGATATTTCTTCCTTACATATCGTCAAGGCAGGGGAAGAGAACTTGCAGATGTTAAAAGAGGACGTGCTCCCTGACGAGTATGACGCGCACGCGCTTCATATTACCGAGCATACGAGATTTTTACTCTCGGCGGAGTTTAAAAAGCGCGAGGACAAAGAGGAGTTGAAAAAGCGCTACGTAAAACATATCGCTTTGCATAAAAAGGAAGAAAAAGCCCAAGCAGAGGAAAAAACCCAAGCAGAGGAAAAAACAAGCGGGCAAGTATTGGTTGAAAAGAAATAATAAGGAGAAAAGAATATGGAAAATAAGGATAACGAGAACGTACAAGACGTCCAAACGGAAGCAATCGCAACGGCGAATACGGGAGCGGAGGGGGACTGCCCGAATAGCGCTTCGACGGTAGGGAAGTTTAAAGACGTAGACGCCCTTAAAAAGGCATACGACTGCTTGCAAGCGGAATTCACGAGACGCAGTCAAAGGCTGAAAATACTCGAAAGGGAAGCGGAGAATTTCAAAGCGGGACAACGCGAGGCGGGCGCGGTGGAAAAATTGCGCAAGAACGCTGAAAAGATAAAGGCGGAGAATAAAGAATTCGACGGCTTTATTGCGGATTTGGAAGGGGCGAACGTATGCGCCTTGGAAGAAACGGACGCGGAGAAACCCGACCTTTTGGGCACGGTGTACGGCGAAAAAAATACGTCGGCATCGGTATGCGAGCAAAATACGGTAGAGAATAAGGGCGGGGACGTGCGATTGATTGCGGAAGAACCGTCCGTTGCGTCGAGCCGAAAAGAGCCGACGTCTTCGTCTGACGAGCTCTACCGTTTGGCAAGCGAAAACGAGGAGGTGCGGTTGAAAATTATCGGGGAATATTTGCACTCGGTAGGAAAATCGGGCGCGCCGTTAATTCGTGGCGGAAACGGAGTGCTTCCCACGCCACCTAAAAAAGCGAAATCCCTTCGGGAAGCAGGGGAAATGGCGTTGCGCTGGTTGAAAAACGGCAACGCTGAGGCGTAAAGCTAAACAGAAATAAAAAAGGAGAAAAATTATTATGGTGACTATTGAAAGTGCGGATAACGCATTGAAATCTTTTTATCTTGACGCGGTGACGGAGGCTATTGACAAAAAGGCGAACCCGTTGCTTGCGAGAATTGCACAATCTACGACGGACGTCGTGGGTAAGGACGTAAAAAAATTGGTTAAATTGGGCGTAAACGGCGGTATTTCCGCAGGAAGCGAAACGGGCGCGTTGCCTACCGCTTCCTCTGAAACGAGCGTCATGTTTACCACGACCTTGAAAAATCTTTACGGTACGATTGAAATTTCCGATAAGGCGCTCCGCGCATCGGCAAACAGCGAGGGGGCTTTCGTAAACTTGCTCAATAGCGAAATGCAAGACCTTATCAAGAGTGCGAATTTTAATTTTGGTAGAATGCTCTACGGCGACGGTAGCGGTCGTATCGGTATTGCGAAAGGCTTGACGATGACGGATAACGTATTGGAAATGACGGATATGAGCGGTATGGTCGAGGGACTTCTCGTAGACTTTTATTCGGCTGACGGTACGACGGTATACGGGCGTAATTACTTGGTTGTGCACGTTGACCGTGAAAACAAAACGGTGCGCTTTACCGGTGCGAAACCGCTTTCTATGGTAATCGCGGGCGAATCGCTTATATGTATTCATAATTCCTTCGGTTATGAAATTACGGGGTTGAAAGCGATTTTCGAGGCGGATACGTTATACGGCGTGGACAGAACGAAAAATCCCGCTTTGATGCCCTATATTCATACGGAGGTGGGTGCTATCAGCGAAAACGTTATTCAAAAGGCGATGGACGCAATTGAAGAGGTTTCGGGTAGCCAAGTGAACTTTATCGTTTGCTCTTGGGGCGTTAAACGCGCGCTTAGCGAATATTATAAGAACCTTGGCGTGGCGTTGCCTACGATGAAGATTGAAGGCGGATTCAACGCGTTGAACTTTAACGGCGTGCCCGTAGTGGCGGATAGATTCTGCCCCGAAGGAACCATGTATCTTTTAAATACCGACGATTTCAAATTGCATCAGCTTTGCGATTGGAAATGGTTGGAGGGCGAAGACGGCAAAGTGCTTAAACAAGTGCCTACCAAGCCCGTGTTTACGGCGACGCTTGTTAAGTATGCCGAACTTATGTGCGAACGTCCCAACGGACAAGGTATGCTTTCGGGAATTACCGAAGCGTAATCGGGACGAATTTTTAAGCGGGCGTCCGTGTGCGCGTTCAAGCGGACACGGACGCTTATTTTTGTAAAGGAGGAGAAAATATGAATACCATTACGGTAAAAGACGCAATTTTGACGGCGTCGACGGAGCTTGGTTTTGTCGATAAGGTGGAGGCGTATTTTAACGGGACTTCGCAAGAAGCGGAGGCGGAGGTGGAAGCGTTGCTCCGTTGTTTTCAATTGGTGGAAAACGAACTCGCTCTCGACTATTTGCCGTTGTATGCCGAAGAGGAGGTGGAAACGGAGACGGGCGCAGTGCCGTACAGCGCTTTCTCGCGTGCCGTTGTGCGCGTTGTTAAAGTGACGGACGAGTGGGGCAACGAAGCGCCGTTTACACTCTTTCCCGAATATCTCAAAACGCAGGGCGGGAAATGGAAAATCCGTTATGCCTACTCGCCGGAAAAGAAGACGCTTGACGGAGAAAGCGATTATCATTTGCACGTTTCCGCGCGGTTGCTCGCTTACGGTATGGCGACGGAATACGCCTTGGCGCAAGGAATGTTTGAGGAAGCGTCGGTTTGGGATAAAAAATATAAGGACGCTATCACGGCGACGTATCGTGCCAATCCTTGCCGTGTAATCCGTTCGAGGCGGTGGATATGAGCGTTGGGTTTGGAAAAAATTTATACGGGAAACAAGTGCAAAACGTGGAACGGACGTATGATGAATTCGTCGTAGGGAAAGGGGTATGTACGCAAAATACGCTCGTTAGTGCGCAAGCGAGAGGGTGCGACTGCGGGAAAGGCGTATTAAAACGTGGCGTTGGTTTGACTCCCTTTCTTATGGACGAAGCCGTCGTCAATCTATCAAGCGGTTCTTCCGTAAAATTGTTTTTGGCGACGGAAGAGGAGAACGGCGAAAAAGAGGAAAAGCTTGGCTATATCGCTAAAAACGGAAATGCATATCTCTTTGATAAAGAAACGGGCGTATTCAAAAGCATTGGCGTATTGTCAAACGGCGCGTCCGTGGGTGCGGTAGATAAAGAGGGCGCACACGTGGCAATTTTCGTTTGCGATTTGGGGATATACAGGCTGAGTCAAGGACATTTGGCGTACGTGAAGGATATCTCTTGTCAAGCGGTTGCCTGCTTTTGCGGAGGGCGTGTGTTTGCCGTGAGCGAGGATTTTTTCCTTTGCTATTCCGCCCCGTACGAGCCGAGTGATTTTACGGAAAGCGTAGAGGGTGGAGGTAAGCTGTTTTTGCGGGACGATTGTGGAAAAATCGTTGGGCTCGTACCGCTGAAAAACAAGCTGTGCGTATTGTTCGAATACGGGATATCCATGATAGAGGTATCGGGAGGCGCGCGCAGTTTCGTACGCAAGGACGTTTGCTACGGCGGGGATAAAATATTGCTCGGTTCAGCGTGCGTGGGCAACGTTGGCGGGGAAAGGGCGTATTTCCTTACGCGCTCTGGCGTATGCCGTTTCGATGGCGTAAAGGTGGAGAAAACGGGCGAGAATTTGACTGTGGAAAGTGCGGAGGAAGATTGTACTTGCGCTTTTGCATTTGGACAATACTTCGTCGCGTATACGGACAAAGGGAACAAAAAACGCACGATTGTAATTGACGCGGAAAGTGGAAAAGGATACGAAACGGCAACGGTTAACGGCTTGTTTGGAAACAATACTACGGCGATAGGCGTGTGCGGGAATACCGTGTATACGCTCGCCAAGGACGGCGTTTTGCCAAGCGGGCAAGAGGCGGTGTTTGCCGTGCAGACGGATTTTGGCGTGCAAGGCGTGAAGACGGTGCGCAAGATGCGTTTTGCAGGAGAAGGCACTTTTACGATTACGCTTGCAAACGGACAGAAGTCGTGGCGAAGGGAAATACAATTCGTGGACGGACGTGCGGAAGTGCGCTTGGTGATGCGCGGGGAGAATTTTGCCTTGTCCATTCAACCGAAAGGCGGGTGCGAAATAAGCGAACTGCGTGTGAGTATACAAACGCTTTCGGGGGTGAAGTGAGATGAATATCGATATTATAACGTTTACAAACGAGCAGTACGCTACTTTAAACGAAGCGCAGTTGAAAGAGGTGTACGAGGCGCAGGAAAAAAAGAATAGGTTGAGCTGGAAACGGGACGAGGAGATGGAAAAGGAAAAGTACCGTTTGGTGAAAAACGGGACGTTCGTTTCGGGAATCTGGTCGGCATACTGCGCGCAAAAGCAGGCGGAGTACGAGAGGGAGGTGGATATTCTTCGGGAAGCGTTGCTTTTCTATTTGCGATACAGCGTGCGTGTGGACGGGGGCGATTCTGCACCGTATTTGGTCGATTACGCTTTGGAGGAAACGGAGCGCGCGAGGATTGTAAAGGAATATTACGATACGACGTATACCGACGCGAAAGAACGCTTTACGGCGTTTAAGGAAGATTTGGTGGCTGTGCGCTATTTAGGGGAAATGTACGCGCCCATTTGGGATTATTTCTACCTGCAAACGACGGCTTCTGCTTAAAAAAAGGAAATTTTATTATAAATAAAAGAAAAAAAGTGAAAAATACTTGCAAAACATGAAAATATATGTTAAAATATAGAAAACTATGTATTTCATGGGCGTCTGTTGGGTAGTCGGGTGCCGATACGGAGGTATTTTTATGAACGCAAAAAGATGGATTGGCGGTTTGACTGGTCTTTGTATTTTAGGTGCTGGTGCATTTTACGCGGGTTTTAAATTGAGAGCGCCTGATAGCACTTCTGCTTACGCGCATTACAATAAGCTCGGTAGATTTGATTGCTCGTTCGCTCCCAATACAAGCGAAGAATATAAAATTCACGACGCAACCTGTACGAAGGGCGCCGTTTACGATTATGCTTGCGTATTCTGCGGTAAGGCAAGTGGCGGGCAATATACCTTCGTGGTTGGCGAGCCTTTGGGGCATACCGGCGGACAAGCAACGGAAACTGAACGCGCTACCTGCGAGAGGTGTGGGCAACAATACGGCGAGCTTTTGAAATAAGGTTTTTCCGTTTTTCTAAAAATAAAATGAAATGCTTTTCCCATAGGCGACGTCGCCTATGGGTTTTTCTTATTTTATAAGAAAAGAGCGTGCTTTTTTCGCTTGTAGAGTTGCATTTTTTGCAAGAATTTGTTATAATATTGTCGAAAGAAATAAAATTTGGCGGTTGCTGAAAAAAAGGAGAAAATTATGCCGAAAGTTGCCATTAAAAAATTGGACGAAAATGCGGTTATCCCTACCTACGGTTCGGAGTATTCTGCGGGGGCGGATTTGTACGCGCTCACCGATACGGAAATTACGTTTGCGCCCCATGAAACCAAACTTATTCGAACGGGGCTTGCTATGGAAATTCCCGAAGGCTATGCGGGGCTCATTTACGCAAGGAGCGGGCTTGCGTCTAAACGTTCGCTTGCGCCTGCAAACAAGGTTGGAGTGGTGGACGCCGATTATCGCGGGGAAGTGATGGTGGCGCTCCATAACCACTCGGATAAACAGCAGTCGATTGCGCCCAAAGAAAGAATTGCGCAATTGGTTATCGCGCCTTTCCTCAAAGCGGATTTTTGCGTTTCGGACGAGCTTTCCGATACGGTGCGTGGCGTGGGCGGATTTGGTAGCACGGGCAGGAAATAAGGTGAAAGTATGTCGATGAGAATGCGAAAAAAACGCAATTTCGACGCGCGCATGGAGGCGTGTGGGGATTTGCTACTTGCCAAAGGGGCGAACGGAATTTTGAACATGAAAGAGGCGGCGGAAAATTACCGCGCGTTGGTGGATTTTTCTTCTGCGTTTGGGAATAATAATCCCGTCTGCCTTGAAATTGGTTGCGGAAAAGGCGGGTTTGTGATTGCGACGGCGCAAAAACAAACGGACGTGAATTTTCTTGCGCTTGAAAAAATGAGCAACGTGATTTTGACGCCGATGGAGGAAGTGAAAAAATTGGGTGTGGAAAATATCCGCTTCCTGAATATCCGTGCGGAGTGTTTGCCTTGCTATATTCCTGAAAAGAGTTTGGATTGTATCTATTTGAATTTTTCCACGCCTTTGCCCAAGCTTGGTTATGCGACGCAGAGATTGACGCATAGAAACTTTTTAGAGGTGTATAAAAAACTTCTAAAAGACGGGGGCAGGATTTTACAAAAGACGGACGATAGGGATTTTTTCGATTTTTCTCTTGAAGAATATCGCGCGTGCGGATTCGCACTTGAAAACGTCACCTATAATTTGCATGAAAACGGCAACCCCGATTGGAACGTCGTCACGGAATACGAACAAAAATGGGTAGAACGCGGATTGCCAATTCACCGTGTTGAGGCGGTTTTGTGCAAAAATGCAAACGAGAAAATCGGCTAAATTCGACTTTTTTCGGCGTTTGATATGCGGGTATCCGCAAATGCGGTTTGCGTGATATGCCCGTTTGCGCACGTTTATAAAAAAGATAAAAAACGCCTCGAAAGGGCGTTTTTCGACGAGAGAATAGAGAGATAATAAAGGGTTGGAGTTATGAAAAAGGGACTTTGGAAAATAGGATTGGCGTGCTTGCTTTTAGGAACGTCCTTTTCTGTTGCCTGCAAAAATAAGCCCGTTGACGGCGATATTACCGTATATATGCCCGACGGTGCGCCTGCACTTGCCTTTGCAAAACTACTGCACGAGGATAAAACGGAGGACGGCGTTTCTTATTTCGTTTCCAATGCGGGCAGTATTGAAGAAAAAGTGACCTATCACGACGCGGATAAAAACGCCGATTTTTGCGTGTTGCCTTTAACGCAAGCGACGGCAAAAGTGGGCGATGGTGAAACGTATCAAATGGTGGGTGCCGTCACGCACGGAAACCTGTATTTCATTTCTAAAAACGTGGACGTGGAGTATACGAAAGAGAATTTGTCTACCCTCAAAGGTAAGACGGTGGGCGTGTTGCAATTGGGCAATACACCCGGACTGATTTTTAAGAGCATGTTGTTAAACAACGGCATCGATTACAACGATTTGACGGGGGAAAACGCTACCGTTAAAGGGGATAAAGTCAATTTGACGCCTATCATTATAACGGCAGGGGCGAAACCTGCGCAGGTTTTGAGCGTTATGGAAGGGCAAGGCATAGACCTTTTCGTGATGGCGGAGCCCGCCGTGACGGCATTGCAAAACGCAAACTACAAAACGGTTGGAAACGTACAAACGTTATACGGCGAAGAGGGGTACACGCAAGCGGTGCTCGTGGCGAAAAAGACGGTTTTAGAAGAAAAAACCGAGTGGGTAAAAGCGTTTTTGGCGGACGTAAAGGAAAGCGCGATTTGGGCGACGACGGCAAATAAAGAAACGCTCGTTTCTGCGGTGCAGTCGCATATGGAAGTACAAGGCGCAGATAGCTCGCTCAAAGGTACGCCGTTGACGGGAGAGGTCGTTTTGCGTAGCGGAGTACGCTTTGAAAGCGCGTATATTTGCAAGGCGAAAACGGAGGCGTTTTTGCAAACGGCAAAACGGGTGGAAAATAAAACGGTATTGCCCAACGAGCAGTTTTATTGGCTTGGTTGAGCGTTAAATAGGTAAACGATGAAAAAAACGGTATGGAAAAACGTATGGCAAACGGGGGCGACACTCGTGTTTTTAATCGGGCTTTGGATTGCCGTTTGGGCGATAGTGGGGAATGATTCTATCTTTCCTCCCTTTGGTGCTTCGGTAAAAGCGTTTTTCTCGTATTTTGTAAAAGGTGCGTTTTGGCGTGCGCTTGGCGGGACGTTTTTACGAGTGTTGTTCGCGTTTTTCGCCTCCTTTATTTTCGGGGGCGGATTGGCGTTCGTCGCGTACCTGTGCCCTGCATTTGCACGTATTTTTGCACCGATTGTCACGATTATCCGCGTGTTGCCCGTGTTTGCAATCGTGTTTATGTTGTTGGCGTGGACAAACGCAATAATTACGCCTGCCTTGGTGGCGTTTTTGTCCTTATTTCCCATGCTGTACACCGCGTTTTTGGGTGCATTTTCGGGTGTGGATACAAATCTCGTGGAAATGAGTAAGATATACAACGTACCCCTTAAAAAACGCATAACAAAGCTGTATTTACCCTCGGTTGCGCCTTTCGTTGTAAAGGAAATTGGGGCGGGGCTGAGCTTTGGCGTAAAGCTCGTCGTGTCGGCGGAGGTGCTCGTGCAGACGAGAAAAAGTGTGGGGGCACTCGTGCTGGAAACACAGTATTTGTACGAGGAGCTTGCGCAGACGTTTGCGCTTGTGATAGCGGTGTGCCTGATAGGCTTTTTGTTGGAGTGCTTGGGCGCTATGCTTGCAAAAAGAGTGGAGAGGTGGTTGCAATGAAAGCGGTTTTGACGAAAAAATACGGCGAAAAGACTGTTTTTGAGAATTTGGAAATCGCCTTTGAAAAGGGGGAAGTGACCTGCGTTTTGGGAGCGTCGGGAGTTGGAAAAACCACTTTACTGCGCATACTTGCTTCGTTAGAGCCGTTCGAGGGCAGTTTAGAAGGTGCGCCAAAACAGAGTGCGTTTGTTTTTCAAGAACCGAGATTGTTGCCCCATCTTAGCGTAGAGGAAAATCTCCGCTACGTCGGTGGCGAAGAGGAAAGGATAGAAGAAACGCTTAAAAGGGCGGAGATATTGCCGTTAAAGAAGCAAAAAGCAGGGACTCTTTCGGGCGGAGAGAAACAACGGGTGGCGTTTGCTAGGGCATTCGTTATCCCGACGGACGCGGTGTTTTTAGACGAGCCCTTTTCTTCGTTGGATACCGCACTTAAAATAAAGCTTTGGCATACGTTTGTAAAGCTTTGGGAGGAGAGAAAACCGACGGCGGTGCTCGTCACGCACGATTTGGAGGAGGCGTGGGCGCTTGGACAACGCATTATCTTTTTAAAGGACGGAAAGATTGCGATAGACATCCGCCCTAAACGGAGCGCTTATCCTACGCCGTACGGAGAGACGAGCGAGGAAAAAGAGGCGTTTATTAAAAAAATTTTGGAAATCTAACCGTTTCCACTTGAAAGCTTGACAATTTTTATTATTGTGATATAATAAAAAACGTGATTGTTCCACTTAGCCGTGGAGAAATAGGAAAATGAAGAAGGTGGGAAGATGAAGCCCTTAGAAAAGTTAACCAAAGCACAATTTGTATCCTTTTGCTTGATGTCTTTATGCTCCGGCATTATGATAGGCGTAGGTGGTACGGCGTTTTTGCTCGCACTCAGTCTTTTTGCGGAGTGGGGAAAGCTGATTGGCTCCGTGCTCTTTTCGTTGGGTATCTTAGCGATTGTTATGTTTGAAATGAAGCTGTTTACAGGCTTGATATCGGATATTCCCGAGATGGGGGCGAAAAATTGGTGGCGCTTGCCCGTTTGCTTTTTAGGGAATATGCTTGGCGTTCTTTTATCGGCGGTACTTGTATATTATTCTCCACTTGCAGATAAAGTAGTACCGCAGGCGCAAGAGATGATGAGCGTGAAACTTGACGCGAGTCTTTGGGGGGTGAAAGCGTTATGCTCGTCCATCCTTTGCGGATTTTTGATTACGCTTTCTATCGGTGCGGTAAACTATGCACCGCGCAAGAAATTATCGACTACGGTGGGGGTAATGTTCCCGATTATCGTGTTTGCGTTTTGCGGATTCGACCACTCGGTTGCCAACACGCTGTACATATTCTTTTTAGGGTTCTCTTGGAAAGCGGTGTTGTATATTTTGGTTTGTGTTGCAGGCAATATTCTCGGCGGTGTTATTTTGCCGATTTTGTCGCTGTTTAGGCTTTGGTCGAATAAATCGCAAGCAGAAGAAACGAAAAAAGAATAATAAACGAAAAAATGTTTATAAAATAAAATGCCCTCGCACGCGAGGGCATATTTATTACAATAAAAACCGCCCCAAGGACGGTTTTAGTTTTGTGGTGGAGTAAGGGCAACGCAAGTTGAACCGCTTTTATTTTCTGAATAAATCCTTGAACTCTTTCACGAGCTTTTGGTCGGCAACCGAACTCGAAATCACGCGAAAATCTTTTTGTTTAATTTCGATAACAGGTTGGATATACCCCGACTCAATAGGGTTTGAGAAATCCGCAACGACAAAACCGTATTTTTCTATAAAATTAGCCATTACTGTACCAATATATCCCTTAAACAACCCTTTATCCGCATAATTATCATTCAACAAAATGATTGCATCCATTTCTTCTACTAATGTATTATCTTTATATTTGTCCATAAATTACCTCCTTAATGGCTACGTCCTGAATAAGGCGTAACAAGCTCTATTGCGCCTTTGGGTTTTAGTTTCCATATCGTATTTACTTTTTGCTCTTTCCCATCTTCATTTATTAAAATAATCACAATACGTATTTTTGCGACATAATTATTTACGCCTACATATTGATATTCCCCATCACAATATTTTTGTATTGCTTGTGAAACATAAAGCTGTTGCAAATACACGCTATCCTCTATCGTATATCCCCAACTTTCAAATAGTTCCTTTTTACCGTCGTCATACTTATCGTTAAAAAGATACCTTGTAAACTTGTTTATATCGCAAGTTGCATTTGCTGTAATATACGGTATC
>SVIK01000033.1 GCA_015069525.1 Clostridiales bacterium | reverse complement strand
AGATTTGGTAAGCAGATTTTCCCGTTTCGCCTTCCTCGCCTTTCAACCACTCCAAGAAGTCTTCTTCCGTGCCCGTATTCCCGTTATCCAGCCAGATTTGGTAAGCGGATTTTCCCGTTTCGCCTTTGTCGCCTTTATCGCCCTTGTCGCCTTTGTCGCCTTTCAAGCTCTCTATCCACTCGTCAAAAGAAAGGGGTTCTTCCCCCGCTTCCTCCGCAGACGCCACGTATTGGCTATATATTTGGTCCAACATGCCTTCGTCCACACCTTCCTCTTCACCGCATCCAACAAGTGCGCCCGCGGTAATTCCAAGGCATAACGCTATTAATCCCAAAAACCGTTTTTTCATCTTTTTCATCCCCTTAATGGATTTTTTTCACTAAACATTTTTATTATATCAAAAACAGTATATTTTGTCAATATGCAAAATCAAAAAAACGCTTATACAATTATACAAGCGTTTCTTTGTGAAATGGTATATTTACTTAAAATTGCACGCCCCAAAAAACAGCAATCGTGCAGTACGCAAACGCAAGCGAAAACAAGCGTTTTATATTTATTTTCCTCCTGCTATTTTGATAAGCTCGTCAAATAAGAAGACAACCGTTAAAACTATGAATAGAATAAACATTTTTCCGTCCTCCTTATAACACGAGCGTTTTCGCTTTTTGCACGTCGCCCACACCCAAGATTACCGTCAAGCCTTGCATAAGCTCCGCCACCACTTCCTCGTGCGTTCTCGTCAGCAAACTGTTTGTTAAGCGCGCGTTATATTTTTCATTGCGTCTTTCTTCACGCGCTCTGCTTAAATTTTCTACGTAAACGTCAAATTTCGTCATTTGTTTCCCTCTTTTTTTCTTTTTACAAGCATAATATAACACAAATAACTTGACAAACGTATGCCACTTTGATAAAATATTTTTAAGAATATTTGAAATTTTCGAGGTTTTTATGAAATTTTCTATTTTATTGGAAATGGTGTTTGACTTGCTTGCCAAACGCAAAGTGACGGCGGTGTATTTTGCTGAAAAATTCGGCATTTCCGTACGGACGGTGTATCGATACGTGGACGATTTAACTCTTGCGGGCGTGCCTATCCAAATTACGCGCGGTAGAGAGGGCGGTATTTGCATCTCCGACAGCTATAAACTGCCCAAAGGGTTTATGACCAAAGACGAATACGAAGCTACGATTGAAGCGTTGCAAACGATGTATGCGCAACTCCCCGAAGAGCGGTTTTTGGACGCGAAACGAAAAATCTCCGCGCAAGTGAAATCGGAAATCCGTGATTTTTCCCTCTCGGGCGAGCTTAGTTCTATTTTGGTCGACGGTGGAACTTGGGGGGATACGGGTACGTTTGCCGAGCGTCTTCGTTTATTTGAAAATTGCATTAAAGAAAGACAAGTGGTGGAAATGGAATACTATTCCCGCGAGGGTGATTACACCAAACGGAAAATCGAACCGCACGTGCTTGTCTTTAAACAAAACGTTTGGTACGTATACGCGTTTTGTCGCGTGCAAAGGGCGTTCCGTCTTTTCCGCGTAGGACGTGTGCGTTCCACCGTGCAAACGGACGAAATCTTTAACAAGCGCCCCTTTACGCGCGAAGATATCCCCTTGCATTTCTTCATGATGGAAACGGATTTTATCGATGCAAAGTTCGGCATCGACGAAAGCGTGTTTGCCGATGCACAAGATTGGCTTGGATGTGAAAACTTACGTCAAGTGGACGGAAAATGGTACGCCGAAGTGTCCCTACCCGACGACGAGGGGCTGATACGCAAAATCCTTGGTATGGGTGCGGGGATAGAGGTGCTTTCTCCCCCTTCCTTGCGAGAAAGGGTGGCTAATACCGCTTCCCAAATCGCAAAAACGTATCACGCATAACGAAAAATTTAACGCATATACGCAAAACCGCCCGATTACCTCGGGCGGTTTTTAGAATATCCAAAAGCTTTGCCGTCTATAATAATAGTAGAGGTATCGTTATGCAAAAAATACTCTTTACAGGCGGAGGAAGCGCAGGACACGTCGTTCCCAATATCGCACTCATAGAAGAATTGCTTTCCGAAGGAAAAACGGACGTTTGTTATATCGGGACGGAGGGCATTGAAAAGAATATCGTTGCGGAGTGGAATATCCCCTACTACACGATAAGCTCTCCCAAATACGTGCGGGGCGGTGGGCTTTCCGCGTTAAAACGCAATTTGAAAATCCCTATCGATTTTTATCGAGCGTATCAACAAGCGAAAAAGGGACTACTTACCTATCATCCCGACGTCGTATTTTCCAAAGGCGGGTACGTAGCGCTTCCCGTCGTTTTTGCTTGCAAAAAACTAAAAATTCCCTGTTTCGCCCACGAGAGCGATTTTTCCCCGGGGCTTGCCAATAAGCTTTCGGCGAGGAAGTGCGAAAAAATATTCACCTCCTTCCCTGAAACGGCAAAACGCCTCTCCCGCGGAGTGCACAGCGGTGCGCCCATCAAACGCGCGGTATTTTCCGCAACGAAAACGGAGGCAAGAAAGAGGCTGGGAATTGGGTTTCATGAAAAAGTAGTGCTTATTTTCGGGGGTGGTAGCGGTAGCAAAGCTATCAACGACGCCGTACGAAAGAACTTAAAATACTTGACGGAAAATTACGTCCTTTTGCACGTTTGTGGAAAGGGAAACACGGTGGAATCCAACCTTGAAAACTATCGGCAATTCGAATTCGTTTTGGACATGGGTAGCCTTTACGCGTGCGCGGATTTGGTCGTTGCGCGTGCAGGGGCGGGCACTATTTTTGAAATTCTCGCCTTAAAAAAGCGGTCGCTTTTAATCCCTCTTGAAGGACAAACGCGAGGCGACCAAAAAGAAAACGCGCGGTATTTCGAGCGCAAGGGGCTATGCAAAGTATTATCGCAAAAGGATATCCATTTGCTTCCCAAAGCAATTGAAAACGCCTTAAAGGACGACGGTTTGAAAGAACGCCTTGCCCTCTCCTCCTATCCTCCCGCCAACCCGTTTATCCTGCGGGAACTGAAAGACGCAATAAAAAAATGAGCCGTTTTTACGAATACGATTTGCCACGCTATTACAAGAAAAAACAAAAACAAAAGCGCAGAAAACGAAGGATTATCGGCATTTTTCTTTGCATCGTCCTGCTCGCCGTACTGTTATTCGTTCATTTTCAGCGCAACGTCACGCGCGTGCTGATTTCGATTAGTGAAGCGACCATGCGAGCGAGCACGACCATCGCCGTCAACGACGCCGTGTATTATACGCTGTCGGACGAGATACGTTATGAAGATTTGGTAAGCGTCACCCGCAACGACGCGGGTGATATCGTCGGCGTATCCGCAAACGCTTTGAAAATTAATAAAATCGCCCGCGATACCGCCTCTATTTCTCAATCCAATCTAAAAAATTTAAGCTTGAACGGTATCCCTATTCCGCTTGGCGCGTTGACGGGCATCGAAGCGTTTGCAGGCTTAGGGCCGAGTATTCATTTCCGTATCATCCCCGTCAGCTCCGTTTCCTGCGATTTTTCTTCCACGTTTGAGAGCGTGGGTATCAACCAAACGAAACACTCTATCTACTTAAACGTAATCGCCGATATCAGCATCGTAATGCCCTCTCGCACGGAAAATTTCGCCGTGCTTACCGAAATTCTCGTTGGCGAATCGGTTATCGTTGGGCATATTCCCGACGCCTATTTGCAATCGGATATATTCGGCAACAAGCCCGCCCTTTCTACGTAAAAAAGGATTTTTGCAAAAAGGGTTGCTATTTTCTTCCTTCCGTAGTATAATAATATTATGGAAAATTTGAGAAACAAAAAATTAAAATTGATTATTGATACCGACCCTGGCGTGGACGACAGCGTTTGTCTTATCTACGCTTTGACGGACGATAAGGTAGAAGTGCTCCTTTTAACGACCGTCGTGGGGAATATCAATCTTGATATTGCTACGCGCAACACGTTGCACATCTTGGATATTTTGGATAAAGACGTACCCGTCGCCAAAGGGTGCGCAACCGCCATGCACCGCATCAGCGAAACGGCGGAATTTATCCATCAAAAGGAGGGCTTGGGCGGTTATATCCCCCCGAAAACGACCAAACGGCAAGCAATTGAAACGGACGCAGTAGAGGCGATGTATCAGCTTTTAAAGAAAGGCGACGGAGATATTATCCCCCTCGTTTTAGGTCCGCATACGAATATGGGGGTATTGTTGGAGCGTCATCCCGATATTATCGAAAAAATCCCGAAAATCGTTTTTATGGGCGGTTCGCCCTACGGCGTGGAAGGCTATCCCGACCATATCTCCTTTAACATCTCTTGCGACCCTGAGGCGTTTCAAATCGTACTCGATAGCGGAATCCCCCTTTTAATGCTCCCCTCTGACGTAGGTAGACGGAAAGCGCATTTGGGCGAAGATTACGTAAACAACCTTAAAAACGTAAACGATTTAGGCAAACTTATGTATCATATGTACGGTCTGTATTGGGAACCAGGCTATCCCGACAAACGGGTGGCGACCAACGATACTTGCGCCTATTTTGCACTTGCCTATCCCCAGCTGTTTACCACGAAAAAATGTAAGGTGAAAGTGGACACGCAAGACACGCCGGGCAAAACGCTTGTCGATTTTTGCGAGGATGGCAACGTGGAGCTTGTTGTGAACGTAGATAGAGAGGCTTTCATCCGCCTTCTTGATGAGAATTTACACAAGCTAAATCATATCAAAATAGATATATAAAAAAGCAACCCCGAGCTGTTTGCTCGGGGTTTTTAATACTCTTTTCAATTCTTTTTGCTTCTTGATTTAAAAATGAGTGCCATTAAAAAGGAGAAAATGACCGCCGCCGATATGCCCGCACTCGCGGAAGTAAGCGCGCCCGTAAACGCCCCGAAAAGCCCCTTTTGTGCTCCTTTAATCGCGCCGTTTGCAAGCAAGTAGCCAAACCCACTTATCGGCACGGTTGCCCCTGCCCCTGCAAAATCTACGAGGTATTGATATAAACCCAAGCCTTGCAACGCCACGCCTATTAGCATAAACATAACCAAAATTTTCCCCGCCGTCAAATCGGTAAAATTGATAACGATTTGCGCTATCATACAAATCAAACCGCCAACGGCAAACGCTTTCAAAAAGCCCCAAAATATCTCTAAATACTGTTCGAACATACTTTTCCCTCTCTCTTATTTTGCGCACGTTCTCCCTTTTTATACGAAAAAACGCCCGATGCGCTCGGGCGTTTTCTATCGTTAAATTTTTACCAATACAACGTAGGATATTCTCCGTCCGCCATATTCCATACGTCCGTCGACCAAACCAAACTACCCGTATAGAAACTTACTTTTTGCAAATCTGCCAACTCGATAAAGTTGGGAATTTGACCATAGATAGGATACTCCTCCGAAAGAGTTTCACTCGTTTCCGTGCCAATCGTCGTCGTTAATTTACGTCCCTTTGCCACGTAGCAACCGTCCACCTTTCTTTGTGCGCCTGGAACGTTCTTCCCTACGAGCGGAGAAATATAACATCCGCCACCTTCCATATTCATTGTGCGCACTACGTTCCCCGTTGCAAAGCTACGCGAAACTTTCGCATAATCCAAATACGCGATAAGCCCTGCGGGATAGCTGGTATGATTACCGCTTACCGCGCGTACCGTCAAAGAAACGTCCCCGCTTGCATAGGTATTAGCCACCGTCACTTTTTCGCTGTATTCCGAGTTTAACTGACTATCCGTAATATAACCGATTAATCCACCTGCGTACGCATCCACACGTGCTTCCGCATCCGAGTACGCCACAGCGGTGACATTACCGCTTGCATAAGCGTTGGTGACGCTACCTGACGTTCTACCTATCAATCCGCCCGCCTTGCAATCAATTAAATAGTTGCTGGTCGTCGCTTTTTCATCGGTATTCGTAATCGTCACGTCGCCCGTCGCATACGCCTTTTCCAGCGCGTACGAGTAATTAAATCCAATCAATCCGCCTATCGTGCATTGTCTTCCGCCTTCAAGCGTCACGTTGCCCGTCGCGTAAACACAGCTGATTTTTCCCGCATGGTTGGAGCTGTTTCTTCCAATCAAACCGCCCACGTCGCTACTTGCTTTGGTAATCATAGATACGTTGCCCGTCGCGTAGGAATATTCTACCGTGCCGATGAAACCGACCTCTAATTCCCCAATCAAGCCACCCGTGTATCCGCCTGCTAAAATCGTATCGTAGGAATTCACCGTCACGTCGCCCTTAGCATAACAGCTGGAAACGCTACCGCTAAGTCGACCGCTAAACCCACCTACGTACGAGATAAACGTACCCGTTGCCGATACGTCGCCCGTCGCGTAGCAGTTGGTTAATTGCCCTGCGCCACGACCGCTAAATCCGCCGATAACCGCCAACGTTTCCTCCGCATACGACACTTTATCATAATCAATTTCCGCACGTGCGTCGTATACTACGTCCCCAAGCGCATAGCAGTTCGTCGCTTGCCCTACCGAGCCGGCAAACCCACCGATTTGTCTTTGGATATTGATTTGCGTAGGCACTTCGTCATATACGTTTTTCACTTCACAATCGGCAAACACGTTCGTCGCATTGACGATATTCCCGAACGCACCGCCCACGTTGCACGTTTCTCTAAAATCGCTTGACGTGGTCATCGACGCGCCAACGGAAATTTTACCCGTCACGCCACAGTTTTGCGCTACGCCCGTACAGCTCCCCGCGATACCGCCTACGCTTCCGTACCCCGAAGAGATATCGATTTCTATATTATAGAGCGTAAAGTCTTTTATCGTGCCTTGCGGAGCCACCAACCCGAACAACCCCGCATAATTATGCGAAGCGGTAATTTTCATATCGGAAATGTCTTTACCTCCACCGTTGAACGTGCCCATAAACCAATTGGTATAATCGGAACCAATGGGCGTCCATTCTCTTCCGGCAAGGTCTATCCCCGCTGACAGCGTAAGCGTCACGCCCTCAAACGTATTGCCTTCCTGCGCAAGTTGCGACACGCCCGCAAGTTGTTCTGCCGTATAAATAAAGTATTCCGTTTTATCGCCCGTGTACCAGCTTACGTTCGCCATGCCGTCCCAAAGGTCGGCTTGACATTTGCTACAAATACCGTCTACAAACGCATGCCCCGTAGCCTCAATACCGTCGCTTTCTACCCTTTCTTTGCACGTTTTGCACACCAACGTTTTCGTGCCGTCCGTAAAACAGCCAGCCTCTACGTCCGTTTTCCATTCCGTTTCGGTATGCGCGCATTCGTCTTCGCACACCTCGCAAACGCCGTCCTTATAATCGTGCCCTAACGCCTCGCCAAAGAAATACGTTTCCGAGCCTCTCTCTCCACACGTGCATGCATAAAAATATTCCGCAGGGGTAGTGCAATCCGCCTCTGTTTTTAAGTACGTCCCCGCCGTATTTTTCTCAACAAACGCATGCGTATGTACGTTTTGACCGCCGTTTTCTACGCCGTTTGTCGTATCGTCGACGTTTCCCGCAGTATCGCCTCCGCAAGCGACAAAGCTCATACAAGCGCAAAGCCCCACCGCCGTCGCTATCCATTTTTTGCTTCGCATTTTTTTTGCTCCTTTTCGTTTAACAACGATTTATTCGTCTTTTCCTCCTCATTATATAATGCGCCGTCATTTTTGTCAAGTATTTAATAATATTTAACCATAAAAAACCGCCCATAAAAAGGCGGTTTTTGTCAAATTACCTCGATGGCTACGGCGTGCGAAATGCAGGGAATACTTTCCCCTTGTCCGCTTGACACCGTGGAAAGTAGCGCGCCCGTCGCAACGAACAACACGCGCTTTAACGTACGTTTTTTCAATTTATCCATGATGTAGGAATTAAAGACGACCGCGCTACACCCAGCTCCGCTTCCGCCTTGAAATTCCTTTTCTACGACCTTATAAATAATTTCTCCGCAATCGACGTGGTTCTTTTGGATATCCATCCCCTTTTCCCACGTTAAATCTTTCAAAATACGGCTACCGAGCGCCCCCAAATCTCCCGTTACGATTAAATCGTAATCAGCCACGGAACGCCCCGTATCTTTCATGTGGGCGCGTATCGTATCGCAGGCGGCGGGCGCCATTGCCGCGCCCATGTTGTTTACGTCGGTAATCCCAAAATCGACCACCCGTCCAAACGTCGCGTGCGTAATTGCGATATCGCTCCCTTCTCGTCCAATCATCACGCCTCCCGCCCCCGTGACCGTCCATTGGGATTGTGGAGGCCGAGTATTGCCAAGCTCCAACGGATAGCGATACTGCCGTTCGGCAGAAGAGAAATGGCTACCCGTCGCCGACACGATTTTATCAGCGTACCCCGCGTTGACAAAACCCGCGCCGATTGCCATACCCTCGGACATCGTTGAACAAGCACTATACACCCCTAAAAAGGGAATATCAAAATCCCGTGCGGAAAAGCTTGCGGAAATGATTTGGTTTAATAAATCCCCCGATATCAGCATATCCACGTCCTTTTCTTCTACGCCTGCGTTTTCTATCGTTTTCGATATGGCGTAGGTGAGCATTTTGCACTCCGCCTTTTCATACGTACTCTCTCCAAACTTATCGTCCGTCAACCGTTTGTCCACGTATTCCCCAACGATGCCTGCGCACTCCTTTGGCCCTGCCACCGTGCCCGTAGAGATAATCCTTGGTTTGTTCTTGAATTCTATCGTTCGCATCAACGCATACCTACCCCGTTCATTTTTATACAGTTTGCGAAAAATACGCTTTTTTATGCCACCTTAAACGATAAAACGGTTGCGCTTTTTATACGCAACCGTTTTTCTTGTATATCCGTAATATTATAACAAATCAGGCAATCTTTCGTCTTTTTCCATAGCCCCTAAAATTTGCTCGCAAAGCATCAAGCATCTGGGCAAATGGTAAGGTCCTTTCCAAAGCGAACCCTTTTGCGTGTGCGATACCGTGCCGTCTCTATGCAAATAGCCGTACCACTCGCCGTACTTTTTGTCAGGGAAGTGCGAGAAGACGTATTTATGCATCTTGTCGTACCACGCCTCGAAAACGGGGTCGTTCGTCAAATGCAACGCCGTCAAAATCGCAATCAAACACTCGTTATGTACCCACCAAAGCTTCATGTCGTGTTCGAGCTGTTCGCAAGGTCTGCCATATACGTCTACGAAATAGAACATACCACCGTGCTCTTTATCCCAGCCCCAATCAAGCGACCATTTCAGCATATTGAGCGCCTTTTGAAGCAACTCTTTATCCCCTACGTTATTGGCGTAATTCATTAAGAACCAAGAATTTTCAATGGTGTGCCCAGGGTTAATCGTACGTCCCGTGGGATTGTCGAGAATTCCGCCGTCAAGCTGTACGTTTTCAAGAACGCAATGCAAATCCGCCTTGTAGTGCAAATTCATCATATCCGCTATTACGTCTTTGATAATTTCGTCGTAGTGGGACGCGCGCGCAGGGTTCGCTCTACGAAGCGTTTGCGCGGAGCTTACGAGTACCATGGGATAGGAGTTTGCGTGCAACGAACGCACTTCCGCATTTTCTTTCGGCGTAATTTTGAAAGGGTCGGACGCGGGATTTTTGTACATTTGATACATGAAATCGAAATATTTTTCCGCAAGCGCCAAATCCTCTTCGTTTCTACGCAAAAGGTAATATTCTGCAAAACCTACCACCAAAAAGCTTTCAGAGAAGAAATATCTACGTTTACGAAGCGGTTTGCCGTCTTTCGTCACCACGAAAAACATACGCCCGTCTTCGTCGATACAATGCTCTTTAATGAACTGCGCGCCTCTATCCGCCGCCGTAGCCCATTCCTCCTTCACGCCGTACGTGTTGCAAAGCTTGGAGAACGTCCAAAGGCATCTGCCTTGAAACCAAACGCTTTTATCGTCGTTGTACGATTTCCCCTCTCTATCAACGGAAGTGATAAAACCACCGTATTCTTTATCAATTAAATCGGAATTTACCCAATATTGCATAACGTTATCGAGCAAATGCGTATGATAAAATTCTTTTAATTGTGCAATTTTCTTTTTCTTCATAGTACTACCTCTTATTATTTCTTTTTGCCGTAATAGCTACGGTATAAATCGCTTAAATTCCTTGCCGAAGGGAAAATGGATTGCGGGCTTAAAAAGTGGGAAAATTCAAAGGTTATTTGCTTTTCCACGTACTTCTCCGCGAGCTCGATTTTCTTTCTTAAAACGTCAAACGGGATAGGGAAGAACATATGACGCACGTCCCTCTCAAACGTTTCCACGTTCGACCAAAGCGCAATGTCGTGCTCCTTGCAGACCTTTTGCATCGCTTCTAAGTATTTAGGGTATTCCTCCAAGCTTGCCGTGCCGTCTTGGAAGGCGCAAATATCAATATCCTTACCGTGGATTTCCCAAATATCGTTCCATACGTCCGCCGTTGCCTCTGCCGAGCGAGGATTTTTTTCGTCGACAGGCGTACCGCGGAAGAAAGGACTAACCAGTACTTTCTTATCGGGCGTTTTATCTTTACAAAGCGCGCTAAGCCCGCCCATTACGTCCTTAATGTTGTACACGTTTTCGCACGTTTCGTGGGGAATATACCACCCCTTAAAGGCGGGCATATCGCCATATCTTTCCACTATTTCTTGCGTGAAAATTTTATTCTTCTCCAACTCGCCTTTCGTATCCCCGTCGTTCCACGTCAAATTGGAAATAGCAAGCCCCATAAAGACCTGCATATCTCGCTTTCCTGCCTCTTCAAAGACGAACCGAGCAAAATCCTCGTCCTCTTTTTTCAACGTGGGGAAATATTTAGAAGGATACACCGATTGCGAATAGGACGAACCACGCATGAGAATCACGGTATCCATACCAAACTTTTTCATGTAATCGAACTCTTTTTTCCATTGCTTCGTCGACCAGTTGGACGAAGGCATGTCGAACGTGACGTCATCAATAAACGTACCTGTAATTGGATATTGTTTTTTCATCTTTTAACCTCTACAACCAAGCTAAAATTTTTCTTTTTGTTTTATGCCTTATTGGAAAGAACCGTAAAGCTCTTCGGCGCAAGCTCTACGTGTGCCACGCCCGTCGTTGCGTCCACCGTGCCACTTGCCGAGGGCAATACTACCGCCCTGTCTTCGGGAATACCCGCTTCCGTGACAACGTATTTTTTAAACGACACGAGGGAATCTGCATTTTCGTTTACAATCGCAATCTTTTGCGTTTCCGTCGTGTTGTTTGCAATCATATACGACCAAGAGCCGTCGGGTAAGCGGAAGGAAACGAGCATTACGTCTTCTTTCAGCTTCGTTTCACCCTCTTTGCGAATACGGTAAATTTCACTACCGCTGTCCGTATATCTGCAAATCAAGCTCCAAAAATAATATTCAGGGTGCGCTTTCCACGCGTTATCCCGATATTGCCAAAGCCCCATCGTGTGGATATACCCGTCGGAATTATCCCATTTTACCGTACAATTGTTTTTACAAACGTCGTCGCACTTATGATAGTATCTATCCTCGTCGCCGTCGGTATAGGTGTAATCAGCCCGACCGTTAAACCACGTGTCCCCTAAAATATAGTGGTTGAGCGCACCTACGCCGTTATCCGCAGACGCAATCATGAAACGGGAAATATACAAGCCCGCGTCGTAATCGTCAATGTCCGTCTTATTTACCGCGTCGAGGAAGGGCGAAGCACTACCAACGCCTCCTTGGCAGAATTCGGAAATGACCAAACCCTTGTCGATTTCTTCACATTTTTCCATAATGCCTTTAAAGAAGTTGACGATACCGCTCGTCTTATTGTTAAAGCGGTAATTGGGCATTCCGCAAATATCGTAAACGTCTTTTAACGGTTCTTGTCCTTCGGCAAACGCCTTTGCCGTACCTTGGGAAGCCGTGTATTGTGGCGTCGTACCAATGAATTGCAATTTATCACGAAGCCCGTCCTTGATTAAACGGTCTTGGATAACTTTACAGCATTTTACGTATTCTTCCCAATCGCGCGTGTCGCTCTTATCATAGAAAAGCTCTTCTATAACGCTAAACCCGTAAATGCACGTGTATTCTTTTACGTTGATAAGGTAATCGAGCATGACGGAGATATTTTCCGCGTATTCCGCATATCCGTCAAACCCCTCTTCCATCCTCGGCGCCGTCGTCCAATACTGGGAAGTGTTATAGCCAAGCCAAGTACCCCCGACACAAGTATCCCCTTCCTTCGTAAAGGTGTATTTGCCGTCGAAGGAATGAAACCAAGTATTACAGCCGTTCCAGCTTAAATCTACCTTAACGCAGTTTTCTTCGCAGATATCCAGCACTTTATAAAGCGCTTGCATTTCCGCGCACTCGAAATCTACCCCAGACGCTTCCGCATCAAACGAATTGGGGTCGTCGTTATCGTTGGCTCTTTCAAAATATTCAGGGAAGAATTTTACGCGGGTATATTGCAAATTCATATCCGCAACGCGTTGTTTAAACATCGCTTCTTCGTCCGCCGTCAAGCCCCCGCCAAGCGGGTTGTTCCAAGGCATAAACGTATCCGTGTCAATTTGCGCGCCGTAGCCAATCGTCTTGTTTTTCAACGCCGTCGTCGCTACGTCATAACGAATATACCCCTCGTCTACTATACCCATTGGACGGTAAGCAAAGAAATCGTCGTCCTTTTTACCACACTCGCATGAGTAATAATACAAAGCAGGCGAAGACGCCGTTGCTTCTCTTTTTAAGTACGCCTCGTCCGTGTTTTGTTGCGTGAAGGAGCAAATATGTATTTCCTCGGGCACGTACGTTTCACCACCCGACGGCGTTTTTTGTTCCTCTCCGCCACAAGCTACAAACGTCGTTGACAACATCATAAGCCCTAATCCGCTGGCAATCCACTTTTTCATGGTTTCCCCCTTTCAAGTTTTCACCCGCAAGCGAAAAATCGCTTGCGGTGAAGTTTTGTTTATTTAATTTATGCCTTGCTTGAAAGCACGATTACGCCGTTTGCAGGAACAGAGAATTCTGCAACGCCGTTTTCCGTACGGATAACGTTGCTTCTATCCACCACTTTAAGTTCGGTGCCAGCCGCAACGCCTTCCGTAACTTGATACAAGTTCATTTGTCTTGCACGGTCTTCTCTACCGTTTACAATCGCTATCTTCTTAACCGATGCACCCGTGTTTGCCACCACGTACGTCCAAGAACCGTCGGGCAATTTCAACGCCGTAAGACAAACTTCTGCGTCCGCACTTTCGATAGGATATACCGTACTACCGATATCGGTGTAGCGACAAATAAGCGACCAAGTATGCCAAACGGGTTTCGCCGCGAAATCGTACATACCTGCCTTAAATAAGCCAAGCTCGTTTCTCGTGCTGTCATAGTTGCAATCGCTGAATACGAAATACTTGATATTCGTACAACCGCCGTTGACCATGTTGATAAAGAAACGTGCCATAAACATAGCTCTATCGTACTTGTCTGCGTCTGCGTTGGATACGTTGCTCGTCGACGTTGACGTACCGCATTCTGCAATACCGAAACTTAAACCGTATTTGTTGCAAATATCCGTATACGCTCTTGCCGTCTTCAACATTTGCCAGTTGCTCGTTGCGTTCGTGAACGGATACGCCGATACGGTGACTTTTTCAAACAAGCTCGTTCCATCGTCTTTCAAGAATTTGGAAAGATATTGCGAATCGAAGGACGACGCCGTACTTCCCCAAGACGCTTCCGTCGTATTGAATTTTTCATAAGCGATATTCATACTTGCAGGGCCGGAGAAATTCAATTTATTCGCAATCCCTTTACTTGCCAATCTCGCCTCAATCGAATCGGAAATGAGCTTATATTGCGCTTCCGTCATCGCTTTACCCGTGCCAGGATTGAACATACCGTCCGGTTCGGGGAAAATACTGTACTCGTTAATACAGGTGTATCCCTTTTCGTTAAACAAATACCCTAAGCATTCTGCAACCGATTCGGCAAATTCTTCATTGGGATTC
>SVIK01000032.1 GCA_015069525.1 Clostridiales bacterium | reverse complement strand
TTTGTGCGTGAAGTGTCGTTGGACGGGACGTTGTCAACGAACGAAAGAAAACGCTGGTGGAAGTTTTCTGCGGTACAAAGGCGCGTCCGCTACAAAAGAGAGTGGGGTATGTACGTATTGAACGTATATTTCCATGTTCGGCGGACCTTCTTTTAGGGAGGTTTTTATTTTTATGAAAAAGGCAATACCCTTTTGGAAAAAGCTGATATTTTCCGAAACCTTGCTGTCCAAAAACAGGAGTCATAAAATCGCGTACATAGCGGTCATGACGACGTTTGCGATTGCGGCGAACTTTTTAGAGTTCAAGTTTATGGACAATCAATTTTCGCTCACGATTATCGTAGCGTTATTGATAGGGATACTCGTCGGTCCGTTTTACGGCTTTTTTGCATGTATTTTAGGGGACTTCATCGGTTATATCGTCAACCCTGCGTACATATATATGTGGTGGGTAGGTCTGTCCACGGGAAGTTTTGCTTTGCTTTCAGGGCTAATATTCAATTTAGTGCCTACGAAGCGTAAATGGCTTGTATTTATAAAATTGGGCGGTATTTGTATCTTCACGTTTGCCTTTTGTACCATACTTATCAACAGTACGGGCTTCTACTATTACAACAAAGCCATGGGTTTTTCAGCTGGGATAGTCGATTTTATGGCAAAACGTTTTGGTGGAGAAACCACCTTTTGGGCGTACGTTTTTTACCGCTTATTTTTCAAGGGACAAATTTGGAACAGCTTATTTAACTATGCGTTGCTGTTCATTGCCGTTCCCGCATTAAATAACGTAAAGACGCTGAAATTGCACCTTTATTAAGCAAAATAGAAAACAAAATAATCCCCAAAACCGTCAGTAGAAAGCTTGACGGTTTTTTATTATTATGCTATAATAATAAAGTACGGGCTCGTAAAAAGCGAAAAATACCCGTCGTATAAGGAGAAAAAGATGTATAATAAAGACATTTTTGGTATTTTCCATTTGTACGGAATTATGATTGCGGTAGGGATATTGTGTTGCTTTTTGCTGTTATTCTATTACGCGAAGAAAGCAAAACTGCAATCGAAATTTACCGACTTCGTGTTTTATAACGCAATCATTTCCATTGCTATCGGCTTCTTTTCAGCGGCGCTATTCCAAGCGACGTATAACTATATTGACAATCCCGAAAACGGATTTAATTTAAAGGGCGGTGTGACGTTTATAGGCGGGCTCATAGGTGGCGTAGCGTGTTTCTTAATCGTCTATGCTATCGTTAGAAAGAGATTCGAATCGAAGCTTTTGGATATTCTTTCCTTTGCGCCTTGCTGTATTACGGTGGCGCACGGTTTTGGCAGAATCGGCTGTTTGTTTGCGGGCTGTTGCCACGGTTCGTTGACGGACGCTTGGTACGGCATCTATATGGATACGAACAAATTCGGGTATGCAAAGGTCGTCCCCACGCAACTTTTCGAGGCGTTGTTCTTATTTGCTCTTTGTGCCATTATCTTCTTGCTCGTTATGAAATGGAAATTTAAGCACGGGCTCAGCGTATACCTTGTATCCTACGGCATTTTCCGTTTCTGTATCGAATACGCTCGTGACGATAGCCGTGGCGGTTTTATTCCCGGCATTTCCCCTTCGCAATTCTGGTCGATTTGCATGGTAGTGATTGGGATAGGGCTTATCTTCCTCGTGGAATACCTTTGGAAAAAACGTAAGCGTGAAGAGATAGTATCCGCCGTGGAAGAAGTAGCGGGGGAAACGACGGAAGAAATTTTATTGCCGAGTGAAAAAGAAAACGTAGAAGAGAACGTGAAAGAAGAGATAAAAAACGATTCGGCGGAGGAAGAAAAATGAGAAACTTAACGTTGCTTACCGATTTGTATCAGTTGACGATGGGGTACGGTTTTTACCGTCAAAAGAAACATGAAGAGGAAGTCGTTTTCGATTTGTTCTTCCGCAAAAACGCGCTTATTACCTATTCGCTTTTTGCTGGGTTGGAGCAAGCAATGGATTACCTTTTGAATTGGCGCTTCGACGACGAGGATATCGAATATCTCCGTTCGTTAAACCTTTTCGACGAAGACTTCTTAACCTATTTGAAAAACATGAAATTCACGGGCGACGTGTACGCTGTAAAAGAGGGTACGCCCGTATTCCCTGGGGAGCCGATTTTGACGGTAAAAGCCCCGCTTATTCAGGCGCAGTTCGCGGAAACGGCACTTCTTAACATCATCAATCATCAAACGCTTATCGCGACGAAATCGTCCAAGATTTGTCGTGCAACGGCAGGGAAAGGCGTGGTTATGGAGTTCGGTTTGCGAAGAGCGCAAGGTCCTGACGCAGGCATCAACGGTGCGCGTGCGGCTGTCATCGGTGGTTGTGCGTCCACGTCCAATGTTATCGCAGGACAAAAATTCAATATCCCCGTAGCGGGCACGATGGCGCATAGCTGGGTAATGGATTACCCTACGGAATACGACGCTTTCCACGCGTATGCGGAAGCGTATCCTGATAATTGCTTGTTTCTCGTAGATACTTATGACACGCTTAGAAGCGGTGTGCCTAACGCTATCAAAGTATTCAAAGAATTAAAAGCGAAAGGGCATAAACCGCGCGGTATCCGTTTGGATAGCGGGGATTTGGCGTACCTTTCCAAAAAAGCGAGAAAAATGTTGGACGACGCGGGATTCCCCGAAGCAATCATTTGCGTCTCGGGGGACTTGGAGGAGCGTTCGATAAGCTCCCTTTTGCAACAGGGTGCAAAAATCGATTCTTGGGGGGTAGGCACGAAGCTGATTACCTCGGAGGATTTGCCTGCGCTTGGTGGCGTGTACAAATTATCGGCGGTATTTGACGAAAAGGGCAACGCTACGCCGAAAATCAAGCTTTCGGATAACACGGCAAAAATCACCAACCCTTCTTTCAAGCGTTTATATCGCTTGTACGATAAAGGGAACGGCATGGCGATTGCCGATTTAATCACGCTCCGAGACGAGGAAATAGACGATAGCAAGCCTTTGACGATTTTCCACCCCGTAGAAACGTGGAAGACGCACGAAGTTGAAAACTTTAAAGCGGAAGAATTGCAACAAACGATTGTAAAGAAGGGCAAACTCGTTTACGAATTCCCTCCGCTTATGGAAGTACAAAAGTATTCCAAGGGCGAGCTGGCAAAATTCTGGGAAGAATATCTTCGTTTGGATATGCCCCAGCTTTATAAAGTGGACTTATCCGACAAATTGCACGCCTTGAAATTCAGCTTAATCGACGGAATCCGTCAAGGCGCGAAAAAAGGGGATAAATAATGGAAAAAACCAACGAAAACCAAAAGAATATATGGTGGAAAAACCCGACGTTATGGCTTTCGGTGCTTTTTTTCGTGCTCGTTGCAATCGACCAGCTCATCAAGATTTGGGCGGATTCGTATTTTAGTAAAGGCAACGACGATATCATCATTATTCCCGGCGTAATAGAGCTTTGCATCGAATATAACCGCGGTATCGCGTTCAGTTCTTTTGCCAACGCGGGTATGGCGTGGAAGCTGATTATCGTCATTGGCACGTGCTTGCTGATGATAGGGCTTTCCTTCCTATTCTTCAAAATTGACAGCCGTCGCGCGCTTTTGCGCCTTGCGCTCGTGTTTATCGTGGCGGGTGGCGTAGGCAATTTGATTGATAGAATTCTCTATCGCGTATGGGACCCGAGTTCTATCTCCACGACGGGCGAGAGCGACGGTGTGCGGGATATGGTGCGCCTGCATATCATTTTCAATTTCGGCGTATGCAACTTTGCGGATTTCTTTATCGTAGCGGGGGCGGTCATGTTGGCGCTGTCTATGCTCTTTTTCGATGCAGAGGCAGTATTCCCTGCAACGGCAAAATATAAAGCGCTTGCAAAGGAATACGAGGAAAAGGCGGAAAAGAAAAAAGCGGAAAAATTAGCGCAAGCACAGGCGCAAACGAAGCAGAGCCCTCCCTCAAACGACGAGGACGGAGCAAACAATGGATAAAAGGTTGTTCGTTGCGGAAAAACCTTGCAAACGCTTGGATTTGTTTTTGAGCGAGCAAACGGACGAATTTACCCGTTCACGCATCAAAAAGCTCATCGAAGAGGGGAACGTCACCGTTTGCGGGAAAGTCACGCAAAAGGCGGGCGCGGATATCAAGAGTGGGGACGTAATCGCCCTCACCGTCCCCGACGCGGTGGAATACGCGGTAAAGGCGGAAAATATCCCGATAGAAATCGTGTATCAAGACGAGGATTTTGCAATCGTAAACAAACCCAAGGGTATGACGGTGCATATCGGTAGTGGCGTAGTCGAGGGCACGCTGGTCAACGCACTCTTATACGCGCTCGATTCGTTAAGCGGTATCGGCGGGGTTTTGCGCCCTGGTATCGTGCATAGGATAGACAAGGACACGACGGGGCTTTTGGTTGTGGCAAAAAACGACAAGGCGCACGTATCGCTCGCCTCGCAAATTGCTGAAAAGACGTGTAAACGTACCTACTACGCTCTTTTGGAGGGAAACGTAAAAGAGGCGCGGGGGGAAATTACGACGGACATCGGTAGACACCCTACCGAGCGTTTGAAGATGTCGGTATTGCCCTTTGGGCAAGGTAAAATAGCAATTACTCGCTTTGAAACGGTGGCGCACTTTGGTACGGATTTCACCCTTTGTAGGTTCGATTTGCAAACGGGTAGAACGCATCAAATCCGCGTTCACGCAAAACACATAGGGCATCCCGTCGTAGGCGACCCTGTGTATGGGTTCAAAAAGCAAAAACTCTCCATCAACGGGCAGTTGTTGCACGCTTGGAAGTTAGAACTTTCCCATCCAACGAAAGGGGAAAGAATGACGTTCACCGCGCCCTTGCCCAAGGAATTTTCTGAAATTTTACAAAAACTTTGCACGAAATATCAAACGGATAGCGCGCCGTTTGCGGATATTTTATAAGGGACGTATTGCATGTTAAAAATCACGAAAGTACAAAAGAAAAGCATCGCCAAATCGCTCGGGTTAGAGGTTGGCGATATCGTCACGGCGTTTGATAACTACGCCTGCGTGGACGAGCTGGATTATCTTTATTACGTAGAGAAATCCTCTTTCGTGATGACGGTAAAAGATTTTCGAACGGGCGAGGAAAAATCCCTTTCGGTGCAGAAAGAAGAATACGAGGATTTGGGCTTGGAATTTGAAAAGAGCCAAAAAATCCGCACTTGTCATAACCGTTGCGTGTTTTGTTTTGTGGACCAAATGCCCAAAAACATGCGGGAAAGCTTGTACGTAAAAGACGACGATTATACGATGAGTTTCGAGTGTGGCAATTTCGTCACGCTCACCAACGTATCAAACGAGGAATTGGAAAGAATTGTGCGTTTACAGCTTTCTCCCTTGTACGTATCCGTACATACGACGAATCCAGAACTTCGCGTAAAACTGCTCCGCAACCGTCACGCAGGGAAAATCTTGTCGCAAATAGACACGCTTGTAAAAGGCGGGATAGAAATCCATTGTCAGGCGGTTATCGTGCCGAACGAAAACGACGGAGAGGAACTGCGTAGGACGGCAAAAGAGCTGTTTGCCTATTATCCTAACGTTTGCGATTTGGCGTGCGTGCCGACGGGGATAACGAAATACCGCGAGGGGTTGACAAAAATCCCTGATATCGATAAAGCGTACAGCGAAAAAATGCTCGATTTAATCGACGAAATCAATGCCGAACTTGGCGAAAACTTCCTGCTTCCCGCCGACGAATACTTCGTAAAAGCGGAAAGGGAAATGAAAGAGTGCGCCTTTTACGGTAGCTTCGAACAGTTGGAAAACGGTATCGGCATGACGAGCAAGTTTTTAGACGAGGCAAACGAAGCGTTATCCTGGCAAAGAGGAAAGAAACTGAAAAAAGAAAAAAAGAGCCTAATTGTTTGTGGCGTCAGCGCGGAAAAAACGCTGAAAAAGCTCATCGAGCGTTGCAACGCGGAAATTGAGGGTTTGCAAGCGACGTTGCTCCCCGTGAAAAACGAATTTTTTGGGGAAACGGTCACGTGTACGGGCTTGCTTACGGGGGTAGATATCGTCAAAGCGGTGGAAGCGTACCGTGCAAACGGTGGCGAAGTGGACGAAATCTTGCTCGCAGGCGATACGCTTAAAGAGGGCGAGGACGTATTTCTTTGCGGGATGACGCTCGCCGAAATGAAGAAGAAAATAAACTTTGCCAATATCCGTGTCAACCGCAATAACGGTTATGGTTTGATAACGCTTTTGGCAACGAAGAAGTGAGAAGAAATAGAGAAAAGGAGGAATAGATTATGGCGAATCCTTTGATAGCGTTGGTCGGCAGACCGAACGTAGGAAAAAGCACCTTTTTCAATAAGGTGGCAGGTAGAAAAATATCCATAACGGAGGACAGACCGGGCGTCACGCGCGATAGATTGTATGCAGACGCCACGTGGCGCGATAAGCACTTTACCATGGTCGATACGGGCGGGTTAGAGCTCAAATCGGAAGACGTTATGTGGAAAGAGATAGCAAAACAAGCGGACGTAGCGATAGAAACGGCGGACGTAATTTTGTTTTTCACGGACGGTAGGGACGGCTTGCACCCGTCCGACTATGACGTAGCGGATATTCTCCGCCGTAGCAAAAAGCCGGTTATTTTGGTGGTAAATAAAATTGACGATTACGCCCCCGAAAAGGTGTACGAATTTTACTCTTTGGGGCTTGGAGAGCCGTTTGCCGTTTCAGCAGAACACTCCCAAGGCATCGGCGACGTTTTGGACGAAGCGCTCACCTATTTCCCCGACACGACGGAAGAAGCCGTGCCCTCGTTAAAGATTGCGGTGGTAGGCAAACCCAACGCGGGAAAATCGAGCCTTGTCAATAAGCTTTTAGGGAGCGAAAGGAGTATCGTCACGCCCATTGCAGGCACGACGCGCGACGCGATAGACACGCTTTTTTATCGTGGGGATAAAGCGTATACGATTATCGACACGGCGGGTATTCGTAAAAAGAAAAAAGTGGAAGACGACGTAGAATATTATTCCAATATGCGTGCTTTCGACGCGGTGCGCCGTTGCGACGTATGTCTTCTCGTTGTGGATAGCGAGGAAGGGCTTACCGAACAAGACGTAAAGATAATCGGCTACGTGCACGAACAAGGTAAACCGTCGGTAATCGTTATGAACAAGTGGGACTTGGTGGAGAAAGACACGCACACCGTCAACCGCTTTGAAGAACAGCTGAAAGAAGACTTGAAGTTTATGGATTATTATAAGTCCATTTACATTTCCGCAAAGACGGGGCAACGGGTGGAAAAAATCCTCCTTTCCGCGGAAGAAGCGTACGCTCACGCTTCGTTTAGGGTACCTACGGGTGCACTCAACGATTTGATTGGGGACGCTATCCGCATGCAAGAACCGCCCTCCTATTTGGGTAGACGTATGCGCGTATTCTTCTCTTCGCAGGTAGGGGTATGCCCGCCGACGTTTGCGTTGTTTGTCAACGACGAAAGGCTGTTGCACTTCTCGTACGAAAGGTATTTGGAAAACGTAATTCGTAAAGCGTACGATTTTTCAGGTACGCCGATAAAGATAGTAGTACGTGAAAAGAAAGAGGACGATTAAAAAGGAGAAAGAGGTATGGAGCCGTTTTCAATGGCAAAAAACTGGTGGCAATTCGTGCTTATGGCAATCGTTTCGTATTCGATAGGCTGTATCAATATCGCGCGGATTATCGCAAGTAGAAGAAAGAAAGATATTACGCAAATGGGTAGTGGCAACCCGGGCACGATGAATATGACGAGGGAGTTCGGCTGGAAAGTAGGGCTTCTCACGTTCGTATTCGATGCGTTTAAGGGTGGCATTTGCGTACTCGTAGCGCACCTTATATATAAAGATTTTCTCTTTGCGGGCACGATGCTTCGGGTAAGCGATTTTACCAGATATTATTGCGGGCTTTTCGCCGTGCTTGGGCATATTCTCCCCGTCATCTACCGTTTCAACGGTGGTAAGGGGATAGCGACGACGTTCGGGGTATTTTGGGTAGCGCTTTCTTGCGAAACGCCTTGGTATATTTTGATAGTATTCGGAGCGTTTTTATGCGTGCTTTTGTTTATCACCATTACGGAATGGGGTTCGCTTGGCAACATTTTAGCAACGGCAATTTTCTCCGTAATCCAGCTTGTAATCTTTTTCTACCGCTACGAACATCAGGTAGTAAACGGATTGTTAATCAGCATATACATGTTGGTGTTTGCGTTCACGCTTATTACGTGGTGTGCACATCAAAAAAATCTATTCCGTTTGTTTAGTGGTGAGGAACACCGTACTTCGTTGAAGAAAATCGTCAAGAAAAAAACGGGTGATAAGGAAGGAAATAAAGCATGAAAATCATCATTATTGGTTGTGGTAGAGTGGGCAGAACGCTTGCGCAAAGCCTTACCGACGACGGCAACGAAGTGACGGTTATCGACGCCGACCCCGACAAAGTGAAACGCGTGACGGCGCGTTGCGACGTCATGGGTATTACGGGCAACGGCGCGACGCACACCGTACAAAGAGAAGCGGGGATAGAAACGGCAGATTTGATGATTGCCGTCACCTCCTCGGATGAATTAAACTTGCTTTGCTGTTTGGTTGCAAAAAAAGAAAGCGATTGTCAAACGATTGCGCGCGTAAAGAACCCCGAATATAGTGAGGACGCGCCCTATTTGAAAGACGAACTCGGTTTGGCGATGGTTATCAATCCCGAATACGAATCGGCGGAAGAAATTGCGCGTTTGCTCCGTTTCCCGCTTGCCACGAAAATCGAACCTTTTGCGAAAGGCAAGATAGAGCTTATCAAATTCAGGCTTCCCAAAGGCAACGAAATCATCGGTATGTCGGTTAAGGAAGTTATCCAAAAATACAATAGCGATTTGCTGATTTGCACGATAGAGCGCGAGGAAGAATCGTATATCGCAAACGGCGATTTCGTGTTTGAAGAAAAGGATATTATATCCATTGTAGCCACCCCCAAGAACGCATACGAATTTTTCGATAATATCAAATGCAAGGGGCATACGATAAAGAACACGTTGATTGTAGGCGGTGGCGTCATCACCCATTACTTGTGCGAAATCTTGGAAAAATCGCACATCTCGTTGACGGTTATTGAAAAGGACTTGAAACGCTGTGAAGAGCTTTCATCCCGTTGGCCGAAGGTCAAGGTGATTCATGGGGATAGTGCCGACCACGATTTGCTTTTGGAAGAAGGCGTAGACAGTTGCGGAGCGTTCGTTTCGCTTTCCGATTTGGACGAGGAGAACGTGCTTTTATCGTTGTTCGCAAAAGGCGAAGGCTGTCAAAAAACGGTGACGAAGGTAAACCGTACCGATTACGACGGATTGCTCTCCCAGCTTGAATTAGAGGAATCCGTTTGCCCTCGTAGCATCACTTCGGACAGAATTTTGCGCTACGTGCGTGCGACGGAAAACGCGGTGGGTAGCAACGTAGAAACGCTGTATAATATTATCCCTGGCGAGGTGGAGGCGGCGGAGTTTATCGTTCGCGAAAATTCTCCGATAGTGGGTATTCCTCTCTCCAAGCTCAAATTCAAAAAGGACGTTTTGATTTCAGCGATTACGCGCGGAAAGGAAACGATTGTCCCTCGTGGCAACAACACGATAGAAGTAGGGGATTACGTCGTTATCGTTTCTAAGCATATTGGCTTATGCGATATTGCGGAAGTTTTAAGATAATCGTAAAGGGCAGAAGGCTATGAATTATAGGATTATAAAACGTACGCTCGGTTGGCTGTTGTTGTTTGAAACAGCCTTTTTCTGCGTACCCATCGTCACGGCGCTCGTGTACGGAGAAAAGGAAATTTACCATTTTCTTTTCACGATGGCTGGCACGGCGTTGCTTGGCGGACTTTGTTTAATTGGCAAGCCGAAAGACGATAAAATTTTTGCCAAAGAGGGCATTGTAATTACTGCGTCAAGTTGGATTTTATTAAGTCTTTTCGGTGCGATTCCATTATATACGACGGGAGGGTATCCCACGTATATCGACGCACTTTTCGAAACGGTGTCGGGCTTTACGACGACGGGCTCGTCCGTACTTTCAAGCGACGTAGTGGCGTCGTTGCCGAAATGTATTTTAATGTGGCGTAGTTTCACCCATTGGATAGGTGGTATGGGCGTATTGGTATTTATCATGGTATTCTTGCCCCTTTGCGGTGGCGGTAGAAACATGAACATTATGAAAGCGGAAAGCCCTGGTCCGTCGGTTGGAAAGTTGCTCCCGAAAATGCGTTCAACGGCGCGTGTACTGTACTTAATTTATACGTCGCTTACGGTATTGGAATTTGTTATGCTCGTATTCGATATGCCCGTTTTTGATGCAATCAATGCATCGTTTGCAACGGCGGGCACGGGCGGATTTTCCATAAGGGCGGACGGCTTTGCGGGGTATTCCAGCTATTCCCAAATTGTCGTCACGGTATTTATGGTGCTCTTTTCTGTCAATTTTGCTTCCTATTTCTTTATCCTTTGCGGAAAATGGAAAGAAGCGTTCACTACGGAAGTACGGACGTTTTTAATTATTGTGCTTTCAGCGATTACGCTCATCACGCTCAACCTTACGCTGTCCAACGTTTTGGTGGTAGGGGAAGCGATAAAGCACTCGGCGTTCTCGGTATCTTCCATTATCTCCACAACGGGCTTTGTGACGGAAAATTTCGATATGTGGCCCGCGTTTTCCAAAACGGTTTTGGTGCTTTGTATGTTTATCGGCGCATGTGCAGGTAGTACGGGTGGCGGTATCAAAGTCTCCCGTTTGGTTATCATGTTCAAAGGTGTACGCCACGAAACGCAACGTTTGTTGCATCCGAAACAAATCAAGAAAATAACGATGGATGGTAAGGTGGTAGAACACGAAACGGTGCGTAGCGTCAATAATTACTTAATCGCATTTATCTTCATATTCGTCCTTTCCCTGCTGGTAATTTCGTTGGACGGGCAGGATTTAGTGACCAATTTCACCGCCGTTTCCGCGACGATAAATAATATAGGTCCTGGCCTTGGCGTAGTCGGACCTGTGGGAAACTTCGGGGATTTTTCAATTCTTTCCAAAGTGGTGTTTATCTTTGATATGTTGATAGGAAGATTGGAAATATTCCCTATGATTTTGTTGTTTGCTCCCTCTACGTGGCGCAAATAAAGGTTGTCTGGTAATAAGATAGAGGTTTGTATGAAAGGGAAGTACGGTGGCGTAAAATTTGCCTGTTATTCCACGAATGCGACGATGGCAATCGTAGCGTATTTGTCGCCGTTGTTGTTTTTAACTTTCCGTAATCTGTACGGAGTGTCCTATTCCTTGCTCGGTAGCTTGGTGCTGATAAATTTCTGCATGCAACTCACCGTAGATTTGATTTTTTCCTTTTTTTCGCATAAATTCAATATTCCGCTCATGGTAAAATGCACGCCGGCAATCTCGGTCTTGGGTATAGCGATATTTGCGCTTGCGCCCTTATTATTTCCCAATGCGGTTTATACTGGTTTGGTTATCGGTACGGTCATATTCTCGGCGTCAAGCGGTTTTGCCGAAGTCTTGATAAGCCCCGTAATCGCGTCCCTGCCCGCAGAAAACCCCGATAGGGAAATAAGCAAATTGCACGCGGTTTACGCGTGGGGTACGGTTGCGGTGGTCATCGTTGGCACGCTCTTTTTGCTTGCGTTTGGGGAACAAAATTGGCAATGGCTTGTATGCGTATTTGCCGTCGTTCCCGTCGTTGCTACGATAGCGTTTGCCCGCGCGAAAATTCCAGAAATGGAAACGCCGAAGAAGATATCGGGCGCACTTGGGTTTTTCAAAAACGGTGGATTATGGCTTTGCGTGCTCGCTATTTTCCTTGGTGGAGCAAGCGAAGTGACGATGGCACAATGGAGCTCTGGTTATATAGAACAGGCGTTGGGTATACCCAAAGTCTGGGGGGACGTTTTTGGCGTAGCGATGTTCGGTTTGGCTTTGGCGCTGGGGCGTACGTTGTACGCAAAATTTGGTAAGAACGTTGGCAAAGTCCTTTTTTGGGGAGCGATTGGGGCGAGCGTTTGTTATCTCCTTTCCGTATTCTCACCCGTTGCCGTGCTCTCGCTAATTGCCTGCGCTTTGACGGGCTTTTTCGTATCGATGATGTGGCCGGGTAGCTTGGTTGTCGCATCCGACCGTTTTCCAAACGGCGGTGTGTTTATTTATGCAATGATGGCGGCGGGGGGCGATTTTGGCGCGTCTATCGGCCCGCAACTTTTGGGGATTATCACGGATAGCGTAGCAGGAAGCGAAAGCTTTATAAATATGTCGGCGTCGCTTGGATTAACGGGCGAACAGCTTGGTATGAAAGCAGGCTTGTTAGTGGGAGCAATCTTCCCGATTATCGCTATTTTCGTGTTTTATGCAGTCTGTCGTAAACGGAAGAAAAATCCGCTTTGGCTTGGTGTAGAAAGTATAGAGGAGAGAAAATGAAAAAGGTAGCATTGTTAGGGGATTCTATCCGTTTGTGGGGATACGGGGCGATAGTGCCTGAACTCTTGGGGGAAGAATATAATGTTTTTCAACCAGAGGATAACTGTCGTTTTGCAAAATATATGCTTCGTTGTTTGTTCGATTGGAAGGCAGAGCTGGAAAATTGCGACGTTATCCATTTCAACTGTGGACATTGGGACGTTTGCGAACTTTTCGACGACGGGATGTTCTCGTCGGTAGAGGAATATAAAAGGGATATGCTTCGCATAGCGAAAATTTTGCAAAGCTACGCCCCGAAAGTAATCTTTGCTACGACGACGCCCGTTCGCGAGGGGTATACGTATAATAAAAATGAAAATATTCGTTTGTTAAACGAAACGATTGTGCCTGAATTTGAAAAACTCGGCATCATTATCAACGATTTACACGCACTCGCGTCTACGGACGTAAATGCGTATATATGCGAGGAAGATTGGTTGCACTTGTCGGAAAAGGGCAAAGAAGTTTGCGCTAAACAGGTTGCAAATATTATACAAAAGGTTTGTCAATAAACGCGCTTTCTTTGCGTTAACCGTTTTTAAGCGGTTGACAAGATAAATAAAGTGCGGTATAATAATTTAGGAAGAAAAAGTTAAGGAGAAAAGTTAGGCTTATGTATCAAATTGTCAGCAAAAAATCGCTTAATCCGACGGTCACGCAAATGGAAATTCTTGCGCCGTTCGTAGCGAAAAAGGCGTTGCCCGGTCAATTCATCATTTTGCGAGTGGACGAGGAAGGGGAACGTATTCCTCTCACGATTGCAGGCTACGATAGAGAGAAGGGCACGGTGACGATAATTTTCCAAATCGTCGGTGGTTCTACGGAAATGCTCAACCACAAAAACGCAGGGGATTTTATCCCCGATTTCGTTGGTCCTTTGGGCAGACCCACGCACACGGATGGACTTAAAAAGGTGTGCGTAGTAGGCGGTGGCGTAGGTTGCGCGATAGCGTTGCCCGTTGCCCGTGCGTTGCACGAACAAGGCGCGGAGGTGACGTCCATTATCGGTTTTAGGAATAAAGACCTCGTTATTTTGGAAGAGGAATTTAAGCAAGCCTCTAAAAACTTTTATATGATGACGGACGACGGCTCGTACGGAAGACAAGGCAACGTCACCGTACCTTTGAAAGAGCTCCTTGAAGCGGGCGAAACGTTTGACGAAGTCATCACTATCGGTCCGCTTATCATGATGAAATTCGTTTGCTTAACGACGAAAGCGTACGGTGTGAAAACGATTGCGAGCATGAACCCGATTATGATTGACGGAACGGGCATGTGCGGTGGATGCCGATTGACGGTAGGCGGACAAATGAAATTCGCTTGCGTAGACGGTCCCGAATTCGACGGCCACGAAATTGATTTCGACGAAGCGATGAGCCGTTCTCGTACGTATTCCGATTTCGAATTGCACGAAAGAGAAGAAGCGTGCAACCTGTTCAAACAGGAGGTAAAATAATATGGCAAAATTTAACATGAACCCGTTAAAAAACCCTATGCCCACGCAAGACGCACAGGTGCGCAACGGAAATTTTGAAGAGGTTGCGCTTGGATACACGGCGGAAATGGCGATAGACGAAGCGAAACGCTGTATTAACTGTAAAAACCGTCCTTGCGTATCTGCATGCCCCGTCAACATTAAAATTCCTGAATTTATTGCAAAGGTAGCGGA
>SVIK01000031.1 GCA_015069525.1 Clostridiales bacterium | reverse complement strand
CGGGAATATATTCTCCGTTTTTTACAACCAATAAATCGCCCGCTTGCAAATCGGAAAACGCAACTTTCGTCTGTATCCCGTTTTTCTCTACGGTGACCGTGTTAGGCATCAATTTGATAAGCTTTTCTATCTCGTCGCCCGTTTTGCGTTTAGACCGCTCTTCCAACCATTTTCCAAGCGTGACAAGCGCCAATATCATTGCGGCTGATTCGTAAAACATATGCACGTGTAAGTCTTTCCCCACGTACAACAAAATCGTATATACCAAACTGTATAAAAAAGATACCCCCGAACCGAGCGCAACAAGCGTATCCATATTCGGCGTTTTTTTCACCAAAGCTTTTGCACCGCTTGAAAAGAACTTGAAATTGACAACGATTACGCAAAGGGACAAAAGCATTTGTAAAGATACGCTAATAATCGTATTTGGTTGCGGTAAACCAATCATCCCCCCCATAGAAAAATACATGAGAGGCAACAAGAAAATCAAAGAAATGAAAAAACGTTTTCTTAATAAATTGGGTTGCGGTTTTCGTCCTTCCAATACGTTCTCGTTATACGTATCTATGCCATAACCAAGCCCTACCACGTTATCCATTATCTCTTGGCGGGAAAGTACACCCTCGTCGTACTCCACAGACATGCTTTCCCCCATAAGCGATACGTTGACGGAAGAAACGCCGTGCAATTTTCGGACGGTTCGTTCAATGCCGGCTGAACAAGCTGAACACGTCATCCCCGTGACGGAAAATTTTTCTTTCATAAATCTTCTTTTTACGTATATACGTAAACTCCTTTTTTATAGCATAGCACTTTTTTTAAAGTTAGTCAAGTAAAATCATTTAACCTCGGTTAATTTTTTATTTACAAAACGCAAAAAGACGGGTGCTTTACGCAACCCGCCTGCTTGTTTTTGGCGTGGATAAATTAGTTTTGAGCTTCTTCTTTTTCCGCTACTACTTCTTTACCGTTGTAATAACCACAGTTCTTGCAAACGTTGTGCGATTGCATCAATTCGTGGCAATGAGGGCATTCCACAAGCGTTGCTGCGGTTGCCTTGTAGTTAGCAAATCTTTTGTTCGTTCTGCTCTTCGATTGTTTACTCTTAGGTACTGCCATAATAACACCTCTTCGTTATTTTTTCTTTATTTTTTACTTATTTATCGGTTCAGAATTATAATCAATACTCTTGCAATCGTCCCCACAAGAGAGTGTGTACGGCATGCTTGCCATGATTGCTTCGTCCACCGCTTTTTTCAAATCGACAATTCCACCCGAATACACGTAATCTTCGCCAACCTTTTTCGGCTCGAACAACGCGTTCAATTCCCCTTCTACCGTAGTGGACGTTTCCTTTAAACAACGGGAGCACTCTCCCTCCAACGTATACGAAACGGTGCCGTTAATTTCAAGCGCGTCGTCTTCGTATAACTCGAAAGAAAAACGTACGGATACGGGCGATGAGAATTTCACAAACGGAATTTCTATCAAGTCTTCGGGGGCGGAATAGCTAAATTCCATCTCTCCCGAATAACATTTTTGAACTTTCAGCTTTCTTATATCGATTATCATCATAAAACCAGCCTTTCAAGTATAGTATATTTCTAAAACTTTGTCAACTTTTTTTTCGATGAATTTTTCGTTTTTTTGTAAGTTTATGCAGTTTTATTAAACAAGCTGTGTTTGTAAAGCCGTAATTGCAACGGCTGCAACGATATCATCGCTCTTACAGCCTCTCGAAAGGTCGTTAATCGGTTTTGCAAAACCTTGACAAATAGGACCAACTGCCATAAAGCCACCTAAACGCTCTGCAATCTTATAACCGATATTTCCCGCTTGCAAATCGGGGAAAATAAATACGTTTGCGTGTCCTGCCACCTTTGAATTCGGGGCTTTAAGCTCTGCAACCGACGGTACAATCGCCGCGTCGAACTGCAATTCCCCGTCCAATTTCAAATCGGGTGCTTTTTCTTTGGCAATCTTCACCGCTTCCGCAACGAGTGTGACGTTGTCGTGTTTTGCGCTCCCGTACGTGGAGAAAGAAAGCATAGCAACCTTCGGGTCTACCCCCGCAATCGCCTTTGCAGAGTTTGCCGTAGCAATCGCACAATCGGCAAGCCCCTCGCTCGTATACGTGGGATTGAGTCCGCAATCGGCAAATACGACAAGACCGTCGGGGCAGTATTGATTGCCTTGGGGAGGACAAATCATAAGGTTGAAGCTGGAAACGGAAGAAACGCCCTTTGCCGTTTTGATAATTTGAAGCCCAGGACGAAGCGTGTTTGCCGTAGAGTGGCACGCACCTGAAACGAGCCCGTCAACGTCGCCCATTTTTAACATCATCGCACCAAAATACGTTCCGTCCATGAGAAGTTTAGAAGCTTGTTCACTCGTCATGCCTTTGGAGGCGCGAAGCTCGCACAATTTTGCATTATACGCAGGCAATTTCTCACTCGTAAGCGGGTTTACGATTTCCACTCCCGTCAAATCCACGTCGGGGTTCGCCTCTTTAATTGCTTTTTCATCGCCAAGAAGTACGATTTTTGCCACGCCTTCTTTCGTAGCGTCACTAGCCGCTTTTACTACGCGCGCATCTTCGCCTTCGCAAAGCACAATCGTCTTTTGCAACGCCTTCGCTTTTTTCTTGATTTCATCTAATATATTCGCCATATTTCACCTCGCAAACGCTTTATTTTTTTTCTTTAATCGTGTATAATAACACTATAACCAAGGTTTGGCTATAACATTTATTATTATATCATAGTTTTTATTTAAAGTAAAGGGAAACGGAAAATAAAATGAAAATTTGCGCAATAATTTGCGAATACAATCCTTTCCACAACGGGCATTTATACCAATTAAACGAGGCGAAAAAACTCTCCAAAGCGGACGCAATCGTTTGCTTTATGAGCGGGAATTTCGTACAACGTGGCGAATCTGCCCTTTTGGATAAATATACGCGGGCAAAGCACGCTGTTTTGTCGGGCGTAGACGTGGTAATCGAATTACCCACCGTCTTCGCTACCTCTAATGCCGAGCTCTTCGCACGTGGCGCAATACAATTGATTTCCGCTATCCCTTCCGTTAAAACGTTGGCTTTTGGCGCAGAAAACGTTGATAAATTGGCGTTTATCTCCGCAAGTAGATATCTTAACAACGAACCCGAAGAAGTTTCTAAAAATATAAAAGCTTCTCTTGCTTTGGGGGTAAGCTATGCAAAAGCGCGCGCGCAAGCATACGCAGGTTTTATCCCGATAGACCTACTTTGTTCTCCCAATAATATCTTGGGGCTTGAATACACGCGCGCTTTACAACGCAAAAACAGCGACGTGGATATTTTACCCATACAACGAATTGGAGGCGGGTATACGGAAGAAACGCTCCAACCCAAATACTCCTCCGCAACCGCGATACGCAAACATTTAGAGGATACAACCGCCTTAAAAGACAGCGTTCCCGCCTACGTTTTGGAGGATTTACCCTCCTCGCAAGAACAACGTATATTAGAAAAAATAGAAAAATACGCTTTGCTTAGCCGTACAAGCGAAGAAATTGCTCGCGTTTGCGATTGCTCCGAAGGGCTTGAAAACGCCTTAAAGAAAGCCTCGCAAAGCGCTGAACCGCTTGAAACGGCACTTACCTCCGCAAGGTACACCGCCTCGCGCATACGGCGCATCGCATTGCAAAATTTATTACAAATAGATGAAACACTTATCCGTCAAAGCCTTGAAAGCGATTTGTATTTGCGCGTTTTAGCCGTTAAAGAGAATCGAAGCGACGTTTTATCTGTGTTGAGCGAAAGCAAGTCCCCCTTGATTATCCGTGCGCACGATGAAAACAAATTAAACGACGTAGCAAAACGCTGTTTTGAAAAGGACGTTTTCGCTGAAAAAGTATATTCCCTTATCAACAGCATGCAAATGACAGACAAAAGTATCTTTACAAAATAGAAAAACCACCCGATTGGGTGGTTTTTTTGGAGCTTCTGGCCGGACTTGAACCGGCGACCTATTGATTACGAATCAATCGCTCTACCGACTGAGCCACAGAAGCACTTGCCTTACGACAGCTTATTCATTATACCCAATCAAAAAGAAAAAAGCAAGCGTTTTTCTTGCTTTTTTGAAAAAAATTCGATATTTTAATAAAAAATTTTTATAACGAAAATTCTTCCGTCAACTCGTGATACGAAACACACAAAGCGCACTCTAAATATCGCATATCCCGTGCGTAGACAACGTCTTCCATGATTGCACCGATAAATTCGCTTGCCCATTGGCATACTTTGGCGAATTTTTCATATTCTTCACCATATTCCGTTCCCAAATAATCAAACTGTTTTTTCAGGATTTGCAATATTTTTTTGCTTGATTCTTGCGTGGCGCCGTTTTCTAAACGAGAAATTTCTTGATGCAAAACTTCAATCGCATCCTCCAAACACGACAATGCGCCTACAACCTGTTTTGCCCGCTTCTTTTCTTTTGCGCTTTTGAAATAAAGCTGTTTTCGCCCAACGGACAAAACCGTCGTTTTTTCCGCCAAACCAGATTGGACCTTTTCCGCCTCCGCCCGCGTAGGGTACGCTGATATCGTCACGTATTCCCTTCCGTCCATTTCCAATAAATACCCAGCCCCACCGTTTAAAACGATTTGATGCGTGCTCGCTTCTACGTGCGTGGAATCAGAAACCAACAAATAATAATTTTGCGAAACGGCTTCTACCGTCGCGTTGTTTAAATAACGAGTATATAAATATATTCCAAAGACAATTAAAAAAGCCGTCGCAACGTATGCAACGGTAAAAATTCGTTTTTTTAAAGATTCCGCCTGCATACTCTATCGTATGCAGGCGGTTTTTTCTATATTCCTTAGTCCATATACAAAACACAGGCTTTCTCTTGTAAGGTTTTTTGCACGTCAATCACCCTTTGATTGGACGAACCGCGGAATTTTAAACGAATATCATACAAATCTTCCACGTATGGTCCGTCCACGAGTACGTCGAAAAGCGCAATCAACGATTTTGTGTAATCGGTATTTTTATGCTTTTCCTTTAAATCCCCCGTCTTTTCATCAAGCACGAAGCCCGTATAACACCAAATCGTTTTATCAGGATACCGCTCCCGCACTTTTTTAATAAACGGATACAACGCTTCTTGATTGCTCGGTTCTAACGGTTCGCCCCCAAGCAAGGATATGCCCGTGATAAACGAAGAGCCAAGCTCGGATAAAATCTTTTCCTGAATATGCTCGTCAAAAGGCTGACCGTAGGAAAAATCCCAAGCAATTTCGTTAAAACAATTTTTACAACGGTGAGTACAGCCCGACACGAAAAGAGAAATACGCACCCCTTCGCCGTTGGCAATATCCGTCCATTTTATCGTAGCGTAATTCATTACAAGTGCAATACTCTGTCCTTAATTTCTTGCGTTCTGCCTTGGTTCCAATATTGCGTACCGATATATCCGCAAGTACGGCGGGCAACGTTCATCTTCGATTGGTCAAGGTTCTTACAGCAAGGACATTGCCATACGAGTTTGCCCGATTCGTCCGTTTGAATTTGAATTTCGCCGTCGTATCCGCAAACTTGGCAATAATCGCTCTTGGTATTGAGCTCTGCATACATAATGTTTTCGTAAATGAACTTCATTACGGCAAGCACGGCAGGAATATTGTTTTGCATATTGGGCACTTCCACGTAGGAAATTGCGCCACCAGGGGAAAGTTGTTGGAAATCGCTTTCAAATTTAAGCTTCGTAAACGCGTCAATTTCTTCGGTTACGTGCACGTGATAGCTGTTTGTGATATAGTTTTTATCCGTGACTCCTTCAATAATACCAAAACGTTTTTGCAAACATTTCGAGAACTTATACGTCGTACTTTCAAGAGGCGTGCCGTAAAGAGAGAAATCAATATTTTCTTTTTCCTTCCACTCCTTACATCTATCGTTCATGTGTTGCATAACGGAAAGCGCGAAAGGTTTTGCTTCCTCCGACGTATGTGATTTACCCGTCATATATTTTACACATTCGTAAAGCCCAGCATAGCCAAGCGAAATGGTAGAATATCCGCCAAAAAGGAGCTTATCAATAGGTTCGCCTTTTTTCAATCTTGCAAGCGCCCCATATTGCCAAAGGATAGGCGCCGCATCGGAAAGCGTACCCAAAAGACGGGTATGACGGTGCATAAGCGCGCGATAGCAAAGGTTTAATCTTTCGTCGAAGATTTCCCAGAATTTATCCATATCGCCACCAGAAGAAAGCGCAACGTCAACGAGGTTAATCGTGACGACGCCTTGGTTAAAGCGTCCGTAATATTTCGGCTTACCCTCGGCATCGACGTAAGGCGTTAAGAAGCTTCTGCAACCCATACAGGTGAAACAATGTCCTTCGCCGTTTTTATCAATTTTATATTCCAGCATCTTCTTTTCGGAAATATAATCGGGAACCATACGTTTTGCCGTACATTTTGCCGCGAGCTCCGTTAAGTAAAAATACGGTTGGTCTTCCGCGATATTATCCGGTTCAAGCACATAAATAAGCTTGGGGAAAGCAGGCGTAATCCATACGCCCGATTCGTTTTTAACGCCTTTAATACGTTGTTTTAAGGTTTCTTCAATAATGAGCGCAAGGTCTGCCTTTTCCTGCTCGTTTCTCGCCTCGTTCAAATACATAAATACGGTGACGAACGGGGCTTGACCATTGGTGGTAAGCAAAGTGACAACTTGATATTGAATCGTTTGAATACCGCGCTTTATTTCGTCCAATAAACGCTTTTCCGCAATCGCATTGATATGCGCTTCGTCTACGTTCAAAGAAGCAAGCTCTTCTGCGACTTCTTTGCGGATTTTTTTACGGCTGATATCCACGAAAGGCGCAAGGTGGGTAAGCGAAATGCTTTGTCCGCCGTATTGATTGGACGCAACCTGCGCAATAATTTGCGTAGCAATATTACACGCCGTAGAGAAAGAGTGCGGTTTTTCAATGAGCGTGCCCGAAATAACCGTGCCGTTTTGAAGCATGTCTTCCAAATTTACAAGGTCGCAATTGTGCATGTGTTGCGCAAAATAATCGGCGTCGTGGAAATGAATCAAACCTTGGTCATGCGCGGATACGATATCGTCGGGCAAAAGGATACGACGGGTAAGGTCTTTCGAAACCTCCCCTGCCATATAGTCACGTTGCACGCTATTAACCGTCGGGTTTTTATTGGAATTCTCTTGCTTTACTTCTTCATTATTACATTCAATAAGCGAAAGAATTTGTGCGTCCGTAGTATTCGACTTACGAACGAGTTCACGGGTGTAGCGGTACGTGATATATTTACGAGCCAAAACGAACGCCTTGGCCTCCATAAGATGATTTTCGACCATATCTTGCACTTCTTCTACGTGTGCAGAGCGAACCATGTTTTCGCATTCTTCCGCGACTTGGTCGGCAATAGCATAAATCTCGCTGTCCGACAAGCGCGCAACAGCGGGAACCTCTTTATTTGCCTTAAAAACAGCCGCAATAATCTTATCTTTGTCGAAAACAACTTCTTGACCGCTTCTTTTAATAATCTTCATCTCTTTCATGTCTGCTCTCCCTAAACGTTTATCTCTAAAAACTATTTTTACGTTTTTTTCTCTTATTTAGTATGTATCTTTAAAATAGCAATGTATACAATATATTGTATTATGCGATTTGTTCGTACTATAATATTATACCATATCTTGTGGTAAAGTCAAGTAAGTGAACACAAAATATGGTATAAAAAAATGTTATAACAAAATTGCCATTTATCAAAACAAAAAATGGAAATTTCTTGTATTTTCAAGCCTTTTTTAGAGAATTAAAAAAAGGAAGTATATAAAAATAAAATACCTCCTTCTCTTTTACGGAAAAATAATGCTATTATTTTAATTTTTGCAACAATTCTTCTTGTGTTTTGCTTTCAAACAGTTTTTCTAAAAATGCCTCCGCACCGTGCGTAGGTAAAAATTTATTGCGCAAATAAATGTCCAAATCTGTGCACTCCGTTCCCTCGCCCGTACGCGTTTGCAAATGGTCGATTGCAGGATAAATACGCTTAGACGCCAATTCCCCAGAAAGACGAATATCTAGATTGGATACGGCGGTAAGCTCGCTACAAATCAATTCGTCGGCGGGGTTGCCCGTTTCCAACGCCGAAGCGCCTACAATGGTAAGCGAGCCGTTCGTTTCGAATTTTCTTGCCGTGCCCAAAAATCTCTTTACGTATTGTAAAGTTTTACTTTCAATGCCCCCTGCTAGCGTTTTTCCCCCCAAGGATGCGTCCGTTTCGTTATAGGCGTGAGCGAGCGCGTTCATGGAATCGACAAAAAGCAAGACGTCGCGCCCGTGTTCTACGTAGCGCATAACGCGTTTTAACATGAATTCCGCTGAGAAAGCTTGCCACTCTATATCGTCTTCGTACGTCGTGTATACGAGTGCGTTTTCACCAAATACCCTACGGAATTTGCCAACCGTTTCAGGCGATTGGTCTATAAGCAATACGAAAACGTAAACGTTGGGATTGTTTTTTTGTGCAGAGCACGCTAAATCGTAAATAAGTTGCGTTTTTCCCGCTTTGGGAGGCGCTATCACGCACGTGCGCTGACCTTTACGAATTGGTGATACCCAATCAAAATATTTAAGCGTTGCGTTTTCTTCATTTTCACCGCAAAACGCTATTTTGCCCTCGGGATAACAAGGAACCCCTTCCTCAAAACGACTGCGCGTAAACGAACCGATTAACACTTCGTTAACCGCCAACACCTGCGTAGCAACCAAAGCGGAAGAACCGCGCGCTACCCAACAGCTTATAATATCCCCTTCACGAAGGTCGTTCTCCTCCACCAACTTATCGGAAATAAGGATTTTTTCACCGTCGTTGCAATTAAGCGGTAAAAGATAGAACACTTCTTTAATCTTGTGCAATTGTCCCTTATACGTGACGTGGCTGGCAACTTCGTCGTAAAGCGTAGGCGTCGTAGATTCCAAAACCAATTTCACAGCTTGCGGGCGATTTTGGAAAAAAGCCCTATTATAAGCTTCCACTTCCGAAATCGGTTTTTCTTCCGTCACGACATTTTCGTATTTCTCAAAAACTTTATACTCTTCACAAATTTTATTAATTGTGTTAAGGACGATTGGTTGGATGTATTTGTTTTTGACAGGCGCGCCTTTGCTTGAAACGGGAACAGGCGCCAATTCACCAAGGAAAAGTGCGATAATCTCGTCAATCAGCACGGGTTTTGTCTTTTTTGTAGGGCTTTCAATGCCGATAACCCGACCATACGCGCGCAAATCGTTTAACGATACTTCTGACGACAACAAATACGCCTTCATTGCCGTTTGAAATAATTTCTCGTTTTCCGTCATACCTTTCTCCTTTTCATAAACACGAGGCTTTCTTCTCCTACAAAAACCTTCTCCAAATCGATTATTCCATCTTCGTTAACGGAATATACTTTATTATATAATGACAAAAATGCCTTTTCGTCCGCAATATCGAGTGCTCCGTCTAACGGCTTATAATGCATAGGAATCGTCAATTTCGGGGCAATGTTATCCACGTATTCCTTCGCTTGCTTTCCGTCAATGGTATACGTACCGCCAATGGGGAGCATTAACACGTCTACCTTGCCAATCTTTTCAAGAATTTCCGTCGTACACGTTTCCCCAATATCACCGAGATGACAAATTTTATAGCCGTCAACCGATATTGTAAAAACGATATTTTTTCCGCGCAAAGCCCCGCCTTTTTCGTCGTGATTGCAAACAAATCCGTCGATAAAAATATCGCCCAATTGTCGTTTACCAGCCGTAGAAACCACCGCTTTTGCGCCCTTTACTCCGTCTATATAATTATGGTCGAAATGTCCGTGACTGATAGTGACGATATCGGCAGTTAAATTATTGGGAAGTTCGTATCCCACCTTCGTATAAGGGTCTGTCAATATTGTCGTACCGCTTGCCGTTGTGATACGGAAACAGGAATGTCCCAAATATTCGATATTCATGCCTTTACCTCAATTGATTTTTGCAAATAAACGAAGTCGCGTAGTTTGCGCCTCCCCGCCGATAAGCAGTTGGTAATGCAAGGACAACATAAACGACGTATCCGCCACGGAATACGCCAAACGCGTCGTTTCCGTTTGTAAATCTCCCTTCGAACCGCTTATCCCAAGCGTTCCGTCGCATATTTGCCCTTTCTCAAAAGCCAAACGCAAGGTATAATCCCCCGTTCTATTTATCGTCACTTTTTTATCTTCAAGGCAAAGCTCTACAATCGCTTGCTCCTCTTCATACCATAATTTCACGAGGTTTGGCAGTATTTCTATTTTTCCCATGCGGACGCTATCCACTTTTCGCCCGTCTACAACTGACGTGATATTTACACGACAATTTTTCATTTACCGCCCCTCGTTTTTCGTTTTTTTTCGACAATATTATACCAAATTTCATGCAAAATGTAAACAGTTATGAATATCTTTTTTGAATATTTTACAAAAATCAAAAAAGAAAGTCGATAAAGCGACTTTCTTTCGTTTATAATTATTCGTTATTTCTTTTAATCGTTTCCCTAATCAATCTACCTTCTTTCAACGCGTTTGAAAGCGCCTCGTCGTCCCCCGATTGCAAAGCGGTAAGATATACGGAAAGATTATCAATCAAACCACTTAATTCCGCAATGATATTTTCCCGATTGCAAGCGTACAGCGGTGTCCAAACACGCTCGTCCACGCCTGCAATTCTCGTCATATCTTGAAAGCTACCGCCTGTAAATCCTTCATATCCTTTTACCTGCGGGCTTTTCACGTAAGCATTGGAAACGATATGGGCGAGTTGGGAAGTGAGCGCAATTTTCTTATCGTGTTCCTCTGCGGTACACTCCACGATTTTACCAAAACCCATGGCTTTAAGATAATTTTTTACTTCCGCGACGTCCTCGTCTTTCGTTTGGTTTGCGTGAGTGATAATTACGTTTGCGCCGTCAAACAACGTAGGCGAAGCCGAAGCGATGCCCGACGTTTCTTTGCCCGCCATGGGATGAAGCCCTACGTAGCGATAATTGCGCGGTGTTTCGTACACGGCGTTTTCCACAACGCTTTTTACCCCACAAATATCCAAAACGAGTGCGTCGTTTTTGAAAGCTCCGTTTCTCAAATAGTCCATAGTCGCATACGGCGGAACGGCAATAAAAACTACGTCGTAATCAGCAAGGCTTGTACCTTCTTTTTGAATATAGCCTGCTTTTATTGCATAATCAACGGAAGCACGGCTTCGTCCAAAGCCGTCGACGGAATATCCTGCGCGCGTCAACGCCCCGCAAATAGAACCGCCGATAATCCCTAACCCCACAACCGCAAATTTCTTCATATCCATTCTCCAAAATATTGCTTTTCATTATTATAACATATTTTTTTGCGTTTTTCAACCGTTGAAATACGCTTGTCCCTATTTTTATAAAAAAACAAGAAGAGCAAACTGCCCTTCCGTTTTATTATTTACATGGTTTTAAGTACTTTTCTTTCGTCGCCAATCCACCTCGAATATGCCGTTCGCTTAAATTGCGTTCGAGCACGCAACGAACTTCTTCATACAGCGCTTCGTCAATAAGCTTTAACCGTTCCGACACGTCTTTATGTACCGTTGATTTACTGATAGAAAAATGTGCGGAACACGCACGAACGGTACAACCCGTTTCTACGATATATTCCGCACATTTTAATACTCTTTCTTCAATATATTCCCACAAAATCCCCGACCTCCGTAATTCTCTTACGGAATATATTATGTCTGTTTTTGGGAGATTATACCTTATTCAACTCGCTTATTCGTCCTTTTTATAAGGCAAAGGAATCACCTTATCAATCGAATCCTCCGCATAACGGGAAACTTTTTTCGCACGGGCACTCTGCACCGTGATGAATACGTCTTCGCTGGAAAGCTCGGATACGTTTTTGTTCTTTTCCACAACCGCCAACATATACGGTATCGTCACGTAGCTCGCCGAAAGCACGCTTGCGCCTTCACGAAGCCCTACGATAATATTTCCCTTTCTATATCTCTTAGACGGTTCGATTTGCGAAGAAATTACTCGTTTAAACTTCCCTTCGTCCGTAGCAATAACGATTTCACCCTCGCCGTTGATTTGTTTCATAAGCACGACGCTGTCGCCTTCGCGAAGCATGATACCGCGCACGCCCGTAGAAACTCTACCCTGCGTGGGAATATCGTCTTTCATGGCGTTAAGACAAATACCCTCTTTCGTGACGATGATAATCGTATCTTCCTCGTTCGTATCTTCCTCAACGGCAAGCAATTCGTCTTCTTCGTTAAGTTTAACCGCTTGGAAAGCGTTTTTACGATTTTCGTATTCACCCCACTCCGTCTTCTTAATCATACCTTTCTTGGTAAAGAAGAGCAAGCTTCCGTAAGGCAAATGCTCGTCTACGGCAAACATTGCGACTACTCTTTCGCCCGCTTCCGCATCAGGGGAAAGCTCTTTCAAGCTTACACCCTCGTCTGTAAGCTTGCAATCGAGTTCTTCTTCCGAAATATCAAGCTTATGGCAGTTCCCGTAATTGGTGAACGCAAAAATGCGTTTATCCGTGACGGTTTTCAAGGTTTGAAGCGCAATCAAATGCGGTTTAAACTTTCCTTCAAGCGGTTTATCAAGCGCTTCTACCGCTTTGCCCGTCAATACCTTAAATTTCTCGTCCGCCGTATACACGAGCGTACATTTTACGCCAGCTTTCTTTTCGGGGGCGGAGGAAACCATTTCGTCCGCTTCCTCTCTCGTAAATACCAAACGGGATTTTCTCGGCGTGGGATATGCGTTCTTGATTTCCGTAATTTCTTCTTTAACGACTTGCAGTTGCAATTCCCCGCTCTTAGAAATAGCGGTAAGCTTTTTGATAAGCTTTTTGAGTTCCTTTAATTCTTGTTCCAGCTTGAAAATTTCTAACTTTGTCAAACGAGCAAGACGCAAATCAAGAATCGCTTGTGCTTGCACTTCGCTAATTTCAAAGCGAGCCATCAATTTTACACGAGCGTCCGAAGTCCCCTCCGATTTTTTGATAATCGCGATAACCTCGTCAATGTTTTGAACGGCAATAATCAAGCCCTCCAAAACGTGGCAACGGCTTTGTGCTTGCTTTAACTCGAATACCGTTCTACGTTTAACGACTTGTTGTTGATATTTTACGTAATGACGGATAATCTCCATCAAGCCGAGCTGTTGCGGTTTACCGTCTGCAATGACGACCATATTGATACCAAACGTCACCTCCAAATCGGTATACTTATACAAGCATTTCAAAATAGCGTTGACGTCTGCGTCTTTCTTTACGCGAATAAGCGCACGCATACCCGTTCTATCCGATTCGTCTGCGACGTAATCAAGCCCAGCAAGTTCTTCCTTCTTCTCCTCTCTTAAATCCACGATTTTACGAAGAAGTTGCGCTTTATTTACCTGATAAGGCAATTCGGTAATAATCAAATTCGTCTTGCCGTTATCCGCCTTTTCCGCCGTGATTTTCGCGCGGAGCGTGATTTTACCTCTACCCGTTTTATAGGCTTGAATCAATTCGTTCGCAAGAATAATCCCGCCCGTAGGAAAATCGGGACAAGGGATATATTGCATCATCTCTTCCAAGGAAATTGCAGGGTTATCAATGTATGCTACGACGCCGTTGATAACCTCTTCGAGGTTATGCGTAGGAATATTCGTCGCCAAACCAACGGCAATACCCGACGCACCGTTTACAAGCAAGTTGGGAAAACGCCCAGGCAAAACGTCCGGTTCTTTTAAGCTATCGTCAAAGTTGAGCGAAAAACTAACCGTTTCCTTATCAATATCACGCAACAGTTCAAGGGCAAGCGGTTGCATACGTGCTTCCGTATAACGCATTGCCGCCGCAGAGTCGCCGTCTACCGAGCCGAAGTTTCCGTGCCCGTCCACAAGCGTTTTTCCCATATTGAAATCTTGCGCCATACGCACCATCGCATCGTAAACCGAGCTGTCGCCGTGCGGGTGAAATTTACCCATGCACTCACCGACGATACGAGCGCTCTTTTTATGCGGTTTATCGGGCGTTAAGCCCATTTCGCTCATCGTATACAAAATACGTCTTTGTACGGGTTTCAAACCGTCTTCAACACGAGGCAACGCTCTATCAAGAATAACGAATTCTGCATACGGGAGCATGGAGGAATGCAGTACTTTTTCAAGCGGTTCAACGTACAGTTGTCCGGTGGGTTCAA
>SVIK01000030.1 GCA_015069525.1 Clostridiales bacterium | reverse complement strand
TCATATCACGGGCAGACAAGCCACTGCATTGCTCCAATACGAAATCTAAATATTCTTTACTACTTGCCATAGTTATCTCCGTCAAATTCTTATTTATCGGTGAGTTTATTATAACATGAAATAAAATTTAATTCAATTTGTTTTGCGTGGTAAAAGAAAACTCGACTTATTAAAAGACGAGTTTTATGATTTATTCCATTAAAATCCCTAAGGGAAACGCCCATACCGCCGTTGCTTTTTCCTTTAAAGTCAATCTTTTTTTTCCTTACGTTTTTTCTTTTTAGGCAAAGCGTTCGTTTCGCCCGTTAAAAGGGGAGGCTGCTCAAACACCTCTTCCGCTTTTGGTTGAGAGGGAGCGGGAGGGTTGGCGTCAGGGGAGAGAAAAACGGTATCCTTCTCGTCCAATTTCCTTTGCTTTTTCGCTTGTTTTTCCGCTATCTTTTTCCGCTTTTTCTCCTCGATTTTTTCCACGCGGTTTTCTTCTACTTTCTTATCCAGCCACAGCCTCGTCTTACTCTTTTCCTTTTGCGGTTCCACCTCTTTTCCTGCCATTTTCTTAAAGAAATTGCCTACGGCTTTGGCGGGCTTGACAAGGTTTTCATAATCCGCTTCCAGCCCCTCGATAATCAGTTGTGCGCGGTTAATAAAGATACGGATAAGCACCTCGAAAATAATCTGCAACACCCAACCTACAATCATGAGTGCGGAAAGCACGACGCCGATAGGGGTAAGCGTTTTCGTCGTTGCGTACACGCCGTACACCATTACCCCCAGCGTGAATAATTTTAATAGCTGTTTGGAACGCTTAAAGAGTACGCCGACAAACTTCTGCGTCCGTTTGGGCGGTTCAAGCGGTTTTCCGCCCGTCATAATCATAAAGAATACGAAATAGCAAACGGAAAGGCAAAAGAGAGTGGCGTTTACCCAAAAAATCCCAATTTGCGCCCGTGCGCTCACGTTTTCGAACACCGCATAGGCAAGATAGAGGATATACAGCAGTTGCGTTGCGATATTGCGCACGTAATCCACCCGCTTATAATCGTCTATCGTCTTTCTAATAGCGGTTTTGGTATAATCTAACATAATTTTATTCCTTTATCGTTCGTCCTTTTTGTCGTCCGCTTTGGGCGGTCTGCCAAAATACGAATATAACCCGCAAAGCAGGTTTGCGTTGTACAATTTTTTCTTTTTGCTTGCGCTCTTTCCGAACCACCGCTCGAATTCGGGCAACGAAGTGAGAATATACGCGTTCCAATCGGGGAGAGCCCGAAAAGTGTTTCCAAACTCCCGCATCAATTTTTGCACGTCCTTATCGTTCGATAAGCGTTCCCCGTACGGGGGATTGGAAATGAGCACGCCGTATTTTAGTTCGCTTTTAAAATTCCTTGCGTCTGCCACGGCAAAGCGGATATACTTATCCACGCCCGCCCTTTTGGCGTGGTATTTGGCGATAGAAATGGCTTCGGGATTGATATCACCCCCGAAAACACACGGCTTTGCCTGCCAGCGTATCTTATCTTTTGCCTCTTCCCTTGCCCGATTGGCTATGCCGTTTGGCGCACACGCCCAATGCTCGAAATCAAAGGGTCGATTGCAGTTGGGCGCCATATTCAGCGCCTTCATCGTCGCCTCGATAGGGAGCGTTCCGCTTCCGCAAAACAAATCGGCGAACGGTTTTCCCTCGTCCTTTTCAGGGTTATAAAAGCTTTCGTCGATAATCCCCGAAGCAAGCGTTTCTTTCAACGGAGCGGAGTAGGCAAGCGAGCGGTACCCACGCTTGTGCAAGCCTTCGCCCGAGGTATCTATGGTAATCGTCGCCTCGTCCTTAAAAAGGGACACGCCGACAATCGTTCTTGCGCCCGTTTCCGTAAACGTTTTTCTGCCCGTTTTTATCTTGTCGGCAAGCCTGCAAATAATCGCCTTTTTCGCCACGCCTCCCAACGCTTTAATCGCGCCGAGCGCGCTTTGCACACTTTTTCCGTCCATAAGAATTTTCGATTCGAGGGTGAGATATTCTTCCCAAGGTAGGCTGTAAACGCCCTCGTACAGCTCGTCGAACGTTTTAGCGGGGAATTTATCAAGCTGTATAAGCACCCGTTCCGCACTACGCAAGGTGACGTTGAGTTTTGCCACCGTATCCCAATCCCCGTGCACCAAAATGCGTCCGTTTTCAGCGGGCGCTTTATCAAAGCCAAGGGAAAAAAGTTGTCGTTTGGTCGTCTGTTCTTGTCCGAACGCGACGGGAATCAATAATTGCATAATTTTATTATAAAGATTTTTCCGTTTTTGTCAAGGCGGTGGTGGGAAAAATATAAAAAAGCGAAAAAGCTTGTCAGCCAAGCGTTGACAAAAACCCGTGATAAGGGGTATAATATAGATATGAAACGCAATTATGAACAAGAAATGCAAAAAATAATCGAGAGCACGCCCAAGGGCACGAAACTGCTTTTGCACAGCTGTTGCGCGCCCTGTTCTTCCGCGTGTTTGGAACGGTTAAAAGAACATTTTTCCGTCACCGTGCTCTATTATAATCCCAACATCGACGAGGATAGCGAGTACGCAAAACGCAAAGCGGAGCAAATCCGCTTTTTAGAGGAAACGGGCTGGGCAGACTTTCTCGATTGCGATTACGACAAAGAAGCGTTCGAACGGATAGCCCAAGGCTTGGAAAACGAGCCGGAGCGCGGGAGTCGTTGTTATCTTTGCTATAATTTACGTTTAGAAAAGACGGCGAAGCTCGCAAAAGCGCACGGTTTCCCTTGGTTTTGCACGACGCTGACGTTAAGCCCGCATAAAAATGCGGATTGGTTAAACGAGCTCGGACAAAAAGCGGGCGAAAAACACGGCGTAGCGTTTTTACCCAGCGATTTCAAGAAAAAGGGCGGATATCCCCGCTCGATAGAGCTTTCTGCAAAGCACCAATTATATAGGCAAGATTTTTGCGGTTGTAAATATTCCCGCCGTTGAGGAACGGGAATATTTTTTTAAGGAAAGGGCGGATAAATTTTTCAAGGAGTATTGACACACGCGTGTATGCGTGATATAATTTTTACAAAATAAATGTGCTTTGCACATTGGGGAGGAATAGGTATGAATTGGTTAATACTAATCGTAGTATTTGCTGTCGTCCTTGCCGTTTCTTTTGCCGTACTTAATTTCTATCTTGTCAAGAAATTGAAAGAGGGAAACGAACGTATGCAAGAAATTGCAGGGGCAATTCGAGAGGGCGCTTCTGCCTTTATCCGCTACGAATATAAAATCGTTGCGATTATCGGTAGTTGTATAGCCGTCGTGTTAGGGCTTGTTATCGCGTGGGAAACGGGCGTAGCGTTCGTTATCGGCGCTGTGATGAGCGCGCTTGCAGGGCTCGTCGGGATGAAAATAGCGACGTACGCAAACGTCCGCGTTGCCAATATGGCAAACGAAACGAGAAACACGGGTAAAACGTTAAAAGTAGCCTTCCGTGGCGGTTCGGTTATGGGGCTTTGCGTGGCAGGGTTTGCGCTTTTGGGTATCATCATCGTATATCTTATTTTCGGCGTGGGCATGGGCATGTTGAACGTGACTAGCGCAAGCACGGTGACGACGAAGGTCAACTTTATTACCAAACAACCGTATAGTTTGTCTTTGATTTTGTCGGGCTATGCGCTCGGTTGTTCGGTTATTGCAATGTTCAGCCGTGTAGGTGGCGGTATTTACACGAAAGCGGCGGACATGGGCGCAGACCTCGTAGGTAAGACGGAGGCGCATATTCCCGAAGACGACCCCAGAAATCCGGCGACGATTGCAGATAACGTAGGCGATAACGTGGGTGACGTAGCAGGCTTGGGCGCAGACCTTTTGGAAAGCTACGTAGGTTCGATACTCTCGTGTGCGATTTTGGCAATCGAGTTGTTCACGCATAGCGCAAAGTTCTCTTCTACGTCGTTGTATTCTAAGATGGTATTGTTCCCCATCTTGTTTGCAGGCATCGGTTTGATTTCTTGCGTGCTCGGTATTGCTTTTCCGTTGATTAAGAGAAAGCTTTCCGATAATCCGCATACCGAACTAAATCTAGCCACGTGGATATCGGCTGGGCTTGCGATTATATTCGGATTTTTGCTTTGTTTCTTCTTTTTTAGAGGGGAAGCGAAAGAACAAATTGCGGAGGCAGGTTTTAAGGCGGGGTATTTAAGCCCTTGGATTTCCGCAGCGGTAGGTATCGTTTGTGGTATCGTTATCGGTATTATTTCCGAATATTATACAAGCTACGATTTTAAACCCACGAAGAAAATAGCGAAAGCGAGCCAAGAAGGCCCTGCGCTTACGATTACGCAAGGTATGGCAACGGGTATGATTTCCTGTATGCTTCCCGTTATTTGCTTGGGTGCGGCAATCTTCGGTTGTTATCTCATCGGCGGAATGTTCGGCGTCGGTTGCGGGGCGATGGGCATGCTTTGCTTCGTTGCTACCACCGTTTCCGTAGACTCGTATGGCCCTATTAGCGACAACGCGGGCGGTATCGCGGAAATGAGCGGATTGGATAAAGAAGTAAGAGACATTACCGATAAATTGGATAGCGTAGGCAACACGACGGCGGCGATTGGTAAAGGTTTTGCAATCGGCTCGGCGGCGCTCGCTACCATTTCGATGATGAGTAGTTATTTGTATTCTTTCCAAACGGACTTGTTGTTGAATATTATCACGCATACGGTACTCGTCGGCGCAATTGTCGGCACGGCGCTTCCGTTCTTGTTTAGCGGTATGCTTATCAACTCGGTGGCAAAAGCCGCGAGAAGCATGGTGGGCGAAGTTAGACGTCAGTTCAAAGAAATTCCAGGTCTGTTAGAAGGTACGACACGTCCCGATTATAAACGTTGCATTACGATTTCTTCGCAAGGCGCGTTGAAAGAAATGATAGTGCCCGCTATGGTGGCGTTGCTCTTCCCCGTAATCAGCGGTTTGCTGTTCGGCCCGCAATTCGTTGGCGGTGTCTTAATCGGCTCTACGCTGTCGGCTATCATGCTCGCAATTTTCACGGGCAATGCAGGTGGCGCATGGGATAACGCGAAGAAGTTTATCGAAGCTGGTGGCGTATTGGGCGCAGGCAAAGGCACGCCCACGCACGATGCAGCGGTCGTAGGCGATACGGTGGGCGACCCGCTCAAAGATACGGTCGGGCCGTCGCTCGATATCTTAATTAAGATTATGAGCACCGTTTCCTTGGTTTGCGTAGCGGTATTTGCCAACTTCAATCTTCTCGGCTGGTTGTAATTTAAAAACGATAAAAAAGAAGCGGACGCAACTGCGTCCGCTTTCGTTTGTAGAAATGTGGTTTAAAAACGGCTTGACGGAATTCGTCAAGCCGTTTTTTATGCTTCGTCTTTCGTTTGTGCAATTCCCACGACGTTATCCACGGGCAAGGCAAAGGCAATGCCTTGTCCTGCGCTGTCCAAGCCCACTTCCTTATAAAGGGCGTGTAAGATATCGTCTTTGTGTTGGGAGGGGACTAAAATCATCACGATTTCCTTTTCAGGTTGCACGGTAATCCCGAAGAACTTTTCCGCGTCCTTCGTTGCCGTTCCGCGCGCGCTGATAACGGTACCGCCCCTTGCTCCGTGCTTTTTCGCCACTTCCATTACGGCGTCGCTGTATCCGTCGTTTACAATACAAAAAATAGCTTCGTGTTGAAATTCCATCATATTTTTTCTCCTTTATTACGAGCGGTTATCGCTCAAAAAGCGGTAAATAGCTACGCCGATTACGGACGAGAGGGGGATAGTAAAGGCAATGCCTTTTCCTCCGCGTATTCTATGGAAGCACTCGTCAATTTTATGCAAAATATCTTCGACGAGGTCCTCTCTAATCACGCTAAAAATCACGCTCTTATCCGAATCCTCCAAACCGAGCAACGAAAGCGTTTCCGATTTTGCCGTGCCATGCGCCAAAACGCTCGTTTGAAAGTTTGCGCCGAGGTGCGAAATAAGGTCGAGGAAGAACTCCGTCTTGTTTCTGTTGACGACGGTGACAAGCAGTTTCAGCTTCTTGAAATCGGAAGAAACGGGCTTTTCTTTTTTTGATTTTTTTATCAGTTTACGCAACCCCATATAGCCCTCCTATTACAAGAAAGAAATAATTTGTTCGTCGTCCGAGGCAAGGATACGTCGCATAGCGATTCTTTCACGGAAATGCTTGGTGACAACCGCTTTAAAACCAAGCGATTGTATAGAAATAAGCGGTGTCATCGCCACCATGGAAACGAGCCCGAAAGCGTCGTATAACACGTTGCTTTCCCCTTGGAGTACGGCACACACGCCCACGACGAAGGGGAGGATAAAGGTAGAGGTCAAAGGCCCGCTTGCCACCCCACCGGAGTCAAACGCAATCGCCGTATAAATTTTAGGCACGAAAAAGGAAAGTCCCAAAGAGAGGAAATACCCAGGGATAAGATAATACAAAATGCTAAAATCGAAGATAATGCGGATAACGGAAAGGGCAATAGCGATACCCACGCCCACGGAAAGGGCAATCAGCATAGAACGCTTTTTCACCGCCCCGCCCGTGACGCCTTCCACCTGTCGGTTGAGTACGTGTATAGCAGGTTCCGCCAAAACGACGGTCAAACCGAGCGCAAAAGCAAACACAACCAAGAGGATAGGGCTTTGCCCAGCCAGTTGTTCTCCCATTTTGAAACCGATAGGCATAAAGCCTATGGTGACGGAGGCGAGGAAAATCACCAACCCGAAGAAGGTATAAAACACGCCGACGATAATTTGCACGATACGTTTTTTCGACAATTTCAAGAAAAGGAATTGCAAAATAAAGAAAAATGCAACGATAGGCAGGATAGCAATCGCCACTTCCTTTGCCTTTAAGCCAATTTCGTGGAAAATTTGCCCCGCGCCTGCTTGTACGGCGTAATCGGGGATTTCGTAATGAATTTCTCCGCCCGAAGCCAAGCCCAAAATGAGTACGGCAAGGATAGGCCCGATAGAACATAGAGCAATAAAGCCGAAACTGCTTTCTCTGTCCCGCTTATCGCCAAGCGCGGCGGAAACACCGACGCCGAGCGCCATAATAAAGGGCACGGTAATCGGCCCCGTCGTCACCCCACCGGAATCGAACGCAAGGGGCAAAAACGCGCCTTTCCCTTGTTCAACGAGTAGGGAGGCAAACGCAAAGAGGAGTAGGTAGAAAAAGGTCATCAAATGCGAGAGGTGTAAACGGAACACGATACGCAAGATACCCAGCACGAGGAATAAGCCCACGCCCACGCCAATCGTAATGATAAGCGCCGTACCGTTAATCGCTTCTTTTACCTGTCCTGCAAGCACGCTCAAATCAGGCTCAGCAACGGTCACGCACACGCCCATAATAAAGCAAACGAGCAGTAGCGTTTTGAACTTACCCGATTTAGGCAAGCCCGCCCCGACGTGTTCGCCCATCGGCGTCATTGCCATATCCGCGCCGAGGTTAAAAAGAGCCATGCCAAATACGAGAGCGAGCGCACAGCACGCAAAAATCACCGTTTCCTTAGTAGTAAGGGAAAACAGCGGGGTAAACGAGAGAATCAGCACGATAAGCGTGACGGGAAAAACCGACACGGCAGATTCTTTCAATTTTATCCATAACGGTCTAAACATGTCGCGCTCCTCAAAAAAATACACATTAATTTTAACACGCACGCGTAGTTTTGTCAAGCCTATCGCTTCCTATCAAAGAGGAATAAAGTAAAAAGTTTGCGATAAATTTTGCAATCGGGGTGAAAAAGCGTTGACGAAACGAAATTCGTGTGCTATTATAATGTAAATATTTATTATATAAATAAATAAAAAAGGCAAAAGCAATTCGTTTTTCGAATTTTCCAAGAGCCAAAAAATAGGGGGATATCCATGAAAATTGCAATCACGAAAACGACGACGCCTACCACGATGCCGGCGGAAGAAAAGTTGGGGTTTGGTAAGTTTTTTACCGACCACATGTTCATGATGGATTATGAAGAAGGGAAGGGTTGGTACGATGCGAGAATCGTCCCGTTCGGGCGTATTTCCTTGCACCCTGCCTCCACGGTATTGCATTACGGCGCGGAAATTTTCGAGGGTTTAAAAGCGTACCGTCGCGAAGACGGGGGCGTACAGCTTTTCCGTCCTATGGAGAATATTCGTCGTATGAATAACTCGGCAGAGCGTATGAGTTTGCCTTTGCTTGACGAAGAGGAAGCGTTGGAGATTTTAGAAACGTTCGTCCGTCTTGAAGAGCGTTTCGTACCCAAATCGTTCGGCACGTCGCTATATCTTCGTCCGTTCATGTTCGGCAACGACGAAGCGCTTGGCGTGCACGCGGTAAAACGCGCCACGTTTATGCTTATTGCTTCGCCCAGCGGAAGCTATTACGCGGAGGGCATCAACCCTGTAAAGATTATGATTGAAAGCGAGGACGTGCGCACGGTAAGAGGTGGCACGGGCTATGCAAAATGCGGTGGCAACTACGCGGCGAGTACGCGTGCAGGCGAAAGAGCCGCCAAGAAAGGCTATTCGCAAGTGCTTTGGTTGGACGGTGTAGAAAGAAAGTACATTGAAGAAGTGGGGGCGATGAACGTCATGTTCAAAATCGACGGTGAAATCGTCACGCCCATGCTTACGGGTTCGATATTGCCGGGCATTACGAGAAAGAGCTGTATCGAGGTTTTGAAAACGCTCGGGTATAAAGTAAACGAAAGATTGCTTTCGGTGGACGAGCTTTTGTCCGCGCTTAAAGAAGGCAGATTGGAAGAAGCTTGGGGCTGTGGTACGGCGGCGGTCGTTTCGCCCATTGGAAAGCTTGCCTACGGCGAGGAGGAATACGTTATCGGCGGAGGCAAAATCGGGGAAGTCACGCAAAAGCTTTACGATATCTTGACGGGTATCCAATGGGGCAAGGTGGAAGACACGTTCAATTGGGTGCATAAACTCTAATAGGCGTTAAACGAGCCGTTTGCTTTAAGAATAGCGGAAAATAGCAAGATTTGGCAGAGAAATACGTCGCCGTTTATAGATTTTTTATAAAAAAATCATAAAAAAGAGAAAAATGCAATAGTACTTGGTTGACAAAAGTAAAAAAGTAGTATAAAATAGATATAATCACATAATCAAAAGACAATGACGGGAAAAAAATTCGTAAAAACCGCGTTTCAGAGAGTTGACGGCAGGTGCGAGTCAATACGGTTTACGAAACATAGCTCCTCCCCGAGTCGCCGAGAGAAAAGCAATAAAGAAATTGCCAAGTAGATTCGGACGGAATTCCACCGTTATCAGGAAAAGTCTTTTATAGGACACGAGTGGGTGAATTTTCACCAAACAGAGTGGTACCGCGGAGAAAACTTCTTCGTCTCTTTTACGCAAGCGTTATCAGCGCGCGGAAAAGGGACGATTTGTTTCAAAAAGCGGTAAAAAAACAAGAGGAAAATTATGAAGAATAGCAAAAAATACGTCAAACAATATTTCGAGCCGTCAGGCGTGACGATGGATTGGACGAAGAAGACCTCCATCGAAAAACCGCCCGTATGGTGTAGCGTCGATTTACGCGACGGAAACCAAGCGCTCGTCATTCCCATGAGCTTGGAAGAGAAGCTTGAATTTTTCCAACTCCTTTGCAAAATCGGGTTTAAGGAAATCGAGGTAGGTTTCCCTGCGGCAAGCGAAACGGAGTACGAGCTTTGCCGTGCGCTCATTGAAAGGGATTTAATCCCCGACGACGTGACGATACAAGTTTTAACGCAATCGAGAGAGCATATTATAGCCAAGACGTTCGAGGCGCTCAAAGGCGCGAAGAACGCCATCGTGCATTTGTATAACTCCACGTCCGTTGCGCAAAGGGAGCAAGTATTCAAGCGCGAGAAGAAAGAAATCGTAGATATCGCGGTATTCGGGGCAAAGCTTTGCAAGAAATACCAAGAGGAAGCGGAGGGGAATATCCGTTTGGAATACTCGCCCGAAAGTTTTACGGGTACGGAGCCAGAGTTTGCCGCAGAAATTTGCAACGCGGTTTTGGATATTTGGAAGCCTACGGCGGAAAGAAAGGCAATTATCAATTTGCCTGCCACGGTAGAGAACTCCATGCCTCACGTATACGCAAACCAAGTGGAATATATGTGCAAGAACTTGCATTATAGAGAGAACGTCGTTATCTCCTTGCACCCGCACAACGATAGAGGGTGCGCGGTGGCGGATAGCGAAATGGGCTTGCTTGCAGGTGGCGATAGGATAGAGGGTACGCTCTTTGGCAACGGCGAACGTACGGGCAACGTAGACATCGTGACGGTTGCGCTCAATATGTATTCGCAGGGTATCGACCCGTTGCTTGATTTTTCCGATTTGCCCAGCATTACGCAGATATACGAAAGAGTGACGCGCATGAAAGTATACGAACGTCAACCGTATAGTGGACAGCTCGTATTTGCGGCGTTCTCAGGTTCGCACCAAGACGCGATTGCGAAAGGCATGAAATATCGGGTGGATAGAAACGTCAACGAATGGACGGTTCCCTATCTCCCGCTCGACCCTGCCGACGTTGGCAGAGTGTACGAGGCGGACGTTATCCGCATCAACTCGCAATCGGGTAAAGGCGGTATCGGGTATATCCTCGAAACGCAGTTCAAGCTCGTCCTGCCTCCCAAACTTCGGGAGCAATTCGGCTACCACGTGAAGAGCATTTCCGACCACGAGCATAGGGAGCTTTCCTCGCAAGAAGTTTACGATATTTTCATGAGAGATTTCGTCAACCTTTACGAAAAGCTCAACGTGCTTGAAGCGGGGTATCAAGAGGTAGGCGATAAACTGAAAGGCAAAATCGTTATCGAATATAACGGCTCGGCAGTCACGGTGGACGTAGAAGGAAACGGTCGTCTTGATTGTGTAAGTAGCGCGATTAAGCAAGTGACGGGCAAAGCCTACGTTTTAGAAAATTACGTAGAGCACGCTTTGGAGGGCAAATCCAATTCGCAAGCGGCTTCGTACATTTGTATCGTATCGGACGGCAAGCCGTATTGGGGCGCGGGTATCCACACCGACATCATGACGTCGAGTGTAAAGGCGCTCGTTTCCGCCGTCAACAGAATGTTATAAGCGGAGTGCTTTCGCAGGCAAATCTTTCTATCTTTCGTCAACGCTTAGGCGTAATGATATCGTGGATAGAAAAAGTCTAAAAAACAAACAAATTAGGAGTATATAGATATGCAGTTAACAGGTGCACAAATTTTAATTAGAACTTTGATAGAGCAGGGTGTCACCGACGTATTCGGTTATCCCGGCGGACAAGTTATCAATATTTACGATGCGCTTTACGAATATAAGGACGAAATCAACCACGTCCTCACGGCGCACGAACAAGGCGCGTCGCACGCGGCGGACGGATATTCCCGCGCGACGGGGAAAGTAGGCGTATGTATTGCAACCAGCGGTCCTGGTGCAACCAACCTCGTCACGGGTATTGCGACGGCGATGCTCGATTCTATCCCTCTCGTAGCCATCACGGGCAACGTACCCAACTCGCTTATCGGTAAGGATAGCTTCCAAGAAATCGATATCACGGGCGTCACCCTTCCCATTACGAAGCACAACTTCTTCGTCAAGAGAATTGAAGATTTGGCGGATACGATTCGTGAAGCGTTCGCTATTGCGAAATCGGGCAGACCGGGCCCCGTCCTCATCGATATTCCCAAGGACGTGCAGGTGGGCAAATACGAATATGAAAAACAAGCAATCGTAGAAAAGAAACCTTTGCCCAAAGTAAAGGAAAGCCTGATTGACGAAGCGGTAAAACTTATTGCGGAAGCGAAGAAGCCGTACATCTACGTAGGCGGTGGCGCGGCAGGTCTTGGCATGGGCAAGGACATTGTAGAATTTGCAAATAAGATAGACGCGGTTATCGGTTGTTCGTTCATGGGGCTTTCGGCAGTTCCCCAAGAAAGCGAACGCTTCCTTGGTATGCAAGGTATGCACGGGCATTACGCGTCGAGCATGTCGCAAAACGAAGCGGATTTAATTTTGGCGGTGGGCGTTCGTTTCTCGGATAGAGCGACGGGCAACGTTTCCAAATTCGCGAAACAGAGCAAGATTATCCAGCTCGACCCCGACCAAGCGGAAGTCAACAAGAACGTCCGCGTAGACTTGGGGCTTGTGGGCGACGTATACGATTCCTTCCATAGAATTGCAGAAAAGTGCGTAGCAAAGAGCAGTCCCGAATGGATTGATAGAGTGCGCACGTTGAAAGCGGAGGAAGCGACGTTCGAAGAGGAAATTGCTTCGACGAACAGCGCGCCGATTACGCCCAAGCAAGTATTTGACATCATCAACGCAACCAAGCCCGCAAACACGATTATCACGACGGACGTTGGGCAACACCAAATGTGGACGGCGCAATACGTAGAATTCGATAAGCCCCGTCGCTTCGTATCCAGCGGTGGTTTGGGAACGATGGGCTTTGGTTTAGGCGCGGCGATGGGCGCGTACGTAGCGACGAAAGACCCGACGATTTTGATTACGGGCGACGGAAGCTTCGGCATGAACCTCAACGAACTCGCCACGGCAGTCACCTACAAAATCCCCGTCGTTATCGTGCTTTTGAACAACGGCGTATTGGGTATGGTAAGACAATGGCAAACGCTGTTCTTTGGCAAGAGATATTCCAACACGGTGCTTGAAAGAAAGACGGATTTCGTACAGCTTGCCAAAGCGTTCGGCGCGGAAGGATACTTGGCGGAAACGCCCGTAGAATTCAAGAAAGCGTTTGAAAAAGCGATTGCTTCGGGCAAACCCACGGTTATCGACGTGCGCATTGATAAGGACGAGCTCGTTCTTCCCATGTTGCCTCCTGGCGGTGCAATCAGCGATATCATCACGAAAGTCAAGGCTTGATAAGGAGAAAGGAAAAATATGGAAAACAATAAATTCGTTATTGCGGTGTACGTAGACAACCAAGCGGGCGTATTGACGCGCGTGACGGGCATGTTCACCCGTCGTGGTTTCAACATCGACGCCCTCACGGTAGGGGAAACGGAACGCCCTGAATATTCCCGTATCACCATTTGTATGAGCGGGGATAAATACGTACAAGAACAAATGATTAACCAGCTCAAAAAATTGCTCGTCGTAAAGAAAGTGGAGGTACTTTCGGACGAGCCGATTAAAAGAGAGCTCATGCTTATCAAGGTAAAGAACGAAGCGGAGAATAGACAGGAAATCATGACGGCGGTCGACGTATTCCGCGCCAGCGTAATCGACTATTCAACGGAAGGCATGTGCATTGAAGTGACGGGCAATCCGTCCAAGATAGACGCTTTTGTAAAGCTTATGCAACCTTTTGGCATTTTGGAAATGTGCCGTACGGGTATCGTAGCGCTTGACAGAGGCACGACGACTTTGTTTAATAAATAAGAAAAAAAATAAAAATTAACATAAAAGGAAAGGAAAACTATTATGGCAAACAGAATTTTTTATCAACAAGATTGTGATTTGAACAAATTGAACGGCAAAACGGTAGCGATTATCGGCTACGGTTCGCAAGGTCACGCACACGCGCTCAACCTCAAAGATTCGGGCGTAAACGTAGTGGTAGGTTTGTATGAAGGTAGCAAAAGCTGGGCAAAGGCAGAAAAGCAAGGCTTAAAGGTTATGACGGCTTTCGAAGCGGCAAAGGTTGCCGATGTTATCATGATTTTGATTAACGACGAAAAGCAAGCAAAACTTTACAAAGAAAGCATCGCTCCCAACCTCACGGAAGGCAAGACGCTTGCGTTTGCGCACGGCTTCAATATTCACTTCGGTTGCATCAAACCCCCGAAGAACGTAAACGTTATCATGGTTGCACCCAAGGGCCCTGGTCACACCGTTCGTAGCGAATATCAAGTAGGTAAGGGCGTTCCCTGCCTTATCGCGGTAGAACAAGACGCAACGGGCGACGCGCTTGAAATCGGTCTTGCTTATGCGCTCGGTATCGGCGGTGCAAGAGCAGGCGTTTTGGAAACGAACTTCCGTACGGAAACGGAAACGGACCTTTTCGGCGAACAAGCCGTTCTTTGCGGTGGCGTTTGCGCGTTGATGCAAGCAGGCTTTGAAACGCTTGTAGAAGCTGGCTACGACCCCAGAAACGCATACTTCGAATGTATCCACGAAATGAAGCTCATCGTAGACTTAATCTATCAAAGCGGTTTCGAAGGCATGAGATATTCCATTTCCAACACGGCGGAATACGGCGACTATATTACCGGACCGAAGATTATCACGGAAGAAACGAAGAAAGCGATGAAGAAAGTTTTGAAAGATATCCAAGACGGTACGTTCGCAAAAGACTTCTTGCTTGATATGTCGGACGCTGGTAGCCAAGTACACTTCAACGCAATGAGAAAGATTGCAGCGGAACATCCCGCAGAAGTAGTTGGTAAGGATATCCGTAAGCTTTACAGCTGGGCAGACGAAGAAAAATTCATCAACAACTAATAGAGGGCGATATCGCCAAATAAATTAAAGAACAACCAACTTTCGCCCCACCGTGCGGTGGGGCGATGTGAAGTTTTATGCAAACGCTGAAAACGGCGTAGGGAGAGAGGTATGATTAAAGATACGATAGTAGACGGTTTTCATAACGCCCCGCATAGGTCGTTGTATCACGCGCTTGGTTTGACGGACGAGGAACAATCCCGCCCGCTTATCGGCGTCGTATGCTCTTACAACGAAATCGTGCCTGGGCACATCAATTTGGACAAAATTGCGCAAGCGGTAAAAATGGGGGTAGCCATGGCAGGCGGTACGCCTATTATGTTCCCTGCCATTACGGTATGCGACGGTATTGCGATGGGACATACGGGCATGAAATACTCGCTCGTCACCCGCGATTTGATTGCGGATTCCACGGAAGCGATGGTACGTGCGCACGGCTTTGACGGGCTCGT
>SVIK01000029.1 GCA_015069525.1 Clostridiales bacterium | reverse complement strand
TTCCGTATGACCAAGCTCTGCAACCTCGTCCGCCACGTAGCTGTCGCCACATACCGAGCAGGTATACGTCGTGTAGCCGTCTTCCGTACAAGTAGGTTCTGTCACAACCGCTTCATAATCGTGGCCGTTTGCAGGCACTTCGTCCGCCACATAGCTATCGCCACAAACGGAACAGGTATACGTCGTGTAGCCCTTTTCCGTACAAGTAGGTTCTGTCACAACCGCTTCATAATCATGTCCGTTTGCAGGCACTTCTTCTTGCGCAATAAGCACTTCTCCGCAAGCCGAACAATGCTTGCCTTCCGTCAAGCCCGTTTCCGTACACGTAGGTGCTTTCGCTTCGTCTACCACTTCCGTATGACCAAGCTCTGCAACTTCGTCCGCCACGTAGCTGTCGCCACATACCGAGCAGGTATACGTCGTATAACCCTTTTCCGTGCAGGTAGGAGCCGTCACAATCGCCTCGTAATCGTGTCCGTTTGCAGGCACTTCTTCTTGCGCAATAAGCACTTCTCCGCAAACCGAACAATGCTTGCCTTCCGTCAAGCCCGTTTCCGTACACGTAGGTGCTTTCGCTTCGTCTACCACCTCCGTATGACCAAGCTCTGCCACTTCGTCCGCTTTATAACTATCGCCACATACCGAGCAGGTGTACGTCGTGTAGCCCTTTTCCGTACAGGTAGGCTCCGTTATAACTGCCTCGTAATCGTGGCCGCTTGCAGGCACTTCGTCCGCCACGTAGTTGTCGCCACATACCGAGCAGGTATACGTCGTGTAGCCCTTTTCCGTACACGTAGGCTCCGTTATAACTGCTTCATAATCGTGGCCGTTTGCAGGCACTTCGTCGTCCACGTAGCTGTCACCACATACCGAGCAGGTATACGTCGTGTAGCCGTCTTCCGTACACGTAGGCTCCGTTATAACCGCTTCATAATCGTGGCCGTTTGCAGGCACTTCGTCCGCCACGTAGCTGTCGCCACATACCGAGCAGGTATACGTCGTGTAGCCCTTTTCCGTACAGGTAGGAGCCGTCACAACAGCCTCGTAATCATGTTCCACGACAAGCGTGACGGTATATCCCGTTAAAACGCCTTCTGTCGCTATTATCGAGCGTTTTCCGTCCAAAACGTACGTAATCGTCGTTTCACCCACACCCAACGCCGTCACTTTACCAGTCGTTGCATCAATGGTAGCAACGTTAGGGTTGCTCGAACTTGCATTTTTCACAATCGGCGTCACTTCGTCCTTGCTTACAAAACCAAGCAAATCGCCCGAATAGCCTTCTTTTACTTTTACGATACCGCCCTTCTCGCCTGCTTCACCTTGCATAGGCGCTACGGAGAAGTTCGAACCAGCGTAATATCTATCGCTCGATACCGAATAGTAGTACGTTTGCACGCTCGTTCCTTTAATATTATAGAGCGCAATAAGAGTTTCTTTATCGCTAAACGTACCTTGCGCGTCAATCTTCATTTGAATAATAGGGTTGCCGGCATCGCCGTATACGACGGAAGTACTTACGCCGTAGCTTACCGTATGTCCCGCAAGCACCATAAATATATTGGGACATTTGCTAATCAACTTTTCCCAAACTTGTACAGGAGAAAGCGCGCCGTCGTGCTCTAAATCGGTATACCCGTTCCAGTTATACGAAAGGTCGCCGTTCAAATATGCGTGTTGCGTTATAATTACGTGATAATCAGGATTCGCGTCGATTAACGCTTTCGCCTTCGTAATAGTATCCTCTCTTACACCGTATTCCAAAGACACGATTAAATACTTATCGTTTCCGTTGGTAAATTTATGCCAAGAATTCTCCATTTTTCCAGCGTCGAACACGCCAAAATTCTCCGTGCCAAGCCAACTTTCATACGTGGAATACGGGAAATACTTTGCAAAACTCGTCGCCGTACGGTCCATGGGAAGTCCCTTAAACAAGTTCCAGTAGCCGTCGTAATCGTGATTACCCATGGTAAGCGCGTATTTCAACTCCACGTCTTGCAATTGCTTATGCGCCGCGGCTGCAATTTGCCATTCCCCTTCGTCGGGGCATTGGTCGACGGTGTCACCAATGTTCACAACGTATTTCATATTATACGTATTTTTATTGTCCGCAATCCACTTATACAAATCCATATAGTAGGAACCGCTCGCATCCGCTCTCTTTGCAAAATTTTGCGGGTCGCCAATGCCTACAAGCGTGAACGAACCGTCCGAAAAATCGGTAGGATAGCTTGCCGTAGTGGACCAATGTTTAGGTTCTTCTACGTCCGTTATATCTTCTAATACGACGTTGTCCACCCAAAGCGTACCAGATGCGCCGTAGAGGTTAAAGCATATTTTGTGCTCTTTCGTTTCCGTAGCGGTAAAACTAAACGAAATCGTATTCCAGCCCGTTATCAATTGTGTTTGTTCCGACGTCATTCCTTCATAGCCGTCGGAAGCAATCGTCACCGTTTTATCGCTTGAATTCTTTTTGGTCACAGAAACCCAAGCGCCTTCACCAAGACCAGTCACGTTAGCAATATTCTCAATTTTAACGTCAGCGCTCAATTTATACGCACCTTCTTTGGTAAGGCTAACCGTTTGCGCCACGTATTGATTTGCTTCCGTTGCATTGTGTATCTTCAACATGCCGTTTTCAATGCTATTAACAGCGTTCGAATCCTTCCAACCGCTATTCCAATATTTCGTCACGTCCCCCGAAGAGAAGCTCCCGTCTAAAAGCATGTTGTTTTCTTCAAACATTTCATAATCGCTTTCAACGTCCTTTACTAAAACGCTAAGAGCACTCGCACCCGTAGAAAACGTCGCCGTACCGCCAGTCAATCCGCCCGATATCAAAAGCGAACCGCTCCCTCTTAATCCCACGTTTGTCAAAGAGGCTGTAAGGGTCGTTTCCGCACTCGCAATATCAATCGCATCAAAGGAAACGGAGATATTCACCCCGTTAGGCGTATCCGTCGTGGAAAACTTCACTTTCGTAGTCTGATTGAAAAGCCCCCAAAAATCGTTTCCGTTTACCCAAGCAGAACCATTTTCAGCAAGATTGCCTACGCGCGAAATCGTCCCGCCCTCGCATTGATACACAACGGGCGCCCACGCAGTATTCACCACAACAGCCACCCAGTCACCGCTCGCACTCGTCACGTTCATACCTGCTGTGGTATAAGATGAATTGCTACTTATTGGATATTGCGCATTGCTGGTGACAAACTGCCAATCCACCGCATCCGTTCCTTCGTTCCATTTCATAAAATAGACGATTGCGCCACCGTGGTTTCCACCAGTTGTAGGTTGCTTACCCTCGGCAAAATTCATCATAATTTCCGCAGACGAATTGCCACCCACTTCTATACTTGTCGCAGAAAAGGGAACGCTTGTTCCGTTTGCCACAGGAACCAGCCCTTTGCTTGCATCTACGTTCATTTTATTTAACGCTTTCCACTTTGTTGAATTCGTAGCAAAGTCTACTACCCCTTCATCTGGAACAAATTCGCTTGCAACGTCATCTACCAAAACACTTGCAGTGCTTGCGCCCGTGGAAAAGGTAGCACTACTATTAACTTGAGCAAGCGAAAAAGCGCCTGCCCCACGCAAATTTTTATTTTTGGAAGAATATGTAAACGTGGTTTCATTTTTCCCAACGTCCACCGCATCAAAGGATATGGAAATATCCATACCCGTTGCCGTATCTGTTGATGAAAGCGTTATCGTCGATTTTTGATTAAAAATATACCAAAAATCATTGCCGTCAACCCAAACCGAACCGTTTTCCGCAAGATTGCCAAGTCGCGAAATCGTTCCGTTTTCGCATTGATACACAACGGGCGCCCACGCCGTATTTACAACGACAGCTATCCAATCACCGCTTGCACTCGTCACGTTCATACCTGCCGTACTATTTGTGTCACTAATAGGATATTGCGCATTTTCGGTGGTAAACTGCCAATCTACCGCATCCGTCCCTTCGTTCCATTTCAAAAAGTATGCCATGGCGCCCCAATGGCCAGTTCCTTCGGCAAAGTCCGTCGTAATTTCCGCAGACGAATTCCCGCCCACTTCTACCGTTGTCGCTCTAAAAGTAGCACCCGTGGGAACCAAACCTTTGGTCGCATCTACGTTCATTTTAGTCAGCGTTTGCCATTTGGTAGCGTCTTTACTAAAATCCACCGCCTCCGCATCCGCGCTTACGCTACCGATACCGATAGTAGCAACCGAAAGCGTAGCCACTGCCAACGTCGACAATGCCCCCAACCATAATTTCTTGCGTTTAATTTTCATTTTCCGCTCCTTTGCGCGTGCAACGCACGCTACAATATAAATTGTCCAATTTATTTTACCATTTTAATACATTTATCTACAATACCAGAAGAAAACCAATTTTTATCTTTTTTTTACTTTTTAGTTATACTAAAAACCGATTTTTTGCGAAAAAAAAGTGTGCAAATCGGTCTTGATTTGCACACTTTTGGTACTCCCGACGAGAATCGAACTCATAATTAGCCCTTAGGAGGGGCTTGTTATATCCATTTAACTACGGAAGCTTATTCTATTTTCGCAAACGATTCTCGTCGTGACGAGTATCTTCGCTCCGCTCAGAGCTTCGTCGCGTTGCTCCTCGCGCGAACTCATAATTAGCCCTTAGGAGGGGCTTGTTATATCCATTTAACTACGGAAGCTTATTCTATTTTCGCAACTATTCTCATTTTATCACTTTCTCCTTTTCTTGTCAAGCATAAATAAGAAACTTTCCACGCGAATACGCGGTAAAAAAGCGGTGCTTTTTTGCACCGCTTTGTATTATTCATTACAGAAAAAATCAGTAGAATCCGCCGCATCGGCTTTTCTTCCTACGCAGGTATTGTCTTCACGTCGATTGCGCAATTCCTCTACGGGCGAGGGCGCAACCTGATAACGGTAATCCGCCCCGTGTCGACAAATATATTGCTCGATAACACAATGCGAGGGTACTATATCCGTTTGCGGATTGGTTATCTTTTGGAAACGGAAGAAATCGGCGTCTTTGGGCAAATCTTTTATCTTTTTATACTCCTCTTTTACGGAAGTAAATTGCACCGTTTCCCCTAAAATCTTCCGCACGTAATCGATATTTTCATGCAAGGACAAAGGCTTGGGAAAAACAGGGTCTTTAATCACCTCTTGCCAATCCTTCTTCTCGTATTTTTTAAGCAATTCTACCGCCTTATGCAAATGTGAAATCTCGAATTCAAAATTCTGCCCCCACAGCTTCTTTATCCGCGCGTCCGTTTCCGTCATATAACACGACCAATAAAGATAACACTCTGCATATTCATGCCACAACAGCATTTCCAACCACGTCGCGTTAGAGTCCATAAGCGATTCGTACTGCGTGACGTGCTCCTCTTCCACAAGTGCGATTTCTTCATACAACCGTCTACCCAAATCGGAGCAAGCAAACGCGCTGATATTCATATAATAATTCATCGTTTGTTGTTCCGCCGCCGTAATAATCATGGTAGAAAGTACCGTTTGCGTATCGGCGTTTTTCGCGTTAATATTATAGCGTACGTTATCCATAGGATAACGGTGATGGGAAATCGTCGGTCTGCCAGGCATAATTTCCGTATATCTTCCCACCAGCCACTCGGCATAAATCCCCTGCTCCATTTCCAGCAAATCGGCATACCTATACAAATGGTCGAAATCTTCCAGCAACGCAAAATCGAGCGCCTTTTTTACGTCGCAATCCCGTTCTCTTTTCGCAAGCTCCGCCGTCAAATCAACGGCAAGTTGTTCATACCCTATCGTGTGCTCTAACGCGCTTTCGTTTTGCGGTTTTAATAAAAACAATTTTTGCTGTTGCTGTTTTTCCACCTCGCGAGCAAGTGCCAAATCCCGACGCAAATCGTTGTTATCCGTATGTCGAGCAAACTGATGCGAAAACCAATTCGCCTCGTATTCCGTGCCGTTCATCAGGATAATCCGTGTCTTGGTATACGGATCAACTTCGCGCTTGTTATACGCTTTTGGATACATTTCTTGCCAATCCTGCAAAGCTTTGTCTATCGGTTGCGGTTTTTCTTCAAATGGATTCATGGGCTTATCTCCTTTTTTGTTTTTTCCTATATAGAGTATGCCCCACGCTCGTTTTTTGTATACAACCAACTAAAAACGCAGGCTGATAAAAGCCTGCGTTTTTTCTTACTTTTTATTTTTTCTCTAAGGGCACGGTCGGTTCTTTTTGCTCTTCAACCCGTACCTGCCCCACCGATTTTAACGAATTTACGTAATCTACGTACTCTTCCTCCGTAATCTTCGGCACCTTGTTTTTTTTGCTTTTAGACGACTTTCCCATACAAACTCCTCCAAAATAAGCTTTGTAAAAGTATGTCCTTAGCCCTCGTATTTTATGCGCTTAAAACAAAAATCCAATTAAATTGTTTTTGCCCTCGTTTACCGCCTTTGTCATCAAGCGTCGCATCTTTCTTCTTAATTCGGGTGGCATAGCGTTGCTCTTTCCCGAAAGTTCTCCTTCCACCAAGGAGCGCAACGTTTTCCCAAAGATATTCGTTTCCCAAACCTCTTCACCCGCCTCGTACGCACGGAGCGTTTCTTCCGCAAAATCCTCGCTCTGCTTTTTCGTCCCGATAATCGGGCTAACCGCACCGCGAATATTCACTTTTACGATATGATAGGTCGTTGCGCTCGCCCCGAAGTTCATGCCGTAAGAGGCGTTCTTTTTCACGACCTCGGGTTTTTTCAACTGATAATCGGAAGTGGTAGGATATACGATGCCATACCCCTTTTCTTCCGCCTCCGCAAGCGCCACACTCACCTTCTCGCAACGTTCCTTCATCTGCGCAAGTGCGCAAACGTACTGCATTAACTTCAATTCGTTATCAATATCCTCTCCGCAAGCACGGCTCACCACTTTATAAAAGAGCGTAGCTTTCACCCCGATAGCAATTTCCACCCTGCCTTTGCCCAGCTCCATTACAATCTCCTCAGCGTTGAGAAAATCCGATTCCTCGTCGAAAATCGTTTCCAAAGCGAAGCAATCGCGCATCTTTTTAAGATTAGGAGCAATCTTTTTCAACGGTGCAAGCAACGCCGTCACCGTTTCGTTTTCTTCGGGGAAGGATTGTAGCCACGCAGGGATTTTCACGTCGATACAAGACACGGGGAATTCGAATAACGCCGTACGCATAATTTCGAGGATATCCTCTTCCGTCATCTCTTCCACGTTCACCGCCAAAACGGGCACGCCGTACTTTTCCAAAAGCTCCCGTTTCAAAGCCCCCTGCGTAGACGGTTCTTTGCAGTTAAGCAATATCAAAAAGGGCTTTTGCAACGCTTTTAGCTCGCTCACCGCCCGCTCTTCCGCCTTCAAATACGCACTCCTTGCAATGTCGGTAATGCTCCCGTCCGTAGTGACGAGCACACCTATCGTAGAGTGTTCTTTAATCACCTTTTCCGTGCCCAATTCCGCCGCCTTTTCAAAGGGCATTTCCTCTTCCTGCCAAGGCGTTTTTACCAACCGTGGCGCGCCCTCTTCCTCATATCCGCCCGCGCCCTCTACGGCAAAGCCTACGCAATCCACAAGGCGAACGTACGCTTCTGCGCCCTTTGCGACGCTAATTTTCGCCGCTTTTGCCGGCACGAACTTGGGCTCCGTCGTCATAATCGTACGTCCCGAAGCGGACTGCGGTAATTCGTCCGTCATCACCGCCCGTTCCTTTTCCTCAGCCAACGGCAAGACGAGCTTTTCCATAAAACGTTTGATAAAGGTAGATTTTCCCGTACGCACGGGGCCCACTACGCCTATGTAGATATCTCCGCCCGTGCGGTTTGCAATGTCCTCGTACACGCTGTAATTTTCCATTTAGACCTCCCGCCTGCCTAACTATACTATACTCTTTACCCATTGGCACGACCGTAAACAACGACTTACAATCCCACCAAAAAACAAAAAACTCCGCAGGCAAACCTCACGGTTTACTATATGCGGAGTGCATTTTGTTTATGTATAGTTTTCCTTAACTTTTCAACGTTTCCTCTTGAACGCGCTTCACGTTTTCCGCTTCCACGGCGATATAGTCCTTATCGTCCGTAAAATCGCGAGGCTCGTCGTATTCCCCGCCGAGCGCTTCAATCGCATACTTCAATTCCTGAAATTCCACAAACCCAATCGTTCTATCTTCGATTTTTTGAAGAAGCGCCGGCAACGCCCTCTCGTCCCCGTACGAAGCGAGATATCCTGCGCGTACCGACGTATTTTCTCCCGAGGTGAACGCGTCCATTAAAATGGAATATACCCTTTCCTCTCTTTCCTTTACGCGGGAGAGAATTTCCAACATATACTCTTTTGCCAAGCCCTTTTCGTACGTATCGATTACACGTTCTTTCAGCTCGTCCGCGTGCAAGCGGAAGATATCCGTAATATCGCTTCTCACGTCCTCTTCGGACAAGTTTTCCGTTAAAATCTTAAAGTACGCCTCATAGGCAAGCGCGTTGTCCCCGATAAGATTGATTGCATACGAAACGGCGCTCGTATCCTCGTCAAAGAGCAACGGAATAAGCGTTTCCGCCTCCCCACGCGCTTCAATTTCCGCGCACAAAAATTCGGGCGCGGGAATATCCTCTTTAAGATGTGCACGCAACGTATCGGCAAGCTGATTATCGCTCATGCGGGCGTAATATTCCTTGGGAGTACATTTCACCCTTGAAACGTAGGTATCCCCAAACTTTTTATACAGCTTCGGGATAATATCCTCCCATTGTTTTTCCGTGTATTTATCCTTGTTTTCTTCCATGAATTGCGCAAGCTTTTCGTCAAACAATCCGTCAAAATCAATCAATTTCATTATTCTCTTCCTTTTCCACGTTCTTTTCCGTGTATTCTTCGCCAATTGCGGTAGCCATCAACACGCGCACTTTATCCGCGTTTGCGTCAAACGCTTTCGCCACCGTTTCCACGTTCCCACGGAGCTCTTTCAAGCCAGACAATAGGAATATGGCGCAGGCACAATCCTCCGTCTTTTCCACCAAGTCCAATGCGTCCGCATTTTCCAGCTCCTTATACACCTTTTCCGCCGTCGTTTTTATCTTATTGCCGTGCTCGTCGCTGACAACGACGAACTTAGAAGCAACCTGCGCGTACGCCTCGATAAAACGCTTTCTCTTCTTTTTCCCAACGGCAATTTTTTGAAGGTGCAAACGGCGGTAGATATGGCATAAAACGATGCCGATATCCATATCCTCGTTGCGTTCGTACAACATGCGCAAAACCTCGATTTTGAGCAAATCCAGCACCTCGCAATCGAGCAAGATTTCCCGTAAAAAATCGTCCGCGCGCACGTGTTCTGCGGTGGCGAGCGCCAAATATTGCAAATCGTGGTCGGTGCCGTCCATCTCGTCAAAGCACCACCTAAAATATCCGTCGTGCCAAGCAATCAACCCAAAGAGTTGCGCTTCGTCTTTCGCGCATTTTCCAATACGGATAAGGGTACGACAGCGTTCCTCTCTCTCCTCTTGCGGTAAATGGTAAAAATACGTCGGCTCGGGCGGTTTTTCCGCGTTCTCGTTTCCGTCCTCTATTTCCATTTTATAAACGCGTAAATATTTCAAATAATATTTTGCGACTTCCGCATCGGGATAGACGGTACATAGCGTATCAAACGCCCGTTCCGCCTCGTCGAGTTTCCCGCTCTTATACGCCGAAACCGCCTTAAAATACAACATTCTGCCGTCAAAAGGCACTTTTTCTTCCATTTGGCAGAATTTTTCATACGCCTCTTTGTGTAAGCCGTTTTCACAGCAAACCGTCGCCACTTTATACAATTCGTCCGTGTCCGTTTGCTCTTTTTGGGCAAGATACAAGGCAATTTCTTTGCTCTCTTCCTTTTTCCCGCCCTCCAAATACACGGCGGAAAGGGTAGCCAATACCCGCACGTTATCAGGCTCGTTTTCCAACAGTTCCTTACAGCACGCTTCCGCGCTGTCCATATCCCCGTTGAGAAGGTACGCCACCGCTTGCATTTCCCGCGCCTGCGCATAATCTTTCGAGCCTTTCTCCACCGCCGAAAGCACGGACACCGCGCCCTTGCAATCCCCACGTTTTAGCGCATCCGAGCCAAGGCTGATTTCCTTAGAATAATCGGCAAGGCGAGGCGGATATACAAAGCGGAATTTATCCTTTTTATCCTTTGCAAACGCCTCTATAATATCCAATTTTGTTTCTTCGGGCAACGTTTCGTCTGCATCGATAAGCTTGTTATAATAATACGCCGCCTGCGTTTCGTTTCCTTGGTGTAAATAATTGACGGCAAGCCCCTCGTAGATATCGGGCAAATCCTCTTCGTTTGCCTCGTCTAAAAAGCGAAACCAAAAATTGATTGCCGTCGTATGCAAGTCCATGCCCTCGTAGATATCGGAAAAGCGCGCGTACACTTCCCCGTCCCCACCGTAAAGCTCCCATTCCTTATACGCCAAACGGAGAGCGGAAAGAAATTTCCCCTCGTTATAGTATTTATCCGCGAGCGACGCAAGCCGTTCACGGCTGAAATCTATTTTTGCCGTTTTGCCGTTTTTCATATTCTTTATTACTCCGCAAACAGTTCGTCCGCGTCCTTATCCGTAAATTCGTAATCGGTATTGCAGTAGTGACAATGCACTTTCACCGCTCCGTCTTTATCGAGTATCTCCCGCATTTGCGCTTCTCCAAGCGATACGAGCACCCGTTTTAAGTAGTGCCTTGAACAGTTGCATTTGTATTGCGCGTTGCGTTTCTCCCACACCGGAGTATCTTGCCCAAACGAAGCGATAGCCGTTTCCTCTACGCCCTTTGCCTTTACACTTTGTAAAAGCGCGGTTAAATCGGTTTTTTTCGTCTTATCAAGCGTTTCCTCGTCCGCAAAGGGAAGCGGTTGCAATACCGCTACGCCCGCAAACAGCACGCCCCCTTTTTCGTCCGTTTCTACCGCCGTTTTGAAATAGGTAGGCAACTGCTCGCTAATGCGGAAATATTCCTCAAAAGCGCCGTCTACGCCCCCCGCCTTTGGAAACGCGCACGACCCGACGAACGGACGGGCATACCCGTCGTCACGGATAATGGTAATCGAGCCGTCTTTTCCAAATACGGTATCCTCGTCCCCTTCCGCTTTGCCGTTTTCGATAAAGCCACGTATATTCAGCTGTTTATTCCCCGAAACGCCAATCTCTCCGCCCAAGCCGTCGCTTTTCACGGAAAGGGAAATTTCTCCCGTTTCCCCTTTCAAGCAAGCGCTCATAAAAGTCATCGCCGAAAGCGTTTTTCCAAAAACGACGCTCGTCGAAGGGGAAAGCACGTGCAAACGAGCTCCCTCTTTAACCATTTCCGTCGTATCCGCCAAAGTCAAGGATACTTGTCCGTCAAATACGAGCGTACGCAATACGTTGCTCATTTTCCGCCTCCTTTCTTTGCCAAAAAGCAAAGCCTGTCGCTCGTTTCCTTGTTCTCACCAAGGTGTCCTTCCACCTGCAAGGGCGTAAAGCCGTTTTTCTCTAATGCGGAAAGAATTTCTTCTTCGCTATAAATATATTGTTCGTGCGTTTCGTCCAAGCGGGTATATCCCCCCTCTTTCCCTTTCACGAACAACGTGACGTCAAGCGTCGCTTTATCCCCTTCTACCGTTCCAAAAGAAAGGTACGTGATATCCTCTCTGTCGTCCGCGCTTACAGTATTTGCAATTTTTTCAGCAAATTTGCGAGGGGCGCTAATATCGAAAAGAAATACCCCGCCACTTTTCAAACAACCCGCAATATTTTTGAAAGCGTTATCCAGTTTGTTTTTGGGGATATAGTTGATACAATCGTTAATCGCCGTCACGAAATCAAAACGCTTGGGCGGTTTTTTCGTAGCGATATCCCCAAGGATATATTCGCTTCTAATCCCCGATTTAAGCGCCTTTCTTTGGGCAAAATCGAGCATCTGCGGTGAAACGTCCATGCCCGTCATTTGGTAGCCTTGCTTTTGGAAAGCGCGGGTAAACCAACCGCCACCGCAACCCACGTCCAATCCGCAAGAAAGCGGAAAGGCTTTTAACTGCATAATTAAATACTGCGACCAATTTTCATAGTCGCAGTCGTCGTTAAGATATTCAAACCATTCGGCAAGATTTGTATACGCCGCTGTGTTTTTCATAGTATCCCTTTATAAACGTTTTACCAAGCTTATTGTCCAAGAAGCTTCGGCGGTTTCCGTTTTTTCTTTTTGCCGTTTTTATCCAACTCGTCTTGAAGCGCCTTTTCACGTTCGTCAAACTGCTTGTTGTATTCCACGTAGCGCGCCTCGTCTTTGTGTTCCAACGCATACGCTTCGGTATCTTCCACAATCGTTTGCTTGCTCTCGCGCAACTTCTTCAAATCGTCGCGGGTAAACGAAGTAGGCAAATCGTACACTTCCATGCCGTCGTCAATCGGTTTAATCGGGCGTGCAATCAAGCGGGAACGCCCGTACGCAAGCAAGCTCTTTTCATATTCGATAGAAGCTTGACTATCGTCCCCCGTAAGTGCGGACGTACCGTCTTTGTTGTAAATACCTCTACCCACTTTTGCCCCAGTAATTCTCGGGTTGATATACTTATCAAACAACCATTGTGCAAAATCGAGCCATACCAAAAGCGCGTAAGAAAAGCCAAACAAGAGCATAAGCATTACGCCCAAAACGGTAAAGAACCCGCCAAAGAGCAACAACAAGAAAGGAATCGACGCAAGCGCCACGAAGAAAATCGTTTGCGGGAAAGTACCAACCGTCATCAAGAAGGAATTGCGAAGCAATAAGAAGAAAGACATCTTATAGTTTACGCCAAGCGCAATCATCCAAATGGACATAAGCCCTGCCAAGATAATTACGATATAGCTCGTCACCTTGGAAATCATCATCCAAACGGGCTTGTCTATACCCGTTGCAAGCGTCAAATCCGCAAGCGAGATAAGCGCACCGCAAACGGAGAAAATAATTATAAAGAAGAGCGTCGTTTGCAACGCGTTTTTATAATTGAGCTTAATCCCACGCCAGAAATCGTTTGCCACGAAAATACCTTCCGTCCAAACCATATTACGTACGACGTACATACCGCCTGCAAGCCCAACCGAAGCAATAAAGGAGGTGATTATAAGCCCCACGTATAAGAAAACATTCAAATTAAAATTCAAGCTTTCCGCCATGCCTTGTTGTGCAGGATAGAAAGGATAGCCACCGCCAACGTTTGCGCCAAACGGATAAATTTCCCCTTGCGCGCCTTTCATCAAGTTGATAATAACGATAACGGCAATCATGGGAAGCATAAACAAAATCGTAAGCAAATTCGCTTTTACAATCTTCCAAAAGTTCCCCTTGAATACATCCCAAAAGAGTTGCCAACGGTTGGTAGGCAACGTACTTCTTGCATATTCCTCACTTCTTTCTTTCCCTTCCAAAAGGCGGTTAATCAGCCCTTTCTTTTTCTGTGCCATAAACCTTCTCCAAAACACATATTAAGTTTGCAAGCGTCGCTCGCATATTCTCACCACTATATAATACCACAAAATTGTGATGATTTCAAGGAATTTTAGAGAAAAAATGAAATTAAATGCAAATAAAATTAACAAGTCGTGAAAAATCTTTGACATTTGGTTTATTATGTGCTAAAATAAACTTGCTAAATAGAGGAGCGGACGAACATTAGTACCTTTTGGCAAGCAAATCGGGACGGATTTGCGGACGTAGCCACAAGGGAAAGGGTATCTCCGCCGAAGCGCGTCTTTCGTCCCCTTTCGCGCTGGGCATACGGGAGAATACCCGTGTGACTGTCACCGCCAAGTGAAGTGCTATTTGCATAAAGAATACCCCGAAAAAACGGGCGTTTCTATTGCTTATACTCGGCGGGGCGGTTTCCCGCCTTTTATTTTACCTTTTGAAAATTATTTTTAGTCGTAAGGAGATATACACTCATGAAACAGTTCAACGTTGGCGTTATCGGTGCTACGGGTATGGTTGGTCAAAGATTTTTGCGTCTTTTGGAAAACCACCCTTGGTTCAACGTAAAAGTATTGGCGGCATCTGCCCGTTCCGCAGGCAAAACGTATGCGGAAGCAGTAGGCGATAAATGGGCTTTCGAAACCCCGATGCCCGAAAAATATAAAGCAATGAAGGTGCTCGATGCCGAAGCGGATATCGACGCTATTGCAAGCTCGGTAGATTTCGTTTTCTGCGCGGTAAATATGGACAAAGCAAAAATTCGCGCACTTGAAGAAACGTACGCAAAAAAAGAAGTTCCCGTTGTTTCCAACAACTCGGCACACCGCTTCACCGCAGACGTTCCTATGATTATCCCTGAAATCAACGATAACCATTTGGAAGTCATTGCTTCGCAAAAAGCGCGTCTTGGCACGAAGCGTGGCTTTATCGCCGTAAAATCCAATTGCTCCCTTCAATCGTACGTGCCCCTTTTGCACCCCTTGAAGGCGTTTGGTATCAAGCAAGCGGCGGTATGTACCTATCAAGCCATTTCGGGCGCAGGCAAAACGTTTAAAACGATGCCCGAAATTCTTGACAACGTTATCCCTTATATCGGTGGCGAAGAAGAAAAGAGCGAAAAAGAACCTCTTAAAATTTGGGGCGAAGTGGTAAACGGAGAAATCGTTTCCGCAACCGCACCCGTCATCACGGCACAATGCTTGCGCGTCCCCGTTTCCGACGGTCATACGGCGGCGGTATTCGTAAGCTTTGATAAAAAGCCCACGAAAGAAGAAATCCTCTCCGCTTGGGCTTCCTTTAAGGGCGTTCCCCAAGAACTTGGGCTTCCCTCCGCGCCTCAACAATTCCTCCGCTATTTTGAAGAGGACAACCGTCCCCAAGCCAAGCTTGACAGAATGGAAGGTGCAGGCATGAGCGTGACGGTAGGCAGACTTCGCGAAGACGTCGTATTCGACTATAAGTTCGTAGGTCTTTCCCACAACACCCTTCGCGGTGCGGCAGGCGGAGCTGTGCTCCTTGCAGAGCTTCTCGCAGCAAAAGGCTATTTCGACTAAACACAACTATCCCTTTGGGGGAATATACTAATCACGGGAGAGTGAAACATTATGAAAGGATTTTTCAACGGTAGCGCAACGGCAATCATCACCCCTTTTAACGAAACGGGCGTAAATTACGAAGAGTTTGGCAAGCTTATCGAATTCCAAATTGAAAACGGCACGGACGCCATTATCTTTTTGGGCACGACGGGCGAGCCGTCTACCATGAGTTTCGAAGAAGAACACGTGCTCATGGATTACGCCGTTAAGAAGGTAAACGGCAGAGCGAAGGTCATCTTTGGTTGCGGTAGCAACAACACGGCGGACGCCGTAATGACGGCAAAGAAAGCGGAATCTTTCGGCGCAGACGGATTGCTCGCCGTCACCCCCTATTATAACAAGTGTACGCAAAACGGTTTGGTTGCCTATTACAAAGCCATTTGCGAAGCGGTAAATATCCCCGTTATCGCATACAACGTCCCTGGCAGAACGGGCGTGGAAATCCAACCCGCTACCATGGCGAAGATTGCCGATATCC
>SVIK01000028.1 GCA_015069525.1 Clostridiales bacterium | reverse complement strand
GTACGCCAGCCAGCAAGGATTATCCATCACACCGCCTTTCACGCGGTTGATGCTGACAATTGATTGTCCGTATTGCGTAGATTGGCTCGTGAACGTGATATCCCCCTCTTCGCGCAAGTAGTGCATCACGTCTAAAAGCGTTGCGCTCTCCTCCGCTTCTTCTACGCGGATAACGAGCACGCTTTCTTTTTTTTCCAAGACGCTAGCCTTGACTTTCCCGACCTCCTTTTTATCACAAGATAAAAGAAAAAATGCGGAAAAAACTACTGCAAGCAAGAGGGTAAAAATAGAGATGATTTTGCGTTTCATAACAATATACTCCTAATAAAAAATCCCCAAATACCGCACGTATTGGGGGATAAAGACAAGCGTAAATTACCGCCGTGGGCGGTTTTACTCCGTCCGTAAGCCTCCCCGCCTACGACGTTTTTGAAAACACGTGGCAGGTCTACCGACTTACAACGCCTTGACTTTCGTCCGCCGTATTCCTTCCCGTTTTCACAGTGCAATACGACAAAGCGTTCCTACGGTTGCGGGGGCAGTAGAGCAACGCTTTCGCTTTCTCCCTTCCCTATTAAACGCTTTTTCCAAAGCGTACCGCGTGTTTTTTGGTTGTAAACGTATTATAACAGCTACAAAGAAGAATTGCAACCCTTTCACAAAAAAAATCAAACTTTTTTTCATAAAAGACTTGAAAAAAAGTGCGGAAACAGTTATAATAGACGTATGAGTGTTTTCTTGCTTTCATAGAAAGCAGAAGACGCGTCAAACCGCTATAAGGAAAGGTGGAAATGGAAAAGTATTTGAAACTTAAAAACGGTTCGGACGTGCGCGGAGTTGCCTGCGAGGGCATTGAAGGCGAACACGTCACTTTGACGGAAGAAATCGCCTCCAATATCGCAAAGGCGTTTTGCGTATGGCTTATCTCCCACACAGGGAAAACGCAGGTACGCGTGGCGATTGGGCACGATTCCCGCATTACCTCCCCTGCGCTTTGCGAAGCCGTGGCAAACGGCGTTATCGCAACGGGGCACAACGCCCTTGTGACGGGGCTTTCCACAACCCCCTCTATGTTCGCTTTGCTTAAAGACGAGGAAAAAATGGCGGAAAATTACTGCCACGGTTCGATTATGATTACCGCAAGCCACCTCCCCTTTAACCGCAACGGCTTAAAATTCTTCTCGCACGAGGGCGGCCTGGAAGGCTCGGACGTAAAAGAAATTCTTGAAATGGCAGGAAGCTACCGCTTTGCTGAACCGAACGTGCTTGGAGAAAAAATAGAAGCTTCTTATTTGGACGACTACGCACAAGCGTTGGTGGATAAAGTGCGCTCTGCTTGTCAAAGCGAACAACCGCTACTCGGTAAAAAAATTATCGTGGACGCGGGCAACGGCGCGGGCGGGTTCTTTGCAGACAAGGTGCTTACTCCGCTTGGCGCGGATACTACCGGCTCGCAATTTTTAGAGCCTGACGGCACTTTCCCCAACCATATCCCTAACCCCGAAAACGCGGAGGCTATGCGCTCCGTTTGCGAGGCGGTAAAGAAGGTAAAAGCGGATTTTGGTATTATCTTCGACACCGACGTGGACAGAGCGGGCGCCGTGGACGAGAACGGCGAGGAAATCAACCGCAACAGATTGATTGCGCTTATCTCCGCAATTTTACTCAAAGAACAAAGAGGCACAATCGTCACCGATTCCGTGACGAGCGACGGGCTTGCAAAGTTTATCAAGGCAAGGGGCGGAAAACATTTACGCTTTAAAAGAGGATATAAAAACGTTATTAACGAGGCTATCCGTTTGAACAAGCAAGGAGAGTACGCTCCCCTCGCCATCGAAACGAGCGGACATGCGGCGCTTATGGAAAATTATTTCCTCGACGACGGTGCGTACCTTATCACAAGGCTTTTGATTGCCCTTGCAGAAGCAAGCAAGGAAGACAAATCGCTCACCGATTGGATTGCTGATTTGGAAATGCCTTTCGAAAGCGTAGAATTGCGCGCAAAATTGCCCGCCGATAGCGATTTTAAGGCGTTGGGCAAAAAGGTCATCGACGAATTTACGCAATACGGCAACGCTTTGTATTACGCCAAGCCCGCCGAGGATAACCACGAGGGTTTCCGTCTTTGCTACGACGATTTACACGGCAACGGATGGGCACTCGTGCGGATGAGCTTGCACGACCCCGTTATCCCTATCAACGTGGAATCGAACAGCAAAAACGGGTGTATTAAAATCGTGAAAGATTTGTATTATTTCTTACGCAAATACGAATTTCTCGATATCTCCCCCCTCGAAAAATACATCGCAAACTGGCGCGTCCAAAAGGGGCAAGCGGTTTGCAAAATCCTTGAAACGTATAAAAAATAAATTAACCATAAAAAATCTATTAGGAGTATTTTAATAATGGACGTACAAAAAACTACTATCAACGCACTCCGTATCCTCTCTGTCGATGCGATTCAAAAAGCAAAATCCGGTCACCCCGGCTTGCCCTTGGGTTGCGCCCCGATTGCGTACACGCTTTTTCAACACTTTTTGAACTGCAACCCCAAAGATACCAATTGGGATAACCGCGACAGATTTATTCTCTCCGCAGGACACGGCTCTGCGCTGTATTATTCCCTTTTGCATTTATACGGCTACGGCGTGACGAAGGAAGATTTGATGAATTTCCGTCAATTCGGTTCTAAAACCCCCGGTCACCCTGAATACAGACATACCGCAGGCGTAGAAACGACTACCGGCCCTCTTGGCCAAGGTATTGCAAACGCAGTAGGTATGGCGCTTGCGGAAGCGCATCTTGCCGCTAAATACAACAAGCCCGATTTTAAAGTGGTAGACCACTACACCTACGCGATTTGCGGGGACGGATGCTTGCAAGAAGGTATTTCCTACGAAGCTTGCTCGTTTGCGGGCACGCACGGACTTGGAAAGCTTATCGTGTTATACGATGACAACGATATTACGATTGAAGGGGATACGGACGTCACGTTTAAGGAAAACGTAGGCGCTCGTTTCGCGTCGCAAAATTGGCAAGTTTTGCACGTGGACCTCGTGTGCTCCCCCGACGACGTCGACGCTTTGAAATCGGCTATTGAAAAAGCTAAGGCAAATACGGAAAAGCCTTCCATTATTATTTGTCATACTCGTATCGGATTCGGCTCCCCCCTCGAAGGAAGCGAAAAATCGCACGGCGCGCCTTTGGGCGAAGAAAACGTTGCGAAAACGAAGGAATATTTCGGCTGGGAATACCCCGCGTTTGAATGCCCCGAAGAAGTGTTTGCGCATTGCGCAGAGGCAACGAACGCCGTGGCGGAAAAAGAAGTCGCTTGGAAGAAGATGATGATTGATTACGAAGTGGCTTATCCCGAACTTGCCTCCGAGTACAAGAAAGCTATGGCTGGCGAAAAACCCAACTTTGAAGATATTGCCGATTTGTGCAAGTTTGATAAAGCAATGGCTACCAGACAAACTTCTTCGAAGGTGCTCAATGCGGTTGCTTCGAAAATGCCTACCCTTATGGGCGGTTCTGCCGACCTCGGCCCTTCCAATCTTTCCAAGATGAACGATACGGAAGAAATAAAATACGGCACTTTCTCCGCAGAAGATTTCTCGGGAAGAAATATCCATTTCGGTATCCGTGAACACGCTATGGCGGCGATTGCAAACGGTATGCAATTGCACGGCGGTATCCAAGCATACTGCGCTACCTTCTTCGTGTTCTCCGATTATTGCAAACCTGCAATGCGTTTGGCGGCACTTATGCAATTGCCCGTCGTCTATATTATGACGCACGATTCTATCGGCGTAGGCGAAGACGGCGCTACCCATCAACCCGTGGAACAGTTGCTTATGCTCCGTTCCATCCCCGGCATGAAAGTGTACCGTCCCGCAGACGGCAAGGAAACGGTTGCCGCTTGGACCTCCGCTTTACAGGGTAAAGAACCTACGACGCTCGTCCTTTCCAGACAAAACCTGCCTCAATACGAAAACAGCGGGAACATCGCCCTCAAAGGCGGATACGTTTTGGAGGATTGCGAAGGTACGCCCGACGTTATCCTTATCGGGACTGGCTCCGAAGTGGAAATTTGCGTAAAGGCAAAGGCTATCCTTGCGGAAAAAGGCGTCAACGCACGCGTGGTTTCCATGCCTTGTATAGAAGAATTTGAAAAACAAACGGTAGAATATAAAGCAAGCGTTATCCCCACCTCCGTTAAAGCAAGAGTTTGCGTAGAAGCAGGCTCCCCTTACAGCTGGTATCGCTATGCGGGCGAGTGCGGTGAAATCGTGGCGATGGAAACGTTCGGTTTGTCCGCGCCTGCTGGAAAGCTCTTCCCTCATTTCGGCTTTACCGCTGAAAACGTAGCGGAAAAAGCGCTCGCTTCTATTGAAAAGACGAAATAATTATAAACGATAGAAAAGTGTCCGATTGCGGACACTTTTCATCTTTTTTTCACCTTTTTAAAATACGTTTATCGTAAACGTACAGTATACTTATACTATAAACAAGCTCATCCATTCCTTTTTTAAGGAACAACCTCCATATAACACAAAGACGCACACCTGTTTTACAAGGCGTGCGTTTTTGTATGCTTTCGTATAGTTTTATTCGGTTTACACCGTTTACGCGAAGAGAAAAAATCCCTTTCTACGCGTACTCGCCCCCTCGTTATTTTTCAAGAAAACGGTAGAGAAGCATTAAGATACGGAAAGAAACCGCGTCGGAAAAGTTCCTTATGTTCAAGCCCGTAGCCCGTTCGATTTTGTCAAGACGGTATAGCAAAGTGTTGCGGTGCATATATAAGTTGCGTGAAGTTTCGCTGACGTTTAAGCTGGTACGCAAAAATTCTTCCGCCGTCGTCAACATCTCTTCGTTTTCCAATATCTCGCGGAAGTTATCGTCCGTGAGCTCTGAAAAATATGCCGACAGCTTGCTTTCAGGAAGGTCTTCCAGCATCTTGACAAGAATAAATTCCCGATAGGAATACACCCCGCCAACGGCGTCGAGCGTATCCGCATAACGCAAAGCGTTAACGGCGCGCATATACGATTGCGCAACGTCTTTCACCTCGCGCGTCGTCGGGCCTACCCCTATCATGACGTCGATACCGAGCTCCTCCTTTAAAGATTGCGCTAAAAATTCCGCGTAGTCGACGGAGGATTGGTATTCGTTCTCCTTTTCCGCAACGTATTTAACGAGCACACACTCGTCCTCGCTCATTTTTACGACGGTATCCAAGCTGTTTCCGCCGTACTGTTCGATAACCGAAATGGTTTCCGCGAGCATTTTGGGCACACGGATGGCAAGCGCGTAGCAGGACGCGTCGCGCACGGAAAATTTGGACGCGTATTTGTAGACGCCCAAAGAAGAACATTCGCCAAGCAAAATCTTTTTAAGATATTCCGTTTTGGAAAGCTCCGTTTCCTTTTCCGCAAAGCTTTCTACGTACGAGGGCAAAAGCCAAGCGTAATTGCGTTGCATTTCCCCTACGCCCGCAAGTGCGCCTACGTACGGCACGCCCTTGAACAGAAAACGGAAAAACGTGTCGTTTCCGTCGTCCGTCACGTCTTCGAACGCTTTGCTACAAAACGGACCGTCCACCACTTTACCGTTCTCTTCGTAAAAAGTAAACGTTATTCCCAATTTTTCCGATATTTCCGCGACGATTTTTTTAAGCTCTTTCATGCCCGTTCTCCTTTGTTCCTACTCTATTATAACCTAAAAAGAAAAAAATTTCAAGGGCTTTTTATACACAACTGGATTTATAACGAAAAAAATCATCTTCTTTTCATAATTATTATGAAAAAACTTTTTTTTAGTTATTGACAGATAAACGGAAAAATGTTATAATACTATAAAATAGTATTTTGGCGTTTTATACCCGATTTCTATTAAATCAATTAGGAGATTGTTATGAACACAACTACTTTACCCGCAACGGAAGGAACGAATACGACTCCCGAAACGATTGCACCGAAGAAGAAGAAAAACATAGCTTATCGCATTATCGCGGCTTTCCTCGTCGCTTTGGCGGTGGGCGCGCTTTTCGTGCCTTTTACATACGTTATTACGTATAACTCCATCAAATCGACGAGCCTTTACGAGGCAGTAATCGCTTTGTTCACGGGTGACGCTTCCCAAGTTATCTATAAGCTTTTTGGGTTCTTGCCCACTTTCGTGCCCGTTGAACCGATTCAAGGCTTGTATACGGTAATTACCTTCTATTTATTATTGCTTTGCGTTGTATTTACCGTTATTTTCGGTATCGTGACCGTATTCTGTTCTAAAAAGGCACCTGCAATGCTTTTGACGACGACCTTCTTCTTTACGATTGGGTTTGCCTTCTATGCATTGAATACGACGATTTTTAGCTTCTTCCACGCTAGCACTATCGCGTTGGATTTCGTATGCATTGGGCTTGCAGGCTTTGGTGCGATTTTGTATTTCGTACTCGCTTGCATCAAGCTTAAAAAGACGGCGATTATGAACGCTGTTCAATTTATCCTTTCCCTTGCATTCTCCCTCGCCGTTATCTATATGCTTGGCAAAGACAAGTTGACCTTTGACCTTGGCTTAGCCGACCTTGGGGTTTCCCTCGATTGGATTAGAATTATTGAAAAGATTTTGGTAGGCGTTTGTGCATTGAACGTCATGATTGCGGGTATCCGCGGAGCTACGAAAAAGGGCGCTGTGGCAGATTTGTTCCGCTATTTCATTATGATGCTTATCGGCGGTTCGTTTATCTACCTTCAATTGAACGCGTCCGTACGCAACGACGTCCTCTTCATTGTGGCAATCGCTACGGCAAGCGTTGCTTTGATTCAATTCGCGCTTTCCTGCGTACAAATCGGCATCGCAAGAGCAATCAAGAAAAAGTTGACGACCAAGATTATCCCCGTAGAAGAATACGTAGAACCTGCACAAGAAACGGATTCCGCAAAGGAAGAAACGTTCGTGCAAGAAGAATTTGCGGAAGCTGTTGCCTATGACGGTGGCCCCGTAGAAGGCGTAGAAGTTGCCGAAGTGGTTGAGGAAGAAGAAGTTTCTGTTCCCGCACCCGCGCCTGCCCCTGCTCCCGCTCCTATGCCCGCGGTGGAAACGGCTGATTACGATTATTACAACAGCAAGAGTTTCGACCCGTTTATCGCAACCCTTTCGACGGAAGAAAGAAATCAATTTACCGAACTGTTTATCCTTAAATACAAGGGCACGATGCCTGAAATCCCCGATTACGAAGTGGGTGGAAACAATAAGGACTTCTTCCGCAAAGTGTTTATCTATCTTGGGCAATACAGAGATAGAATTCCTGACGGGTTGCTTTCCAAAATGTATCAATTCGCTGTGAAATTGTAATAACGATTTTATAAAATACGAATCAATAAAAAACTCGACTATGAAAGTCGAGTTTTTTATTTGTGCAAAATACTTGATAAAACTTTTTATATATGCTATACTAAATATGCCAAACGAACTTAATATTATCGCAACATAGGCGTAGTTTCTTTTTTATGGGATACTTTTGCCCCTATTTTGTCATACTAATCGAACAATCCATTTGGTAAAATGCGACTCCCGTTCGATAGTATGGCTATGCTTATACTTGCGATAAAGTTCGTTTGGCGACAACTTGGAGTTCCGCATTTTTCAGTGCGTTAACTTCGGTTGGCGCACTTTTTTTATTTATTTTTAGGAGGTTTCTTTTATGAAAAAAGAAAAATGGTTGGTTTCCCTACTTAGTATTGCTTTTACGGCAATCAGCGCTTTTAGTATTGTTGGATGTGATACTTCAAACGTAGACGCAGGCAACAACACGGGCGCTGGTATCCAAACGCCAAACGAAGACAATTCTAATGGGAACAGCAATCAAGCCCCTGACTATTCTGGATTTTCGCAAATTTTGCAAAACGTAATCAAGGGTAGCTATTATGCCAATTTAATCGTCGACCAACAGGCTTGGGACGGAGGTATAACAAACGCTCCTGCGTATGAAAATGCCAAATATAACGCAATCCCCTACGGATTTTTGGAAACGGAAGGCTTTGATATTGATAAAATAAAAAATAATCAAGTTGCCTCAAAATCTGATATGTATTCTATTGACAATGATTTATATATTGAACTTCGCATTGAAACAAAGGCGAGCAAGAATTATTACACGAATTATCTTTTGAAATACGCTTTATCCACCCAAGAAATGAGCGAATTAAAAGTTTTGTTTACGCAAATTGGAAGTGGCAGGAAAAAAACTTTCACCCAAGCCCCTTTGTTTGTTCAAGAACTGTCCTATCTAAAAACACCCGAAGTGATTTCCAAGGCACATATTTCCGTCGATTCCGTCAATGCTTTTGAAACTTATTCAGCAGAAAAAGAATATATTGCACCAACGACAACTGCGACGTATATGGGTGCAATTGTTGAAGAATTTAAACCAACATATCACACGTATCAAATCCATAAATCGATTGTAAACCCTTATTTTAATAATTCTCAAGGCACAATGCAATTAGGGCAAATTGTTTTTAAGACTTATGGCACGGGTATGGAAACCATCAATAATAATTTAGTTCGTACCTCCACAAATATGAATGCCCTTGAATTGACTTCAACTGAAAGAACAAAATTTGAACAAAGCATACAAACCGTAACGTATTACACTTGTGAAAGTGCCGTTTTGGAAAATATTTTCTATTTTGATGATTATAAAGCTAAATTGTTTGCTTTGATAAACTAATAAAAAAGAACTGACGATTTGTCAGTTCTTTTTTTGTTTGCTTTCTTTTTATTGAATTTTTATCTTAACCAAAATGCCACCGTCGGGGGTGATTGTACGCTCGTAGCAGACGTTATCCACGAGGAATAATCCTCTACCGTTTTCTGCGTATACGTCCGAACAGGTCGATTTTTGAGGGGGGATAAACGGGGCGGAGGAAAATACGATAAGATGCACGAAGCCTTCCTCTATATTCCCTTTCAAGCTCGCCCTGCCGTGCGCGTGGCGCAAGACGTTGCCGATAAGTTCGGTTGCTACAAGCCGACAATCGAAAACGTTTTCTGCGCTCAACCCGAAATCGGACAAAAAACGGCAAAAATCGGCAATCGATTCTTGCATCGTTTCCTTGTCTTTAATCTCGAATTCCATACGCCTTTACACCAAACCTTGTAATCTATCTTTCAATCTTAACAATAATTTCCTTTCCATACGGGATACGAACATTTGCGATACCCCCAATTTCGTTGCCGTTTCGCTTTGCGAAAGTTCGTCTACGTAGCGGTATTTTAACAGTTTCTTTTCCGTGTCCGTAAAATCCTGCATTTCCGCAAGCAACGTTTCCTTTAATTCGAACCTTTCGTACTTATCCTCACCGTCCGCAAGCAACGAATACAGCGTGCCTTCGTTTTCCCCGTCCTCCGATTTCGCCATTTTATCCAAGGAAACGACACCACCGATTTCTAACGCTTTTACCACCTCTTCTTCCGCAAGCGAAAGCCCTTTGGCAATTTCTCGCACGGAGGGTTTTACACCGTGTTCTATCTCGTATTCGGTAGAGAATTTACGCGCGGATACGCTTATTTCGCTAAGCTTTCGAGGGAGCTTGACCAGACGCGATTTGTCACGGAAATAGTTTTTTATCTCGCCCGTAATCGTTGGCGTGATAAACGTCGTGAACTGCATGCCTAAATCGGGGTCGAAACGGTCGATTCCACGCAAAAGCGCATACGAGGCGACTTGTTTTAAATCGTCGTATTCCACCCCACGCCCCACGAATTTTTTCGCGAGAATATCGGCTATGTAGAGATATTTTTCGGCGATTTCGTTTCGAATACGGATATCACCGCTCTCTTTGTAGAGCTTAAAAAGCTCGGTTGCCTTCTCTTCCGCCATAGTTAGCCTTCAAATACGATTTTCTCGACGTTGCCGTCCACGCCTTGTACAAATTCTACGTTCCCAACGAGCGCTGACAAAAGTGCGCGGGAAATGTCGTCTTCCATGCTATCCTCTTTTTCCCCGCCCTTTTCCGTACCGCAAACGGCGCAGGAAAGCGTTTCGCCCACCGTGAAATCGAGCGAAGCATACAAAAATCCGTTGCGTTTTAAGATGAGCAAGCTCTCCGTCACGCATACCTTATAATCTTCCGCCGTGTCCACGTCGAAGCCGACAAGAGAACAAAGTCCGCCTACCGTAAGGCGTACCGTCGTGAGATATTCGCCCGTTAAAGGCAAGGATACCGAAAATTTTTCCATATCACGCAATCTCCATAATTTTATCGAGCGAACAAATCAAGAACAGCTTCTTAATCTTTGCTTGCATCCCTATAAGGCGCATACTCTTTCCGTCCGTCTTTAACGTTTTCAAAATTTTAACGAACGTGCCGAGCGTCGTGCTATCGATAAAATTCAAGTTTTCACAGTTGAACACGATATCCGCAGGCGTTGCTTGATAGGCACTCATAACCGCGTCGAAGAACGCTTCCGCGTTCCCCAAATCGATATCCCCTGCGAGCGTGATTTGCAATTTTCCGTCGGTAATACCGACAATTTTTACTTCTTCCATGGCTATTACTCCAAAAAGTTTTCTATAACTATTTATAACGCAATTTTTTCGCTTTTAAGCCGTAATCGGCAAAATCAAATTAAAAAGCAAACCGATAACAACGGCTACGACGTACGTGCATACGATTAAAAGCACGTTTCTCTTCCATTTACGCGTGTTTTTCAAGAGCACGACGAAACCCATGCCTGCATTGGCGCAAAGCCCCGCTACAAACGAGCCGAACGTAATACCACCGCCCAAAAACGTTTCCGTAATGACGACGCTCGACGCACAGTTGGGAATAAGACCGATACCGCACGTGACAAGCGGTTGTAAATAACGGTTGCGTTCCATAAAGGAGGCAAACGTCACTTCGCCTACCGTATGGATAATTGCCGTCAAGGCAAAGTTGACAAGGAAAATGAACACCGCCACCAATAGCGTGTGCATAAGCGGGGAAAGAAGGTATTTCTTCCAAGCGCTGTCGCCGTGCTCCTTTCCGCACGCGCAAACGTCCTCTACCGTCTGTTCTTCCGCGTATCTCGCCATGAATACGTCGTGCGTGGTTTTCGGCGTTTTTTCGGGCATTTCTATCCGTTCAACGCATACTTGCCTATGTCCGCACCACTTTAAAAACAAATCCGCACCGTATCCTATGACAACGGATACGACTATCTTTACCCCCAGCGTGGGCAATACCCATTTTGCGCCGACTCCGTCCGAGAGCAAGATGATAAACGCTTCGTCGCTCGTGGAAAAGAAAATAGCTACCAACGTGCCGACGGTGATGAATTTCTTTTCGAACAGCTTTGCCGCCATAACGGAAAAACCGCATTGGGGGATTAACCCCGTCGCAGACCCGACAAGCGGGCCTAATTTACCGCTAAATCGGTTGCTGTTTTGCAATTTCGTCTTGCTTTCCAAAAGCTCGATTAAAACGTATATGAGCAACACCCAAGGCAAAAGTGGCCAAGTATCTTGTAAGGCGTGCAATAAAAATTCCCAAAACCGTTCCATTATTCCCGCCCTATTTCCTTATCGTATTTTGCGGAGTGGAAAGGGTTGCCGACAAGGGAATAGACGCCTTGGCGTTGAGCGTCATTTCCGCAAAATTACCAAGATTGTATTGCACTAACCCCTCCGACGCTATCATTGCCGCGTTGTCCGTACAATAACGTTTCTCGGGCAAAACGAGCTTTAACCCCGCCTTATCGCAAGCTTTTTTTAACGCCTCGCGCAAATAGCCGTTGGCAACGACGCCTCCGCCAGCCGTCACGCATGAAACGTTTTTCTCTTTCGCGCCCATAACCGTCTTTTCTACGAGCACGTCCAAAGCAGAGCTTTGGAAAGAACACGCAACGTCCGCTTTGTTATACGCTTCGCCCTTTTGCTCCTTTGTGTGGCAGTAATTGATGACCGCCGTCTTTAATCCGCTATACGAAAAATTGTATCCACCTGCGCCCTTCAACATCTTGGGCATAGGGATAACCGCTTTACCCTCTTGGGCAAGCTTTTCAATGTTCGGCCCGCCAGGATATTTCAAACCCAACACTCTTGCCACTTTATCAAACGCTTCGCCTACGGCGTCGTCAAGCGTTGCGCCTAAAATTTCAAACTCCGCCTCCGTTTTGGTATACAGTACCGCCGTATGTCCACCGCTTGCGAGCAACGTGACGAAGGGAGGCTTTAAGGAGGGCTCGTGTAAGTACGCCGCCGATAAATGTCCACGAATATGGTTGACGGCAATAAGCGGTTTATTCAGCGCAAAGGCAAACGCTTTGGCAAACGATACCCCAACGAGGAGCGCGCCCAAAAGCCCTGCCCCGTACGTGACGGCTACCGCGTCGATATCCTCGTACGTTATCCCTGCGTTTTTTACCGCTTTTTCCACCACTTTTGCAATTGCGTCCGTGTGCGCGCGAGAAGCAATTTCGGGGACTACGCCCCCGTACAACGCCTGTATATCCGCCGACGAGGCAATTTCGTTAGAAAGCACTTCACGGCCACGGATAACCGCCGCCGCCGTTTCGTCGCAAGAGCTTTCTATGCCGAGAATAATCGGATTTTTCTTTTTATCCGCAATGGGTGAATACATATGCTACCTTTTCATAAAAGAGAGGCGTAATACCTCTCTTTTTCTTATGCTTTTTTCAAATAGTCGATAACGAAGCCGTGAATATCCCCGTCCATAACCGCTTGCACGTCGCCTTTTTCATAGCCCGTGCGGTGGTCCTTCGCCATCGTATAAGGACAAAATACGTAGGAACGGATTTGCGCGCCCCATTCGATTTTCTTTACGTCCCCTTTCATCGCTTGCGCTTCCGCTTGGCGTTGCTCTATCTTCTTTTCAAGAAGCTTCGAACGCAACATGTTAAAACACATCGCTTTGTTTTGCAGTTGCGAACGCTCGTTTTGGCATTGTACTACGATACCCGTCGGGAAGTGGGTGATACGTACCGCCGAAGCGACCTTGTTGACGTTTTGCCCGCCTGCCCCACCAGAGTGGTAAATGTCGATACGAATATCGTCGTCGTTGATTTCCACTTCGTTATCGTCCTCGACCTCGGGCATAACTTCGAGCGAGCAAAAAGAGGTTTGACGGCGTTTATTGGCGTCAAAGGGCGAAATACGGACAAGGCGGTGTACGCCCATTTCCGCTTTCAAATACCCGTAGGCATTTTCTCCCTCTACCCTGAAATCAACGCTCTTAAACCCTGCACCGTCGCCTGCTTCTCTATCCAGCTCGTATACCTTAAAGCCCATCTTTTCACAATAGCGACAGTACATACGATAAAGCATTTGACACCAATCGCAAGCCTCCGTACCGCCTGCGCCAGCGTGCAACGTGAGCATGGCGTTGTGGTTATCGTACGGCCCTTTCAAAATGGCGCGGATACGCATATCTTCGATATCCTTTTCCGCCAAAACAAGCATTTCGTCCAACTCGGCAATCAAGCTCTCATCTTCCGTTTCTTCGATAAGGTCCACGACGTCTTCCGCATCTTTGAGCGCCGTATCCCCTGCGTCGTATGCGGTAATTTTGTTGCGAATACCCGCAATCTCTCTGCCAATTTTGGTGGATTTTTCCAAATCTTGCCAAACGTCGGGGCTCTCTTGCTCTTTTTCAAGCTCCGCAAGGCGGGGGCGTAAATGCTCGATATCCAAAGCGTATTCCGCTTCTTTAAGGACTTCGCGCATGGATTGAATTTTTAATCTGTAATCGTCTGCTTTAAACATACCTTTTTCCGTTATTCCGTTTTATTATCTTCCGCTTTTGCTTGCTGTGCCTGCGCCTTTTGCATCGCTTCTTTGTACGAATTCATTTGCGTAATGGGCGTGGGCATTTGACGGCGGAAAGGTCTTGCTTGTCTTTGTTCTGCCGTGGGGGCTTGCGCAGGCGCTTTTGCAGGTTGCGCAGGCGCCGGTGCAGGACGCACCTCTATTTTTGCTTTCAAAAGCACGCTGATTGTCATGCGTTGGATACGCGCAATCATTTCGTCGAACATATCGTAGCCCTCTTTCTTGTAGGAAATAATCGGGTCTACTTGGCCGTATGCACGCAAGCTGATACCTTTACGCAATTGGTCCATCGCGTCAATATGGTCTATCCAATTTCTATCTACGTTCATAAGAAGAACTCTTCTTTCCATCGCATAGAAATCGATGCCCATTTCTTTGAGCTCTTCAATCTTCCTCTCGTATTCTTTTTCAACCTTTTTCGAAATCTTTTTAAGCGCCAGCTCGTAATCCCATTTGGTAAGGCGTTCTCTCGTGATATAGTTCGTGCCCTCGGGCAATACCTTCGCTTCGAGTGCGGTGTTGAGTTCCGCTTCGTTCCAAAGCTCCGGCATGTCTTCTACGTTGACAGCCGACGAAAGCGTTTCCGCTACGTAATCGGGAATATATTTCAAGATTTGTTCGTGTACGTTGCCACCGCGAAGGACGTTCATACGTTCTTCGTACATAACCATACGTTGCTTGTTCATGACGTCGTCGTATTGAAGGACGTTCTTACGGATACCGAAGTTCTTGCCCTCGATTGCGCGTTGTGCGTTTTCAATACCACGGGAAAGCATACGCGATTGCAAACACGTGTCTTCGTCGATTTTGAAGAAGGTGTACAACGATTTCATACGCTCGCCACCGAAGCGCATAACGAGTTCGTCTTCAAGCGAAAGATAGAATACCGACATACCGATATCCCCTTGACGACCTGCACGACCTCTAAGCTGGTTGTCGATACGACGGGATTCGTGACGCTCCGTACCGATGATACAAAGCCCACCCGCTTCGATAACTTGCTCCTTTTCCGCGTCCGTTTCCTTCTTGTAATATTCGTATACCTTTTTGTATCTTTCGCGGAGCGCTTTAATTTCGTCGCTTACGTCCGTGATGTACATACTAATTGCAAGCTCGATATCCTCGTGCTCTGCACCCTCTTCACGAAGGCGTTTTTTCGCCAAATATTCGGGGTTGCCACCGAGCAGAATATCCGTACCACGACCAGCCATGTTGGTGGAGATGGTGACGGCGTTCAAACGACCTGCTTGCGCGACGATTTCCGCTTCGCGTTCGTGGTTCTTTGCGTTAAGGATATTGTGTTTTACCCCGTTTCTCTTCAAAAGACGGGAGATTTCTTCCGATTTATCTACCGACGAAGTACCAACCAAAATCGGTTGTCCGCTTTCGTGGCGTTTCATAATTTCTTCTACGATAGCGCGTTTCTTGCCGTTTACCGTGGAATAGACCATATCGGGCAAATCGACACGCTTGATGGGACGGTTAGTAGGAATCTCCACAACGTCGAGCGAATAAATCGTTCTAAATTCCGCTTCTTCCGTCTTTGCCGTACCCGTCATGCCCGAAAGCTTTTTATACAAACGGAAATAGTTTTGGAAAGTAATGGTTGCGTACGTCTTGTTTTCGCTACGTACCTCTACCCCTTCCTTCGCTTCAATCGCTTGGTGCAAACCGTCCGAATAACGACGGCCTATCATCAAACGCCCCGTGAATTCGTCAACGATGACGATTTCTCCGTCGCTTACGATATATTCCTCGTTCAAGTGGAAAAGCTTGTGCGCTTTGAGCGCTTGTTGGATGTGGTGGTTCAAATCGGCGTGCTCGATTTCCGCAATGTTGTCGATATGGAAAAATCTTTCTGCCTTTCTTGCCCCGCTTTCTGTGAGCTCTACCGTCTTATCCTTACGGTTGATGATATAGTCCCACTCTCTTGCCATTGCAAGCGATTTTTTGCCCTCGGGCGCAGAGGCAAGGGACGCAAGGCGTTTTTCTTCACGTTCCGCCTCGTAGTTTGCTTGCTCCTCCAAGGTCATCTTGGTATAATCTACGTAATCGTCTTCTTCCTCGT
>SVIK01000027.1 GCA_015069525.1 Clostridiales bacterium | reverse complement strand
TGGTCTCCCCCCCTTTATCCTGCGCCGTGACGAAGCGTATATCGGCGTGCTTATCGACGACCTCGTCACAAAAGGCACGGACGAGCCCTACCGTATGATGACCTCGCGCGCAGAACACCGCATTTGCTTGCGCCAAGACAACGCTGATTTCCGTTTGACGGAAAAGGGATATGCTTGCGGACTTGTGAAAGAAGAAAGGCTTGAACGCTACAAAGCGCGTAAGGCGAAATACGAAGAATTGCTTGAAAAAATGCGTACTCGATTGCCCTTGAAAGAGGTTGCGCCTTTCCTTAAAAAGTACGGATACGACCAGCCGAGCGGTGGCGTGTCTTATGCCGATATGTTGAAACGTTCTATCCCCTTAAAAGATATTATGGAATACTTTAACGTGTTTGGGGAATATTCGAAAGACGTTATTGAAACGGCGGAAATTACCGTGCGCTACGAGGGCTACTTAAAACAAGGGCTCGAAATGATTGAACGGGCGAAAAAGCTGGAAGATAAAGCATTGCCCGAAGATATTGATTACGATACCATTGCGGGCTTGCGATTGGAAGCGAGAGAAAAGCTTAACCGCGTGCGACCGATGAATTTGGGACAAGCAGGCAGAATTTCAGGCGTGAACCCTGCGGACGTGTCCGTGTTGATGGTATGGCTGGCGACGAGATAAAAAAAGGACGGATATCCGTCCTTTTTTAGTGAAGTTTTCGCCGCGGCGAAAGTGAAGTTATGCCTACGGCATAGTGAAGTTGCGTTGCGGTGAAGTTTTTTCCTTTGGAAAAAGTTTCGGCAGAAATTTATATATTTTTATCATAAGCAACATGGTTTTACTATACAAAAAACAGGGCGATTTTTCGTCCTGTTTTTGTTTTTACAAAGGCATAATAAAAATATTCGCAGTAATGATTGTAATGCCCTTATTAAGAGAGGGCTATGATAACACTACGCAAAAGCGTTATCGAAAGATAGAAAGATTTGCCAGCGCTCCGCCTACGCTTATTCAAGCTCGAAAGCGCCCGTATATAATTGATAGTATACGCCCTTTTGCGCGATGAGCTGGTCGTGCGTGCCACGTTCGATAATCTTGCCGTGGTCTAAAACCATAATCGCGTTGGCGTTTCTTACCGTCGAAAGTCGGTGCGCAATTACGAATACCGTCCTGCCTTTCATGAGTTTATCCATGCCGTCTTGCACCAGCGCTTCCGTGCGCGTGTCTATCGACGACGTCGCTTCGTCCAATATCATAACGGGTGCGTCTGCTACCTCCGCACGCGCTATCGATAAAAGCTGTCTTTGACCTTGCGAAAGGTTTGCTCCGTTATTCGTCAACATCGTATTATATCCGTCGGGCAAACGACAAATAAAATCGTGCGCGTTGGCAAGCTTTGCCGATTGAATACACTCCTCGTCCGTGGCGTCTAACCTACCATAACGGATGTTCTCCATGACCGTACCTGTGAACAGGTTCGTGTCCTGCAAAACGATACCGAGCGAGCGACGCAAATCGCTCTTTTTTATTTTATTGATATTGATTCCGTCGTAGCGTATCTTGCCGTCCGCAATATCGTAGAAACGGTTGATAAGATTGGTAATCGTCGTTTTACCTGCGCCCGTTGCACCTACGAAAGCTATCTTTTGCCCCGGCTTTGCATACAGCGTGACGTCCGTCAATACTTGCTTTTCGGGTACGTAGCAAAAATCGACCATGTCCATGACGATATCCCCGCGAAGACGCGTGTACGTCGTCGTGCCGTCCGCTTTATGGAAATGCTTCCACGCCCAAACGCCCGTGCGCTTTGTCGATTCCGTTAAATTGCCCTCTTCGTTCTCCTTGGCGTGGACAAGCGTCACGTAGCCGTTGTCTTGTTCCGCTTCCTCGTCCATGAGGGTGAAAATACGGCTCGCCCCAGCCATACCCATGGCTACCATAGAGATTTGTTGGGACATTTGATTGACCGTCATGGCAAAGTTCCGCGACATGCCAAGGAAAGCGACCACTACGCCTAAACCGAGCACGCTACTACCGCCAAAAATAGTGGAAAAACCCACGTTCTTTACTCCAAAAGCAAACAGCGCTCCGCCAATTATCGCCAAAAGCACGTACGTGAAGTTGCCAATGTTACTTAATATAGGGCCTAAAATATTACCAAAAATGTGCGCACGGCTACCAGCCTCGAAAAGGTTTTCGTTATGCTTATCAAAATCCACCTTCACCTTTTCTTCATGCGTGAATACTTTGACTACCTTTTGCCCTTTCATCATCTCTTCAATAAAGCCTTCTTCCTCAGCAAGCGCCGTTTGTTGCGCTACCATGTACTTCGCACTCTTTCCGCCGATTTTCTTCACTACGAAAAGCATAAAGAACGTGCAAAGGAATACGACGAGCGAAAGATAAAAACTGTACGTGAGCATTATCGATATCGTTGCAATCAGCGTTAACGAACTGCTGAATACCGTTGGCAAACTCTGCCCAACGAGCTGGCGCATAGCGTCCGTGTCGTTGGTGTAAGCACTCATGATTTCGCCGTGGGCGTGCGTGTCGAAGTATTTAATAGGCAACGTTTGCATCTTTTTGAACATATCCGTACGCATATGATACAAAAGCCCTTGCGTTACGCCTGCCATAATCCGCGTATACGTATACGTCGCCAATATGACGAGCGTATACACCACTATCATCATGACGACAAGGGATATGAGCGTGCTTTGGAGCGCCGACGACCAACCCGTATCAAGGGCGGGTGTGATAACGTTGTCTACGACCTTTTGCATATACAGCGAGGAAACAAGACTGCCTACCGCGCTGATAATAATGCAAGCAAATACCAAAATTAAACGCCATTTATAATACTTGAACGCCGTTTGCAAAACGCGTTTGAGCGTGCCTTTTTTTATCATCCCTTTGGGAACGGGCATTCCGCGCCCGCGCATGGGGCCTTTGGGCATCGCGCGTCTTTGAGTGGTTGCTTCTGCCATTACGCTTCACCCCCCTCTTCTTTTTCTTTGCCTTTCGTTTGCGTATCGTAAATCTCGCGGTAAACGGCGCTCGTTTTAAGAAGCGTTTCGTGTTTTCCGCAGGCAATAATTTTTCCGCCGTCTAAAATGAGAATTTTGTCCGCGTGTTCTACCGAGGATACGCGTTGAGCGATAATTATCTTCGTCGTATCAGGAATTTCTTCCTTGAACGCGTGACGAATAAGCGCGTCCGTCTTGGTGTCGACGGCACTCGTCGAATCGTCCAAAATTAAAATCTTCGGTTTTCTAAGAAGCGCACGCGCAATACAAAGACGTTGCTTTTGACCGCCTGAAACGTTCGTACCACCCTGCTCGATAAACGTATCGTAGCCGTCGGGGAAGGAACGGACGAATTCGTCCGCTTGCGCAAGTTTGCACACCCTTATTATGTCCTCGTCGGTGGCGTTTTCGTCCCCCCAACGAAGGTTGTCTTTAATCGTGCCTGAGAAAAGCACGTTCTTTTGCAAAACGACGGATACGTCCTTTCTTAATGCGTCCAAATCGTAGTCCTTAACGTTCACTCCGCCTACGTATACGCTACCTTCCGTCGTATCGTACAAGCGGGGGATAAGCTGGATAAGCGTCGTTTTCGATGAACCCGTACCACCCAAAATCCCGACCGTTTCGCCTGAATTTATCGTTAAATTGATATCCGACAACGCGTACTGTTCCGCCGTCTTCGAATACTTAAAGGAAACGTCTTCAAAACGGATTTCGCCGTTCTCTACCGTCGTCTTTCCCGACTTGGGGCTGACGATATCCGATTGCTCGTTCAATACCTCCGAAATACGGCGGGCGGATTCGAGCGACATCGTAATCATGACGAATATCATAGAGAACATCATAAGCGCCGAAAGCATTTGTATTCCGTACGTGATAAGGGCGGAGAATTGCCCCTTTTCAAAGCCTGCAAACGACGCCCAATGCGTTTTGTCGATAATCGCAAATACCGCAAATACTGAAATGAGAATAGAGGCAAAGTTGATAAAGAACGTCATCATCGGGCTGGTGATTGCCAAAATGCGTTCTGCTTTGGTGAAGTCTTTTCTCACTTCGTCTGCCGATTTATTGAATTTCTCCGTTTCGTATTCTTCGCGTACGAACGATTTGACTACGCGGATACCACCTACGTTTTCTTGCACCGAATTATTGAGGGCATCGTATTTTTTGAAGATACGACGGAAAAAAGGCATTACGAAACGCATGAGCAAGATGATGATGAGCGCCAACACGGGCACTATCGCAAGGAATATCCACGCAAGACGGGGATTGATAGAAAAGCTCATGATTATCGCAAAGATAAATTGCAACGGCACGCGGATAGCAATACGCAAGCACATTTGATAGGCCATACGCACGTTTGCCACGTCCGTCGTCATACGCGTAACGAGCGAAGAGGACGAGAATTTATCCACGTTAGAAAACGAAAAACGTTGCACCCTATAAAACATATCGTGGCGCAAGTTCTTCGCAAAACCACAACTTGCCGTCGCGGCGTACTTGCCCGCAAGCGCACCACTCGTCATGGAAACGATAGCAAGCCCTAATAAGATGGCTCCGTATTTTAAAATTTGCGACATAATCGCATCGCTACCGACAAAGCCCGAAGCCTGCGGGTCTATCGCCCCTATCATCTTTGCCATGACAAAGGGAATAAAACATTCGCAAAAAGCCTCTAACGTCATAAATAGCGGAGTGATAATCGACGGTTTTTTATATTCTCTTACGCTTTTGATAAGCGTCTTCACCGTTCCTGCCATTGTTCTCTCCTTTTTATAAACTACTTAACAATTATTATTATATTTTTTATAAAATATAATGTCAACCGTTTTTAAAGGAAAAATCCTCGCTTTCACGAGAATTTCATCCCCCTACAACGTCCTTTCTTGTTTGCAGGTAAAATATAAAATCTGGTATTTTTTCGAAAGCTCTTGCACCAACGATTTCGCCCGCAACGTCTTATCGTCGTCAAGGTTTGCAAACGGGTCGTCCAAAATAAGCGGTGGACGTGCACCCGTGTACAGCGTTTCCGCAAGGGCGATACGTACGCAAAAATCAAGAAGCTCCCGAAGACCTAAACTATAATAATCGGTGGCGCGCAACGCACCGCTTTCCTCCATCATCGGCAAGCCCTCTCCGCTGAAACGTAGCTTTGCAGGCAACGAAAACCCTAAAATTTCCGCATACCTACGACAGTTGTTTTCCACGGGGTCTAAATAACGCGTCGCCATATTCGCCCGAGCGCGAGAAAGTAGCTCTTTCGCCGAACGGATTGCCGTAAGACGACGCTCTAAACGCGCTTTTTCTTCCTCTAAACGAAGCGCCTCCGCCTGATATTCCTTTAAGCGGAACGCTTGCGTTTCTAAATTCTCCGTTTCCGCGTATATGCGCGCGTATTCCCCTCTTAAACGTTCCCTTTCCCGTTCTATTGAAATACGACGGCGGGAAATCTCCTCCACGTCCGCCTGCGAATAGTCGGCAATAATCCCCGTATCCGCAACGGGAGCGAGCGCGGAGATTTTTTGTGCGTACTCCGTCGTGGCGTCGCTAAAACGGATATAGTCCGCTACGCTTTCCTTAATGCGGGAAAGTGCAGAGCGGTAATCGTAAACCGCCTCGAAACGGAAGTTGGCAATAAATCCGCTTATCGCGTTTTCCAGCGCGCTTGCACGCGATTTCTTTTGCTCGATTTCCGCAAGTGCAAGCGCGTAATTGCCACCGCCCGTCTTTTCGTATTCGGCAAGCTTTGCGCTTAACGCGTCCGCCTCTTCCAGCGTTGCCTTATAGCGAGCTTCTACCTCGGGGTCGTCAAAGATTAAACGGCGTTTTTTCCTTGCGGGCAAGCCTTTCGTATGGCGATACACCGTGCCGAAACCGTACAGCGTACCCAGCACCCCTAAAACAAGCATTACGATACCGAGCGCCTTTGACGTTTCCGAAAATACCGCCCCTAAAATGGCGATAATCAGGGATAAGCAAAGCACGAACATACCCCGTTTACGACGTTTTTTGGAATATTTTGCGTCGCCTCGCGCTTTCTTCTTTTCCCTTTCGTCTTTCTTCGCCTGCGTTTGCGCAAGCATTTCGTAGCTTTCTATCGTCTTTTCACACGCGGAAAGTTGCGTTTGCAAAAGTTCCCTTTCCTTATCTTGCGCTGAAAGTGCGACGAGCTTGCTTTCCAGCCCCTCTATCTCCCCTTTTAACGCGTAAAATTCCATGACGGCGTTTTCCAAACCCTCCGTATTTAACGTGCGAGGGTCGATTTGTCCAAAGAAAAGGGAAAGCTCCTTCAACGCCTCGCTGGCGTTTGCGTACGTCGTTTCCATTTCCTTGCGGACGGCACGGTTCGCCACCATTTCCCCACGCCTTGTATATTCCTCTAAAAGGGAGGAAAGTTTTTGCAGTTCCGCCGTGTAATTTTGCATTTTTTGCGTATACGTGGCGAGCGTTTCTCTTTGCGCACACAACGCTTGCGAAGCGCGAATACAATCCGCCTTTTGCGCTTCGATATACGCAAGTTTTTCGTCAATTTCGTCCAATTTGCCTTTCGCAGGACGACGTTTTGCACGAAGAGCACGCTCGGCATTGTCCAGCCTATCCATCGCCTTTTGCGCCGTACTATCGCTGGGCGTGGCGGAAAGAATAGACAAAAGCTTGCTCTTGATATCCCCCGTTAAACACTCCGTTTGCGTTTCCCCTTGCGGGATATACGCCGTGCGACGGTAGCTTTCTCTATCTACCCCAAAAAGCACTTCGCCAAGCGTTTGCGCCCTATCCCCAAAATCGTAGCACGCCATATTGTTGCCGTCGAATACGCGCACCGTGTCCGCCGACGGCGTTTTGCCAAAGGTACGCTCGATACGGTACGTTTTGCCTCGCTCCTCTATGACGAGCGCTCCGCCATAGCGCGCGCCCGACCACGGCTCGTACTTGGTACGAAGGTTTTGCGCGACGCTCGCTTTTCTGCCGTTATCCATGCCGTAAAGCATACATTCTATAAAGTCCGCTATCGTCGTTTTGCCCCAGCCGTTTTCTTGCTTACAAACGACGACGGGGGCGGATAAGTCAAAGGCACGGTTTACGAATTTGCCAAAGCCCGTGATGTGACAGGAAAGAATTCTCATAAGTCGATTTCCTCCCCTGCAAGCGCTTTTAACCCTACCTCTAAAATCTCCTCTTTTAACCGCGCGTCCATTTGATAACGGGAAAGCTCGCGAATAAATTCGCCACGCTCCGTACAGTCCGTCTTATAGGCGTTCGGGTCGATATACAAACGGCTTTCGTCTACGACCTTGGCGTGGAAGAAGCGTTCGCAAAGGCGGGAGGAAAGAAGGGCAAGCTCCTTACGAAGCCCCTCTTTATAATTACCGCAAAGCACGAGGCGAAGAACGTTTTCCGTGTTCTCCCCACGAAGCGAAGAAAATACCGCTTCCTCCATGTCCGCATACGAATTGCACGCGGAGATGTCTACCCGCTTTTCCACCACTTCCCTACGGGCGAACGTGTAGAATTTTTCGCTTATCAGCGTGCCACGTTCTATCTCCAAAAGAAAGAAACCGCGCTTGCCGATTTCATCCATGCCTTTCCCCTCTAAGCAACCGCAATAACGGAATTTTCCGCGCGTATCAAGGCGTTTGCACGTCCCGTCGGGGATATGGATATGACCGAGCGCCAAATAGTCGATATACTTATTTTGTAAATACCCCGCGGGCAACGTTTCTCTATCCTCTTTGCCCCCTTGTCCGCCTTGCATATTGCCGTGCAACAAGACGACGTTATAATTATCAGGCGAAAGGGAAAGCGCGGAAAAATTGTGCGCGGAATAATCGGAAAAGTCCATGCCCGTTATCGTCACGCCCTCGTCCAAAGCGTAGCTCGTCCACGCGTGGGTTTTACCGAAGCGGAAAAGGTTATCGGGCGCGCCGGAAAGGCTTATCCCTTCGTCGTGATTGCCCGTCACGTAGAAAAAAAGCGTGGGCTTTGCCTGCTCTATCGCCGTGCATACTTCCTTGATAAGACTGCTTTCTATCTCGTTATCGTCAAAGAGGTCGCCTGCGATAAGGACTGCGGTGACGCCGTTCGATTTTGCATACGCGCAAAGGCGCCGAAATCCGTCCAGAATTTCGGCTTTGCGAAGTTTCTCTTTTTCCCTTGGCAAATGGTGCAAAGGGATACCGAGATGAATATCTCCCGTATGTATAATCTTCACGCTTTTTGCTCCTTTTCCAATCTATTATAGCATACTTTTTTTTCAATGTAAATAGGATTTTTAAGGAAAGATTATGAAAAACAAGCAAAACGCCTCCTATAAGGAGGCGAAACTGCGCTTTTCGTTATATACAAGCTTTATGTAAGACGCAACGCTAAAAACAGCGCTAAAAACGCTAGGATACAAACGCCTGCGACGATGAGGCGAATTTTTTTGATTTTCCCCTCGTCCATCGGCGTATAAACACGGTATCCACAGACGGGGCAAACCCCCTTTTCCATGCGAGATTTACACCGTTTACAATAGATTTTTTCCTCCGCTTTTTCCGCGTTTTTCTCTTTCGACGCGTACATACCCGCTTGGTCTTGCGGTTTTTGGGGTTTGGAGGCGGAGGAAGGCGTGGGCGCGGTTATAAAATCTTCCCCCCGCATCGCGCTCTCCATTTCCGCTATGATACGCGCTTCTTCCGCACGTTTTTCTGCCCTTGTATTCTTTTTCATTTTTTCTATCCTTATAACAACGTTTCAAAGACGCGCAAAAGCGAATCGACCAGTCTTCCTATCAACGAGCTTTTTACGTCCTCTTTCGTACATAACCGAGAAACGGCAAATACCTCTTCACAATCCCTTTCCACCTCTTGCACCGCTTCGCAACCGCTGAAATATACGCCGTTTTCAAAGTGATGATATAAGCTCCTATAATCGAGGTTTATCGTGCCGACAACCGCGCTCTTGCCGTCGCAAAGCATGTTCTTGGCGTGGATAAAGCCCGGGGTGTATTCGTAAATCTTGACGCCCGCTTTCATGAGCACGCCGTAGTTGGCGCGCGTCAAACGGTATACGATTTTCTTGTCGGGTATAGCCGGCGTGACGATACGCACGTCTACCCCGCGTAGCGCGGATGCACATAACAGCTCGCGCATGTACTCGTCCAAAACCAAATAGGGCGTGAATATCCATACCGATTTTTCCGCGCGTTGAATCATGTCCGCGTATACCGCTTCGGCGGTGTTCGGCTCGTGCAAAGGCGAGTTGTCGTACGGTTGCACGCGGAAAGACGTCGTTTCCGCGTCGTGCGTTTCGCTACGAGGCAAAAGGTAGTCCCTTACGTCCTCCTTTTCCTTCGAAAAGGCGTTCCACATGTCCATAAACGCAAGCGTCATCGACATGACGCCGTCACCCTCTATCCGTACGCCCGTGTCCTTCCAATACCCAAAACGACGCTTCTCCCCAATGTATTCGTCCGCGACGTTGATTCCGCCCGTGAACGCCGTCTTACCGTCGATAATGAGCATTTTTCTATGGTCGCGATTGTTCATGCGGAGCGCAAACATCGGAATAACGTTATTAAACGTGATACATTTGATATTCTCGCTGAGCTTCTCTAAGTATTTTTCATACCGAGGAGGCAACGTCGTCATACAACCGAAATCGTCGTAGATTATCCGCACTTGTACACCCAAGGATGCCTTTTCTAACAGGATTTTACGGATTTCGCTCCACATTTTTCCGTGCGCGATAATAAAGTACTCTACCAAAATAAATTTTTCCGCGCTTTCGAGCGCTTTTAGCATGTCGGGGAACATCTCCTCCCCCGCTTTATAATACTTGACTTCGCCGTCGTAGCACACGGGGTAGCCCGCGTGCTCGGCAAGATAGCGCGTGATGGCGTCGGCTCGGTTCGTGGGGTTGGGCAAGGGGCGCTCGCCGTAGAATTGCGCAATCGCCTCACGATTTTCTTTTCTTGCTTTCAAAAGTTTCTTTTTCATCTTCCGTTGGGGACGAACCATGCCGTTGAGTAGGTACCAAGGCACGCCGAAAAACGGAATCATCACTACGAGCAATATCCAACCCATTTTCGTCGAAGGACGAGGGTGACGATTGAGAATAATGAGCAAAAATAAAACCTGCAACGCAAACATGCAAGTTTGCAGAATAAAAGCGTAGCGGGAATTGTATATGAGCAAAAACGCAAAAAAACAGAAAAGCCCTAATTGCAATAACGCGGAAAATAAGAACGCAAAAAAACGGTTGTACAAATAAATTTTGTACCCCCTATCGTTGGCGACCGTCCGCTCTATCCATTGCATTTTTCTTTTGCTTAATTTTTTCATCGTTTTCCTCTTTCCTTTTTATTATACCCTTTTTTTTCGCTTTTGTCAACTTTCCACATTATTATATCGCGCGCGTGTAAAAATGCCGTTAGCCTTTTGTTAAAAGTTTATTAAATTTTTTTCATTTTTTTTATAAAAATCTATTGACAAACCCTCCTATTTGTATTATAATAATATCAGTTAATAAAACCAAGTCCTATTAAGGACATAAATAAAGAGGTGAAATATGAAGAAATTTGAATGTAAAGTATGTCATTATACTACGGAAGGCGATAAAGCCCCCGACGTATGTCCCGTTTGCAAGCAAGCTGGGCAATTCGAAGAAAAACCTACGTTGAAAGGTTCGAGAACGGAAGCGAATTTGCAAGCGGCGTTTGCGGGCGAATCGCAAGCGAGAAATAAGTACACCTATTTCGCTAGCAAGGCAAGAAAGGAAGGCTTCGTGCAAATTGCGTCTATTTTCGAAGAAACCGCAAAGAACGAACAAGAACACGCTAAAATTTGGTTCAAGATTTTGAACGGCGGAGAAATCTCCTCTACCGCAGAAAACCTTTTGGAGGCTGCGGAAGGCGAAAATTACGAGTGGACGGATATGTACTACGAATTCGCAAAAGTAGCACGCGAAGAAGGGTTTGATAAGATTGCGGAACTTTTCGACGGCGTTGCGAAAATCGAAAAGGAACACGAAGAAAGATACAGAAAGTTGCTTGCGAACGTGAAAGGCGACCTCGTATTCTCCAAAGAAGGCGACGCTGTATGGCAATGCTCGAACTGCGGACATATCGTCGTTGGCAAGAAAGCACCCGACGTTTGCCCCGTTTGTTCGCATCCCCAAGCTTATTTCCAAGTTCGTGCGGAAAACTACTAATCCTATAATAGCCAGCTATAATGTGTTTCAAACACTAATAACATCATAACAACTAAAAAAATCACCCGACGAAGCCCCTTCGTCGGGTGATTGCTTTTTATGTTGCTTTTTTAGTGCAGTTTGCTTGCGCAAGCGAACTGCACTTGTCGTTAGACATACTTCACTTTTACTTAGATATGTTTTTCAACAAACGCGCTAAGGGTGACGGAAGGAACGAAGCCAAGGCTATTATCCAATACCTTCCCCTGCTTTATCGCCAAAACGTTGGGAATAGAGGAAATGCCGTATCTTATCGCCAAAGCTTCCTCCTCGTCTACGTTTATCTTTACGAATTCCGCTTTGCCCGCGTATTTTTCCGCAACGCTTTCAAAGACGGGCGCAAGCATGCGACAAGGCCCGCACCAGCTTGCCCAAAAATCACAAAATACCGTCTTTTCGCCCTTGATAAGTTCTTCAAATTCTGCTTTATTTACGTGTTTTACCATTTTATTTTTCCCTTTTATTACTATCCGTTATTTATTTGCAAAATATGCAACGAAATCGGCAAAAGCTACGCTTTCGCTTTCCCCCGTCGTCATATTTTTTACGTTGGCTTTGCCGTCGGCAAGCTCGTTCCCGCCGATTACCGCCACGTATTTTGCCCCGATTTTATCCGCGTACTTGAACTGCGCCTTTACCGAACGCTCCATATGGTCGATTTCCGCTTTTACGCCTGATAAACGGAGCTGGGACGCCAATGCGAACGCTTTATCGCGACATTCTGCGTCCATGCCTGCAATATATACCGTTGCCTTATCGTCGTTGGGAATTTCTACGCCCGATTGTTCCATGACAATTAAAAGACGTTCTATCCCCGCCGCAAAACCGACTGCGGGAGTGGGGTTGCCACCCAATTGCTCTATCAATCCGTCGTATCTTCCGCCCGCACAAACCGTGCCTTGCGCGCCAATCGACGTGGATACGAATTCGAATACGGTACGCGTATAATAATCCAATCCGCGTACGATACGGCTGTCGATTTCGTATGCCACCCCTGCGTTTTGTAAGTGCGTCTTCAACGTTTCAAAGTGCGTGGCACATTCCTCGCAAAGATAATCGAGCATTTTCGGCGCGCTTGCGTTTATCTTTTTGCAATTTTCTTCCTTACAATCGAGAAGGCGCAACGGGTTCTTTTCATATCTCGTTTTACAATCGTAGCAAAGTTCCTCTACGTGCGGAGCAAAAAATTCCTTTAACGCTTGGTTATACTTCGCGCGACAGGTGGGACACCCGATAGAGTTGATATACAACTTTACGTTTATCCCCAATTTCTTCAAAAGACTATCCGCGATAAGGATAGCTTCCGCATCCGTTTGCGCACCCTTTGCACCGAAAATTTCCACACCAAACTGGTGGAATTCCCTAAGTCTGCCCGCTTGCGGACGTTCGTAGCGGAACGCAGGCGTAATATAGTACATCTTGGCAGGCATAGCTCCACCAATAAGCCCGTTTTCGATAAAGGCACGCACCGCACCTGCCGTTCCCTCGGGCTTTAAGGTGATACTTCTATCCCCTTTGTCCTTGAACGTGTACATCTCTTTCGTCACAATGTCCGTCGTGTCCCCTACGCCACGGCTGAAAAGCTCCGTATGCTCGAACGTGGGCGTGCGGAGTTCCTTTACACCAAACAGCTTCGCCGTTTCGCGTGCTACCCCCTCTACGTATTGCCATTTGTACGAATCCGCAGGGAGTACGTCTTTTGTTCCTTTGGGTATGTTAATCATAACTGTTTCCTTGTTTGTTTTTTACTTTTCTTTATCTACGATACCGCTACATGTAAGCAACAACGAAAGATAGAAAGACTCGGCTGTGGCGACACGCCACGCGGAGGCACAACCTAATAACTTAGGATACGCACCCCCTATCTACGATACCGCTACATGTAAGCGACAATGAAAGATAGAAAGACTCGGCTGTGGCGACACGCCACGCGGAGGCACAACCTAATAATTTAGGATATGCACCCCCATCTACGATACCGCTACATGTGAGCGACAACGAAAGATAGAAAGATTTGACAGCGGAGGCACTCCGCAGATAGAAAAACTCGGCTGTGGCGACACGCCACGCGGAGGCACAACCTAATAATTTAGGATACGCACCCCCCTATCTACGATACCGCTACATATAAGCGACAACGAAAGATAGAAAGATTTGACAGCGGAGGCACTCCGCTTAGAGAACGTATTTTTTCAAGTTTCTATCGCCCGTGAGCTTTTGCAAATGCTCGTCCACGTATTTCTTGTCGATATTAAGCGTGAACATGGGATAATCTCCGCCTGCATTAAAGGAAATGTCTTCAAGCAGGTATTCCATAACCGTATGCAAACGTCTTGCACCGATGTCTTCGCTCGTCGCGTTGAGCTCTACCGATACCTCCGCAATACGCTCGATTGCGCCTGCGTCAAACTGCAAATCGATATGGTCTACGCTTAAAAGCTTGGAATACTGGAATACGAGCGAATTCTCCGTTTCCGTTAAAATCTTTACGAAATCGTCTTTTGTCAAGCTCTTTAATTCCACCGATACGGGGAATCTACCTTGGAGCTCTGGAATCAAATCCTCAATGGAGGATACGTGGAACGCACCCGCCGCGATAAAGAGGATAAAGTCCGTTTTAATCGGGCCGTATTTCGTGACCACCGTCGAACCTTCCACGATAGGCAAAATGTCCCTTTGCACCCCTTCGCGCGATACGTCCGCGCCGTGCTGATTGCCCTTGCCTGCAATTTTATCGATTTCGTCAATGAATACGATACCGTCGTTTTCCGCACGATACAACGCTTCCGATTTGATAGCGTCGTCGTCGATGAGCTTGGAAGATTCCTCGCTTAAAATGATTTGGTACGCTTCCTTGACGGGGAATTTACGTCTTTTCTTCTTTTGAGGCATCATGTCGCCGAAAATACTACCCAAGGATATCGCCGTACCGCCAGGGATAAGCTCCATTGGTTGCGATACGTCCGCGACCTCCATTTCAATGACGAAATTGTCGAATTCGCCCTTTCTCAACCCTTCTAACAGCTCGTTTTCAAAAAGCTCCTTCGCCTTTTCGCCACGCTCCGCTTTCTTCGCCTCGGCAAGCGCTTGCATAAGACGCTTTTCCGTGGCGCGCGTCGCTTTCGCCTTGACTTCTTCTTCCTTTTCCGCTTTTACAAGGCGGTAAGCGCATTCTGCCAAGTCACGAATCATGCCCTCGACGTCCTTACCTACGTACCCTACCTCGGTATATTTCGTCGCTTCTACCTTGACGAAGGGCGCTTTTACAAGCTTGGCAAGGCGACGGGCAATTTCCGTTTTTCCTACGCCCGTAGGACCTTTCATAATGATGTTCTTCGGCGTGATTTCTTCACGGATTTCTACGGGCAATTGCGCACGACGATAACGGTTTCTAAGCGCGATAGCTACCGCTTTTTTCGCGTCGTCCTGCCCGATAATATATTTGTCTAAACGATATACGATTTGTTTGGGGGATAAATCCATATTACGCCTCCTTTACCTTTTCGCCAACCGTTTCCAAACGGATGTTGTCGTTGGTGAATACGCAAATTTCCGAAGCGATTTTCAACGCTTTCGTTGCAATCGTCGGTGCGTCGTAGTCCGTTTCTTGATACAAGGCGCGCGCCGCCGCCAATGCGTAGTTGCCTCCGCTACCGATAGCGCAAACGCCTTCGTCTGGCTCGATAACCTCGCCCGTGCCCGATAAAATAAGCAACGTGTTTTCGTCCGCCGTTATCATCATCGCGTCTAATTTTCTACCGATTTTGTCGCTTCTCCAAAGCTCGGCAAGTTCCACCGCCGAACGCATAAGGTTGCCCGAAAATTTATTGAGCATGCCCTCGAAACGCTCGGTAAGCGCAAACGCGTCCGTCACCGAGCCTGCAAACCCGAGAATTACCTTGCCACCGAAAATACGGCGTACCTTTACCGCCGTGTTCTTGAAAATAACCGATTCGCCAAGCGTCACTTGTCCTCGCCCGCAATTGCCGTCACGCCGTCCTTTTTTACCGCGCAAATCGTCGTTCCTCTAAATTCCATGTTATTACTCCTCTATACGTTGTTCGTTTACGGCTGTTTCTACACACTCCAAGGCGCGCAAGGCAAGCGCTTTATACCGCTCCTTTTTGTCCTTGATACGCGTGGGCAACGGCGCTAAAATTCCAAAATTCGCGTTCATCGGTTGGAAATCTTTATTAGGCGTCGCGATATACGTTTGCAACGCGCCACATACCGTCCTATCGTCCAAAACGAAGGGCTTGCGGTGTAAGATTTTATCCGCAACCGCGATGGCGGAAAGTAGACCGCTAAACGCGCTCTCTACATATCCCTCCACGCCCGTGATTTGCCCCGCAAAAAACAGCCTTTGATTATTCTTAACCGAAAAATCGCGGTTTAAAACGCAAGGCGAATTGATAAACGTGTTTCTATGCATAACGCCGTAGCGTAAAAAGTCTGCGTTCCTTAATGCAGGTATCATCGAAAATACCCGTTTTTGTTCGGGGAATTTTAAATTCGTTTGAAAGCCTACGAGATTATACGCCGTGCCGGTTTCGTTCTCTTTTCTAAGCTGTAATACCGCGTACGGGCGTTTGCCCTCCTCGTTTAAAAGCCCTACGGGCTTTAACGTGCCGTAGCGAAGCGTATCGACGCCCCTTGACGCCATTACCTCTATCGGCATACAACCCT